>DATBEZ010000092.1:0-52555 GCA_036558745.1 Acidimicrobiia bacterium
AGGAAGTCGTTGCCGGTGGCGTGCAGCTTGTGCAGGGTGAGCGGGGTGCTCATGGGCTCCAGAGTGCCAGGAGTTGGGGCAGCAGCCGGCACGAATTCCCCGAAGTGGCCAGCCAGGTGATGCGGGGGTCACGCCGGAACCACATCCGCTGGCGGCGGGCGAAGCTGCGAGTGCGGCGCACTGCGAGGTCGAACGCCTCGTCGAGTCGGGTTGATTCCCCGGCCCGGGGGCCGTCGAGGGCGGCGAGGATCTCCTTGTAGCCGATGGCCTGGGCCGCGCTCCGGGACAAGCCCCGGGGGTCGGCGGCGAGCCCCTGGACCTCGTCGACCAGTCCCCCGGCGCGCATCGCGCCGAATCGGTCGCCGATTCGGCGCGAGAGCGCGGCGCGGGGCAGCCACACGCCGGCCACGCGGACCGGGAACGCGGTCTCGCCGAATTGGCGGAGGCCGGGGCCAAACGACGAGAACGGCCTGCCGGTCAGCCGGGTCACCTCGAGGGCGCGCACGATTCGGCGCGCGTTGTGCGGGTCGACCTTCGCCGCCGCGGCCGGGTCGGCCGACTCGAGCTCCGCGTACGCCGCGGCGACGCCTCCGGGCTCCGCCGTCCATGCCTCGAGCTCGGCCCGAAGCGCGAGGTCCTCACCGGGAAACGACAGGTCGTCGACCACCGCCTGCACGTACAGACCGGTCCCGCCGACGAGCAGCGCCCGCCGGCCGCGCGCCTCAACGTCGGCGACGGCGGCGCGCGCCGCGGCCTGGAAGCGGGCGACCGACCAGTCCTCCCACGGGTCGGCGATGTCGATGAGATGGTGCGCCACCGCGGCGCGCTCCTCGGGCGACGGCTTCGCCGTCCCGACATCCATCCCGCGGTACACCTGCATCGAGTCGACCGACACGATCTCGACGTCACCGAAGGCGCGGGCGAGCGCCAACGCGAGCGCGGACTTCCCCGATGCGGTCGGACCGACGAGGGCGAGGTGGGTGACGCCCAAGCTCAGCCGGCGGCGACCGGGATCCGGGTGCGGGCCCGCCGCGGCGACGCGGTCACCTCGACGAGCTCGCCGCGCAACCAGTGCGGCGCGGCGTCGACGATGCGCACCTCCGCATACGCGCCGGCGGCTAGCGCCGACGCGGCGCCGCCGGTCGTGAAGTGGACGAGCTTGTTCTGGCCCGTGCGTCCCGACAGCAACGCCGGGTCCTTCTTCGAGGGCCCCTCGACGAGAACTTCCTCGACCCGCCCGACGCGCTCCTGATGCTTGGCCAAGGCGTGACGCTCGACGACGCCGACGAGGCGACGCATCCGCTTCCCCGCGACGTCGGGCGCGACGAACTCGTCGGTCATCTCCGCCGCGACCGTCCCCGGTCGGGGCGAGAACACGAACGTGTACGCGGAGTCGTACGCCGCCGCGTCGACGACCGCGAGCGTCTGCTCGAAGTCGTCGTCGGTCTCGCCGGGGAAGCCGACGATGATGTCGGTCGTGACCGCGAGATCGGGGATCGCATCGCGCGCCGCTGTGAGCCGTTCGAGATAGCGGCCAGCGGTGTAGCCACGGTGCATGCGGGCGAGCACACGGTCGCTCCCGGCCTGCAGCGGCAGGTGCAGGTGGTCGCACACCGCGTCGCACTCCGCCATCGCCGCGATGGTCTCGGGACGCAGGTCCTTGGGGTGGGGTGACGTGTACCGCACACGGCGGATGCCGGGCACGTCGGCGACCGCGCGCAACAGGTCGGCGAAGCGGGGCCGGTACTGCCCCGCGCCGAGGTCGCGCCCGTAGGAGTTGACGTTCTGACCGAGCAGCGTGATCTCGCTCACGCCGTCGCCCGCGAGCTCGGTCACCTCGCGCACGATGTCGCCCGTGCGCCGGCTCACCTCCGGCCCGCGCACACTGGGCACGATGCAGAACGTGCACGAGTTGTCGCACCCGATCTGGATCGTGATCCAGGCCGCGTGGTCGACCTCGCGGCGGGCCGGTAGCGCCGACGGGTAGGCCTCGTGCTCCTCGAGGATCTCCACCACCGGCTCACCGCGGCGACGCGACTCGGTGAGCAGTCCTGGCGCGTGCGCGAGGTTGTGGGTGCCGAACACGACATCGACGTGCCCCGCGCGCTCGACGATCAGCTCACGGTCCTTCTGGGCCAGGCACCCACCCACCGCGATCTGCAGCTCGGGCTTGCGAGCCTTGAGCGCCTTGAGGTGACCGAGATGCCCGTAGAGCTTGTTGTCCGCGTTCTCGCGGATGCAGCACGTGTTGAGCACGACGACGTCGGCGTCCTCGACGTCGTCGGTCCGCTCCATGCCCTCGACGCCGAGCAGGCCCGCGAGCCGTTCGGAGTCGTGCTCGTTCATCTGGCACCCGAAGGTGCGCAGGTAGAAGCGTCGGGGCGTGCTGCTCACAGTCCGACGATTGTAGAGAAGCGGTGGCGGAGGGCCGTCGTGGTGGCCCTCCGCCACACTGCCTCCGGCTAACCGTCGAGACTCTCGCTCGCCTCGTCGAGCACGATCTCACCCTCGGCCTGCTCGCTGCCGTCTGGCTCCGTGATACCCACTTCCCGGCGGATCTTCTCGCTGATCTCGATCACGAGGTCGAGGTTCTCCGAGAGGAACTGCTTGACGTTCTCCCGGCCCTGACCGAGCTGCTCGCCCTCGTAGGTGAACCAGGCACCGGACTTCTTCACGATGCCGAGGTCGACGCCGACGTCGAGGAGCGAGCCCTCGCGGCTGATGCCCTTGCCGTACATGATGTCGAACTCGGCCTGCCGGAACGGCGGCGCGACCTTGTTCTTCACCACCTTGACCCGGGCCCGGTTCCCGACCGCCTCCGCGCCGTCCTTGATGGTCTCCACTCGGCGGATGTCGAGACGGACCGACGAGTAGAACTTGAGCGCGCGGCCACCCGGCGTCGTCTCGGGCGAGCCGAACATCACGCCGATCTTCTCCCGCAGCTGGTTGATGAAGATCGCGATCGTGCGTGAGCGGTTGAGGTTCGCGGTGAGCTTGCGCAGCGCCTGGCTCATCAGGCGGGCCTGCAGACCGACGTGGGTGTCGCCCATCTCGCCCTCGATCTCGGCCCGGGGCACGAGCGCGGCGACCGAGTCGATGACGAGCACGTCGAGCGCGCCCGAGCGGATCAGCATGTCGGCGATCTCGAGTGCCTGCTCCCCCGTGTCGGGCTGGGAGATCAGCAGGTCGTCGACGTTGACGCCGATGGCCTTGGCGTACACCGGGTCGAGCGCATGCTCGGCGTCGATGTACGCGCACACCCCGCCGTTGCGCTGGGCCTCGGCGACGACGTGAGTCGCGAGCGTCGACTTCCCGGACGACTCCGGGCCGAAGATCTCGACGATGCGGCCGCGGGGCAGCCCGCCGATCCCGAGCGCGAGGTCGAGGGCGAGGGCGCCGGTGGAGACGGACTCCACCCCGACGTTGCCTCGCTCGCCGAGACGCATGATCGAGCCCTTGCCGAACTGCTTCTCGATCTGGCCGAGCGCCATGTCGAGTGCCTTGTCACGTTCCACCGTCAAACCCCTCCTGGGCCGTGCGTGTCGTTCGCGTTCACGTCGTCGTGCGGGGAAGCTCGCTTCGGAGAGGACCGTACGGACGGGGTGTGACAGTTATCCGCTGCACCCGTGCCGCTGGGCCACACCGAGGGACCACAACCGTGGAATTCCATCGGTGTGAGCAGGTTACCGACGAACGTGCGTTCGGGTCAAGCATTTGCGTCGAGAGCGCGCGACTGCGAGGGCCGCTCCTTGCGCTCGACACGTGCGACGTCTCACCCGGATAGCGGGAAGCGCTCCACGACCGCGTGCTCGGCACCCGAGGATCGGGTGTGGCTCTCGTACAACACGACCTCGTTCACGATCCATCGCTCGCCGAGCCGATCGTCTCCCAGCGCCGCGACGAGCTCCCGCGCGTCACGCTGATCGCGGCCGCGCGTGCGCGCGACCGTGAGGTGCGGGTGGAACCGCGCCTCGTCGCGCTCGTGACCGAGCGGCGCGAGCGCTCCGCTCACGGCCTCCGCCAGCGACACGAGCGGCGCCGCACCCTCGTCGACACCCACCCACACCACGCCCGCCCGCCGCGCACGCGGGAACGCGCCGGCGCCACGCAACCCGAGCGAGAACGCGCCGCGATCGGCACATGCGCCGCGCAACCCACGCACAACCGCGTCCGCGTCGGCGACCGCCCCGAGGAACAGCAACGTCAGGTGCCACTGCTCGCGCGGCGTCCCGCGCCATCCGTCGGGCAAGACCACGCGCGACACGGCCGCCGCGACCGCGTCGAGCACCGGTTCAGGCGGAGCGATCGCGACGAACGCCCGCGCGATCGACGCGTTCAACCCTCGAGCAACGCCATGCGCAGCAGGTTCAGCAGCGAGATGGTCGCGAACTGCCGCACCTGCTCGCGCTGGCCGGGCAGCCGCGTCCCCACCGCGTCGGCCCGTCGACCGGGGAGCGCGAGCCCGAAGAACACGGTGCCGACAGGCTGACCGTCCTGTGGATCCGGGCCCGCGACGCCGGTGACCGCGAGGCCGACGTCGGCGCCGGTCACCTTCCGGGCGCCCTCGGCCATCTCACGCGCGCACTCCTCGCTCACGACCCTGTCGGCCGTGACGCCGAGCAGCTCGCGCTTCACCTCCGTCTGGTACGAGACGATGCTGCCGCGCAACACGTCGCTCGTACCGGGCGTGCTGACCAGGCGCGCCGCGACGAGCCCACCGGTCAAGGACTCCGCGATCCCCAGAGTCCACCCGCGCCGGCGCAACTGGTCGAGGACGATCGACTCCATCGTCTCCTCGTCGGCACCGAAGACGAGCTCGCCGAGCACCTCGCGCAGCGCGCGCTCCTCAGGCTCGATGAGGGCGCGCGCGTCGTCGGGCGTGTCGCCCTTGGCGGTGATGCGCACCGAGATGCCCTCGATACCTCGCGCGAGGAACGCGATGGTCGGGTTGGTCTGCGCGTCGACGCGCTCCGCGATCATCTCGGCCAGCCCCGACTCCGACGCGCCCCACGTCTTCAACGTCCGCGACACGATCGCGCCGGTGTTGCCCGAACGCTTCAAGAGGTCGGGCAGGACGTGCTCGCTCATCATGAGCCGCATCTCGTACGGCACGCCCGGCACCGCGTACACGACCTTGTCGCCGACCTCGCACAGGAGCCCGGGCGCGGTGCCGACCGAGTTCGGGATCGGGTCGCCGCCGCGAGGGACGTCGGCCTGGCGCAGGTTGTTGGCCGGCATGTCGCGGCCGCGCTGGCCGAACAACGCCCGGATCCACTCGATGAGGTCCTCGCGACGTTCGAGGTCCACACCCATCACCGCGGCGATGGCCTCACGGGTCACGTCGTCGGGGGTCGGGCCGAGACCGCCGCACACGATCACGCCGTCGCAGCGCTCCAACAGCTCGCGCAACGCCTGCGCCATGCGCGGCAGGTTGTCGCCGATGTGGCGGTGCTCGAAGCTGTCGATGCCCGCCAGCGCGAGCTGCTCCCCGATCCACGCCGAGTTCGTATCGGTGATCTGGCCCAGGAGCAGCTCGGTGCCGATGCACAGCACGTCGCAACGCATCAGGTGCGCGCCTCCTGCCACCCCGTGAGCAGGATGTCGATCGCCGAGACGATCGTGAATGCGACCGCGACCCACAGCACGGTCTCGGTGATCCATTCGACGTCGGCGGTGGGTGGGAACACGAATGCCGCGACCGCGCACAGCTGCAAGAAGGTCTTCCACTTGCCGAGCTGACGGGCGGGCAACGAGATGCCGCGCCGCGCGGCCAGCGAACGGTATGCCGAGATGCCCGCCTCGCGTCCGACGACGAGGATCACCGGTATCCACGACACGTCGTGACGCGCGACGAGCGCGAGGAAGCCACCGACGACCAGGAACTTGTCGGCGAGCGGGTCGAGGAACGCGCCCGAACGTGTCGTGCCGTCGCGCCGCGCCAGCCAGCCGTCGAGACCGTCAGTGCACGCGAGGACGGTCCACATCCCGAACGTGAGCCAGCTTGCACCGCGTTCGGCGATGAGCACCAGGGTCGGGACCGCGAACAGCAGCCGGACGATCGTGATCGCGTTCGCAGGCGTCGCGATCGCGCCCGGGCCGAATCGGCGTACGGGAGCCGCCGACGCGCTCATGACGCGCGCACCACGACGCGCGCGACCGGGTCGGCGACGAGATCGGGACCGGACGCCTCGACGACCCGCGCACGCACGATCGAGCCGGGACGCGCGAACCCGTCGGCCAGACGGACCACGCCGTCGATCTCGGGGGCTTCCCGGTGGGTCCGGCCGATCGCGTCGCCGGTCTCGTCGTCGGTCCCGTCCACGAGGACTTCGACCTCGCGACCGACCATCGCGTCACGCGCAGCCGCGGTGATCGGGTCCTGCGCCTCGCCGCACTCACGCAGGCGCTCGGCCACGGTCCGCTCGTCGGCCGTGTCGGGCAGGTCGGCCGCGGGGGTGCCCTCCTCGCGCGAGAACGGGAAGAACCCGGCCCAGTCGAGCTCGACGTCGCGCAGGAACGCGAGGAGCTCGTCGTGGTCGGACTCGGTCTCGCCCGGGAACCCGACGATGAACGACGACCGGAACGCGGCGTCCGGCGCGTCGGCACGGATGCCGGCGATGATGTCGCGGAAGCGCTCGCCGCTCCCCCATCGCTTCATCGCGCGGAGCAGCGGCGCCGACGCGTGCTGGAGCGAGAGGTCGAAGTACGGGACGACGCTCGGGAGCTCGAGCATCGTCGCCACGAGCGGGTCGTGGACCTCGCTCGGATAGAGGTAGAGCAGTCGGATGCGTTCGAGACCGTCGTCGCGCAGCCCGTCGAGCCGGTGCAGCAGCGGGACGAGCGCGCCCGGCTCGCCCACGTCGCGTCCGTACCACGCGAGGTCCTGGGCGACGAGCACGAGCTCGCGCACACCGCCGGCGACGAGCGCGCGCGACTCCGCCTCGATCGCTTCCGGAAGTCGCGAGCGCTGCTTCCCGCGGAACGACGGGATGGCGCAGAACGCGCACGCGCGGTCGCAGCCCTCGGCCACCTTGACGTAGGCCCAGGGGTTCGTCGGTGCCGGCCGCGGGAGCTCGAGGAGGTCGCGCACGCCGGTCGGCGCGGAGGGCTTCTGGCGCAGCGCGACGGGCGCGATCTGACCTTCGTGCGCGAAGCCGACGACCGCGTCCACCTCGGGGAGCGCGGTCGCGAGCTCGTCGCCGTAGCGTTCCGCGAGGCAGCCGGTGACCACGACGTGCGCGCCCGGCTTGCGCGCGTCCGACAGCGCCAGCACGGTGTCGATCGACTCCTGGCGCGCCGCTTCGACGAAGGCGCACGTGTTGACCACGACGACGTCGGCGTCACCGGGCGTGGCCGCGGCGACGAGCCCGTCGTGGAGCAGGGAGGCGACGACCTTGTCGGAGTCGACCGCGTTCTTCGGGCACCCGAGCGTCTCGACGTAGAAGCGCGCGGCGCCGGGACGCGGGGAGGTCGTCACCTGGCCATCCTACAAGCGGCCTCCCGTACACTCCCTGGTCCGTGGGCCGGACTCGGAACGCCGGAGGCGGGGACGAGCTCGTCGAGCTCGGAGCGTGGCCGCGCCTCGACGCCCAGGTGCTGCGCCGGCGGCTCGAGACCGCCGGCGTGAGCCGGGTGACGGTCGACTGGGTCGACACGGGCGCCACCGTTGTCGGACGGCTGCTCGTTCCCGAGTCGAGCGCCGAGTTCGCAGCCGCGGTCGTGCACGAGCTCGATGTCGACGACGAGATTCCCGACACGTCGCCGCTCGCTTACGTCAGCCGGATCGAGGAGCTCCTCGCCGCTGCTGGCGGCCTCCTCGACGAGCTGCGCGCCCGTCTCGAGGAGCTCGAGGACGAGCGTCCGCCGCGCGCGCCCGACGAGTAGTCGCTACCGAAGCTTGCGGTACATGAGGTGGAAGTCGGTGGTGTAGTTGACGCCGTCCTCGGCCTTCTCCCACCGACCGGAGATCGTGCTCCCGTCCTCGCTGATCGTCGCGGTGAAGCGCTGCGGGAACGGGTCGCCGTTCCGCCAGAGCTTCCATTCGCGGTTGCCGATGCTCATCTCGTAGACGCGGCACACGCCGCGGTCGTCGGAGTAGAGCTGGACGTAACTGCCGTTCGCCGCGTCGCAGCCGATGATCGAGATGCCGTCGGGTGCGTTTGGGTCGTCGATCGTCGACCGTTCGACGAGGTGCGCGCCCCAGTCGTTCCACTCGATGACGGCCCGTCCCTCACCGGGCCAGCGCACGCCGTCGGGACCCGTCGCCTCGACCGTCCATTCGCCGACCAACGGCTCGAGCTCCCGGAGCGCCCGCTCCGCGGTGAGTTGATCCACGATGCACCTCGCTTTCGATCGGCCGGCTCGATCAGTGCGCCGCGGGCTGGAACAGCTCGACGACGTTCCCGGACGGATCCTCGAGCAGGATCTGCTTGCCGCCCGGACCGCTCAGGATGTCATTGCGGAACGTCGCACCGGCGTCGTGCAGCCGGGCGACCTCGGCGTCGATGTCGTCAACGATGAAGTGGATGCGGTTCCAGCCCCCCGGACCCGGCGTGCGACCGTCGGGCATCGGGCGGCCCGCGGAGCTCTTGGGTCCGGACAGCAGGAGACGCAGGTTGCCCCGCTTCACGTCCGCGAACGCGGGTGCCGCGCTCGTCAGGATCTCGAAGCCGAGGAGCTTCGTATAGAACTCGATCGACTCGTCGACGTCGTCGACCATGTAACGGACGTTCACGACCTCATCGGGTGCCATGAAGGGACCTCCTCGTCGTCGCTTCGGCCATCGTGCAGAGCAGGTAGTGGATGCGCGTCTCCAGCTCGGAAGCGGTGCGCTCGAACGCGGGATAGCTGGCGCGCGCGGTCGGTCCTTCGAGCGCCGGGTCCGGGATGCTCCAGTGCACCATGTCCGGGTGCCACGGGAACTCGGGGCACACCTCCCGAACCTTGTCGCACAACGTGATGACGACGTCGAAGCGTTGCGACGCGTACTCGTCGAGGTGCTTGGTCGGGTTAGCGCTGATGTCGATGCCGCGCTGGTTCATCACTCGCACCGCGTTGGGATGGAGTGCTTTCGGGTTGCTCCCCGCGCTGGCGCATTCGATCGTGCCCCCCGACCGTTCCCGAAGCAGCGCCTCAGCGATCTGTGAGCGCGCGCTGTTCCCGGTGCAGAGGAAAAGGACGCGCCGGGTGCGGCGTGAACCCGGCTTCGTGGGGCGTGAGATGGGCACTGCGGGAACGAGCGACAGGCCCGGGTGGAGGGCACGACCCGCCGCGTCGAGCAGCTCTTCGCAGCGCTCGAGATCGACGCGGTAGTAGGTGTCCCGCCCGTCCGCGGAGCTGCGACGCATCGACACGAGCTCACCTTCCCGCAGCTCGCGCAGGTGATACGAGACCAGGCTCTGGGGTGCTGCGAGGCGCTCGGTCAGCTCGGCGACGGCCCGGTCGCTGTGCACCAGCTCCTGCAGCAGCCGCCATCGGACCGGATGGCCCACGAGCTGCAGGATCCGGGGCGGGTCGGAAGCCACCGTGGTGGCGGGCGTCCCACGCGTCACGACCTCGACCCTACGGCACCCCGCCAGGATCAATCAAGCCAGTTTGATGGATTCTGGGCGCCCGTCACACGCGGCCGCGTGACTCCTCGAGCTCCTCGACCGTCATGAGCACGGAGCGGGCCTTCGAGCCCTCCGACGGGCCGACGACGCCCTTGCGTTCCAGGAGGTCCATGAGTCGACCGGCGCGGGCGAAGCCCACACGCAGCTTGCGCTGCAACATGCTCGTCGACCCGAGACCGCTGCGCACGACGAGCTCCATGGCCTCGCCGAGCAACTCGTCGTCGTCGTCGATGTCTCCCGTCGCGCCACCACCAGGACCGTTGTCGTCGCCCTGGAGGCCCTCGACGTAGCACGGCTCGGCCACCTGCCGGCGCCAGTGCGCGACGACCTTGCGCACGCAGTCCTCGTCGACCCACGCGCCCTGCACGCGGTTCGGCCGGTTCGATGACGCGGAGAGCACCAGCATGTCGCCCTGACCGATCAGCTTCTCTGCGCCCGGCTGGTCGAGGATCACGCGCGAGTCCGCGAGGCTGCTCACCGAGAACGCGAGCCGGCTCGGGATGTTCGCCTTGATCACGCCGGTGATGACGTCGACCGACGGCCGTTGGGTCGCGATCACGAGGTGGATGCCGACCGCACGTGCCATCTGCGCGATGCGACAGATGCTCGCCTCGACGTCGCGCGCGGCGACCATCATGAGGTCGTTGAGCTCGTCGACGACGACGAGGATGAACGGGAGCCGCTCGTAGGTCTTGCCGCCGACCGGATCGGGGTTCGTGACCGTCGGCAGGTCGCCGCGGTCGTACATCGCGTTGTAGCCGGTGATGTCGCGCACGCCGACCTCGGCGAGGAGCTCGTAACGCAGGTCCATCTCGCGCACGGCCCAGTCGAGCGCGTTCGCGGCCTTCTTCGGGTTGGTCACGACCTCCGTCAGCAGATGCGGCAAGCCGTTGTAGACGCCGAGCTCGACCCGCTTCGGGTCGACGAGGATGAGCCGGACCTGGTCGGGCGTGGCGCGCATGAGGATCGACGTGATGATGCTGTTGATGCAGCTCGACTTCCCGGCTCCCGTCGCACCGGCGATGAGCACGTGCGGAAAGGTCGCGAGGTTCGCCATCTGCGCGTGACCCGCGATGTCGCGACCCATGCCGACCTCGAGCGGATGGGTGGCGCTGGCGGCCTCCTCCGAAGCGAGGATGTCGCCCAGCGTCACGAGCTGGCGCTGCTTGTTCGGAACCTCGACACCGATCGCGCTGCGGCCGGGGATGGGCGCGAGGATGCGCACGTCCTGGCTCGCCATGGAGTACGCGATCTCCTTGCTCAAGCCGGTGACGCGGCTGACCTTGACGCCGGCGCCGAGCTCGAGCTCGTAGCGCGTGACGGTGGGACCGATGGTGCGCCCCACGAGGTGCGCGTCGACGCCGAACTCCTGGAGCGTCGCCTCGAGGACGCGACCGCCCTCGTCGACGAGGCGTGGGTCGACGGCGCGCCCGTTGCTGCGCCGCAAGACGGTCGTGGGCGGCAGCGTCCACACACCGGGTGACTGGTACGCGGCGAGATCGATCACCGAGGAGGACGCGTGCTTCGGCGGCGTTGCCTCCGCGAGCGCGCCCTCCTCCGTGTCGTCGGCGTCGACGATCTCCATGGGACCCGAGTCGACGAGCTCGGCCTCGACCGGCTCCGAGCGGTCGAGCGCCGCCTCGAAGTCGGACGAGTCGGCAGCCACGTCGTAGAGCTTGGGGCGCCGGCCCCGGTTCACGTCCTCCAGCGAGGTGAAGGACTGGTCGGCGCCGATCGCGTGCAGCTCGAACGCGCGATGCAACCAACGCGCTGCGAACACCGTGCCCTTCGCGAGCCCGTGGATCGCGCGGCGGAGGCCGACTCCCGGCGCGAGCAGTGCGCCGAGCACCGCCGCGGCGAGGAGCAGGATGACCGCGCCGACCGTGCCGAGACCGGCCTGGAGCGGATCGCCGATCACTGCGCCCGCGAACCCGCCCGCGTTCCGCAGCGGCGCCATGGGTCCGTCGAGCGACGGGCTGCCGCCGGCCAGGTGCAACAAGCCGACGCTGCCGAGGAGCACGAGCGAGACGCCGAGACCGATACGGAACGACGCGACCGGCGGCGTGTCGTCGGCCGGAAGGCGCTTCGCTCGTGCGGGCGCCGAGCTCGACGCGTTCGTGGCGGCGTTCTCGGCGAGGAACGGGCGACTCCAGAGCAGGAGCACCGCGACGACGAAGCAGACGACGGGCAGCATTCCGGCGCCGCGGCCGAGCGCGGACGTCGCGACGACGTCGATGATGTGACCGGCCGGGCCGACGAGGTCGGTGGCCAGCGCAAGCGCGGTGATCGAGCCGATGGCGGCGAGCGAGACGGCGACGACGTCGACGACGTGGCCGCGCAGCTGCTCCCGGGCCCGGTCCCGGAGCGCGCCGCGCCGCGTCGCCGGGGGTCGGGCCCCGCCGGGGCGGCGGCCGCGAGGGCGCCGGCCCGCGGAGCCGCGGCCGGGACTGCGTCGGGTGGTGGGCACGGCCGTGATCGTAACAACAACAACATCGGCCACACAGGAATACCTCGGCCACGAGTCCGGCGGCGCACCTCCCGCGCCAAATTGACTGCTCGCGCCGAATCGGCGGCCGATTCGGCGCGAGTCGCGCCGCGCGAGGGGGCGGGGCCCGGAGAGACGACGCCCGCCGACCCCGCCGGCGCTCAGAGCGCGGGGGCGTAGCCGCCGTCGACCGGATACACCTGGCCGGTGATCCACTCGGCGGCGTCGCTGCAGAGCAGGACCGCGAGCGGCGCCGGATCGGTCACCTCGCCGATCCGCCCCGCGGGGTAGGCCCGCGCCAGCCGCTCCTCGATCGAGCCATCCCGACGGATGTGGTCCGCGAGCGCGCCCGTCTTCATCGTGCCGAGCGAGATGCAGTTCACGGTCACACCCTGGCGCCCGACCTCGGCGGCCAGGCCCCGCGAGAACCCCATCGCCGCGGCCTTTGCCGCGCCGTAGACCGCCTGGTTGCGCTCGCCGCGTCGACCAGCGTCGGAGACGATCGTGAGGATCCGTCCCCACCCCCGGTCGAGCATCCCGGGCAGGTATGCGCGCGTCACACCGAGCACCGCGGCCAGGTTGAGGCGGATCAGCGGGTCCCACTCGTCGGGACCGGTCTCGACGAAGCGCTTGATGACGATGCCCTCGGGTGGGATCCCCGCGTTGTTCACGAGGATGTCGACCGGGCCGGTCTCGCGCACCATCGTCGCGACCGCGTCGCGGTCGCAGACGTCCGCCACCACCGGCTGCCCGGCGAGGCCCTCAGCCTCGATGTCGGCGACCGCGTCGCCGGCGCGGCCGCGGTCGAGGTCGTTGACCCACACCTTCGCACCCGCGCGCGCCATCTGGAGCGCGATCGCGCGGCCCACACCGCTCCCGCCACCTGTGACGATCGCGACCCGCCCGGCGATGAAGTTCGACCAGTCGCGGATCGTCGCCATCGCGCGGTTCAGACTTCCATCACGACGGGGATCACGGCGGGCCGCCGGCGCGTGCGCTCGTTGATGAACCGGCCCAGCGAGCGGCGCGCGTGACGGCGCAACGTCTCGAAGTCGATCGTGCCCTCGGTGCCGACCTCCTCGAGCGAGGCGCGCACCGCGGCCTTCGCCTCCTCGATGAGCGAGTCGGCCTCGGGCCCGTAGACCCATCCGCGGGTGACGATCTCGGGCCCCGTCACGACCTCACCCGTGTGCGCGTCGACCGTCACGATGACGACGACGACGCCCTCCTCCGCGAGGCTCCGGCGGTCGCGCAGCACCCCGTGGCCCACGTCGCCGACGATCCCGTCGACGTAGAGATAGCCCGCAGGAACGGCCATACGCTCCACCTCGGCGCCCGCAGGCCCGATCGTCACGGCGTCGCCGTCCTCACAGATCAACACCCGATCGGCGGGCACACCGACCTCGGTCGCGAGACGCGCGTGGTGGACCATGTGGCGATACTCGCCGTGCACCGGGATGAACCACTCCGGCTGCACCAGGCTGAGCATGAACTTCAGCTCTTCCTGCGACGCGTGACCGGACACGTGGACGGGCCCGCCGTGGATCACGTCCGCGCCCGCGCGATGGAGGCCGTCGATCACCCGCGCCACGTTCGACTCGTTGCCCGGGATCGCGTGCGCGGAGATGATCACGACGTCGTCGGCGCCGATCTTCACGTACTTGTGCTCGTGCGCGGCCATGAGCGCGAGCGCGCTGAGCGGCTCGCCCTGCGAACCGGTGCAAACGATGCACAGCTCGTCCGGTGCGTAGCGGCCCGCCTCCTCGATGTCGATGACGCGGTCCTCGGGCACCGCGAGCTCGCCGAGACCCCGGGCCAGCGTGACGTTCTGGGTCATCGAACGACCGAGGAACGCGACCCGTCGACCGTTCGCGATCGCGGCCTCGACCACCTGACGGACGCGATGGAGATGCGACGCGAAGCTCGCGACGACGAAGCGCTTGTTCTGGTGCTCGCGGAACAGGTTGCGCATCGCGCCGCCGACCGTCGACTCCGACTCCGTGAACCCCGGGCGTTCGGCGTTCGTGGAGTCGGACAGCAGCACCCGCACACCGCCGTCTCGTCGAGCGATCTCACCGAGACGGGCCAGGTCGGTCTTGCGCCCGTCGACCGGCATGAGGTCGAGCTTGAAGTCGCCCGTGTGCAGGAGCGTCCCCGCCGGTGTGTGGTAAGCGACCGCGAATGCGTGCGGCACCGAGTGGGTGACGGGCACGAACTCGCACTCGATCGGACCGATCCGGCGCCGCTCCCCGTCCTCGATCGGGATCAGCTCCGTGCGGTCGAGCACTCCCGCTTCCTCGATGCGGTTCCGGGCCATGCCGAGCGAGAGCTGCGAGCCGTAGATCGGGCACGAGACGTCGCGCAGCAGGAACGCGAGCCCGCCGGCGTGGTCCTCGTGCGCGTGCGTGAGCACGACGCCCGCGACCCGGTCCGCGTTGTCACGCAGGAACGTGAAGTCCGGAAGCACCAGGTCGACGCCGGGCATGTCGACGTCGGGGAACATGAGCCCGCAGTCGACGACGACGATGCTGCCGCTCGCGTCGATGCAGAAGCAGTTGCGCCCGATCTCGCCGAGGCCGCCGAGAAAGACGATCCGAACCGCGTCGTCGGGCGGTGCGAGACCGTCACTCATGACGGCCGAGGCTAGCGCGAGCTGATTACGAGGCTGCGCGGTCCTTGGCGACCTCGTCCAGAAGCGCGTACTCCTCGCCGGTGTCGGCCCAGTCCTCGAACTGGATCACGCCCAGCTCACCGAACTTCTGGCGCAGCCAGCCGTCGCCGGCGTCGAGGAGCCCGAGCTTCTTGCAATTCGGGACGATCTTCGAGAACAGCAGCGCCTGGAACATCTGCCGGTCCTCGGCCTGCATGACGAGCTTGACCGCTTCCTTCACGTCGACGCCCATGCGGTCCCACACCTCCTGCTGGAGGAAGCGGTCGCGCATGCGGGTCGCGGCCTCGAACGCGAACTCCTGGCGCTCACGGATCTCGGCCCCGCTCAGCTGCGTGTAGTACTCCTGCAGCGACAGCACGCCGAACGCGACGTGGCGCGCCTCGTCCGACATGACATAGCGCAACAGCTTCTTTAGCAGCGGCTCGGTCGTGAGCTGGTGGATGAACCCGAACGCCGCGAGCGCGAGACCCTCGACCATGATCTGCATACCGAGGTACGTCATGTCCCAACGACCGTCCGAGATGATGTCGTCGAGCAGCATCTTGAGGTGCGCGTTGATCGGGTAGTGACCCGACAGCTTCGTGTCCAGGTAGCGAGCGAACACCTCGACGTGACGGGCCTCGTCCATCACCTGCGTCGCCGCGTAGTACTTCGCGTCGATCCACGGCACGGTCTCGACGATCTGCGCGGTGCAGATCAGCGCGCCCTGCTCGCCGTGCATGAACTGCGAGAGCGTCCAGTTCTGCGACTCGATGCCGAGCTGGATCCACTCCTTGTCGCCCCACTTGGCGAACGACGTGCCGGTGACGTCGAAGTCGGTGCCGAGCCCGTTCAGCGCGGGGTTCGCCTCCGCGTTGGCGAGGACGACCTTCTCCTGGTCGACCTCGATCGACCAGTCGAGGTCGGTCGCCGCGTTCCACTGCGACGTCTTGGCCTTCTCGTAGAGCTTCACGAGCGCCGGACGGCTCTGCTCGTAGTCCCACGTGAAGAGTGCATCCGCCTCGGAGCGCACGGCGTGCTGGATCGCGTCGACCTCGGTGTTGGTGACCGAGAGGATCGCCTCCAGGTCGTTGACGTCTTCGCGACCGATGATGTCCTGGTTGCTGGCCATTGGGGTCACCTCGTGACGGGGTCGACGGGCGCGGGAAGCAGCCCGGGGAGGACGAACGTGCGGACGAGCTCGATGACCTGCGCGTCGTCGGTCATGTCGACCGGCGAGCCGGCGGGCGTGAGGTACGCGAACGCGACCCGCGCCACCCACTCACCGGCGCGTTCGGCGAGCTCCGGCGGGAGGTGCGCGAGCAGCGCGCGGCCGACGAGGTTGCCGGCCTCGGCGAGGAACTCGTCGCCGGCGCTGAAGGTGAGATACGGGAGCACGATCTCGGGCTCGCAGCGCAGCACGAACTGCAGCGCGTCGTGCCCGACGATGCGGCGCGAGCCGTGCAGCACGATCCCGACGACCGCGTCCTCGACCGTCGGCGCGGACTCGCCGATCGCGACCAGCTCGTCGTGCAGGGCGCGGATCTCGCGCCCGACCGCGACGCGCACGAGCTCGGACTTGTTGGCGAAATACCGGTAGAGCGTCGCCCGGGCGCAGCCGGCCTCGCGGGCGACGTCGTCGATCGTGGTCTTGGAGACGCCGTACTGCGAGATACAGCGCATGACCGCGTCGAGGCAGCGCTCCTCGACGGAGCTGGGATCGGGCGAGCCGGCGTCGCTCGCGGCCGCGTCGGAGACGGGCGTCACGACGTGAGACGTTATGGCCGAAATCGTCTCATCGTCAATGTGTCCTACGTCACAGGCGGCGGCGCCGATGTCGCCGGTCGGACCGGAACGGAGGGCCGTGACGTGGACAGATGGGCGCCGAGGTCGGCCAGGACCAGCTGTCCGGTCACCCCAGCGGCGAGGTCGGAGACCAGGAAGAGCACCAGCCCGGCGACGTCCTCGGGGCGGCACAGGCGCCGCAACGGCGTGGAAGCGGCGATCGCGTCGAGGTGCTCGGGCGACATCGCGGCCCGGACGGCCTCGGTCGGGGTGGTGCCCGGCGCGACCGCGTGCACCCGGACCCCGAGCGGCCCGAGCTCGACGGCCATCGTTCGGGTGAGGTGGTTCAGCCCGGCCTTCGCCGCCCCGTAGACCGCGAGGCCCGGCGCGGCACGGGTCGTCTCGCCCGAGCTCAGGTTGACGATCACGCCGCTGCCTGCTGCCGTCATGACCCGCGCCTCGGCGACGCTGCACCACAGCGCGGCGAGGAGGTTCAGGTCGACGAGCGAGCGCGCGTACGCGTCGTCGATGTCGGTGAACGGCCGAGGCGCGAGACCGCCCATCATGCCGACGTTGTTCACCGCGACATCGAGCGCGCCCAGCCGGACGACGACCGCGTCGACGAGACCGCGCGCAACGCGTTCCTCGGTGACGTCGCCGACGAACGCGTCGGCTTCTCCTCCGGCTCGTTTGATCAGCTCGACGGTCTCGCGCGCACGCGACTCCGCGACATCGTTCACCGCGACGCGTGCTCCGGCGCGCGCGAGCGTCTGCGCGATCTCCCGGCCGATCCCGGCTCCCGCGCCGGTGACGAACGCGACGCGCCCGGAGAGGTCGATCTCGATCACGCCAGCGCCTCGGGAGTGATCACGCCGGCGAGCACCTCGCCGCGCACGAGCAGGCGCACCTGCTCGGGATCGTCGAGATCCCACCGTCCCGGCGAGCCGATCAGCGAGAGCAGCATGCGGGCGACGTAGTCGGCGGCGCGTTCGAGGTCGAGCCCCGGCCACACGCGTCCCTCTCGCTCTTCCCGTTCGAGGAAGGGCACCAGGTAGCCGGTGATGAAGCGCAGCGGCCGGTCCTGCTCGGTCGTGAGCAGGGGGAGGAGCCGCTCGGGCTCGGTCACGAGGACCTTCTGGAGCACCTCGTGGTCGAGCACGGCGCGGTGTGCGAACACGAGGCCCTCCTCGACGAGCGTGGCGAAGTCGGGCGCGCCGGCGACCGCCTCCGCGAGCGCGCCGAAGAACCGCCCCATCTCCCACGCGACGACCTCGCGCATGAGCTGGTCCTTGCCACCCGGAAAGACGCGGTAGATCGTGGCGCGCGAGACGCCGGATTCCTTGACGACGTCCTCGATCGTCGTCTTGCCCATCCCGAAGCGCGCCACGCACGCGTACGCGGCCTCGAGCAATCGCTCGCGCAGCGCGGGATCAGTGCCGGGCATGTGCCGGCGTCAAAATCCCAACAAGGCGTCGAGACCGACGGTGAGCCCGGCACGGTTCGGCACCGCGCGCACGGCGAGCAGCACGCCGGGCATGAACGACGTGCGGTCGAAGGAGTCGTGGCGGATGGTCAGCGACTGCCCCGCGGTACCGAGGATGACCTCCTGATGCGCGACGAGCCCGCGCAGCCGCACGGAGTGCACCGGGATCGCGCCCGCGACGAGCGCGCCGCGCGCACCCTGCACGACGGCCTTCACGGTCGGGTCGGGTGCCCAGTCCTTCGACGCGCCCGCCATCCGCTCTGCCGTGAGCATCGACGTACCCGACGGCGCGTCGGTCTTCGCGTCGTGATGGAGCTCGATGATCTCCGCGGTCTCGAAGTAGGGCGCGGCCATCTCCGCGAAACGCATCATCAGCACCGCGCCGATGGCGAAGTTCGGCGCGATCAGCGCGTTCGCGTCACTCTCGCGGAAGCGGAGGTCCAGGTCGGACAGATCCGCGGGGCTGAAGCCCGTCGTCCCGATCACCGCGTGGACGCCGTTCGCCGCGCACCACCTCGCGTTCTCGAGCGCGGCGTCGATGACCGTGAAGTCGACGACCACCTCCGCACCCGCGTCGAGGAGCGCCTCCGCGCCGGCGAAGATGTGGACGCCGGTGCCGGGGATGCCGAGCTGGTCGAGATCGATCCCCGAGTGGTGGGGGTCCACCGCGGCGACGAGCTCCAGCTCCGGGTCGTCGGCGACGGCGCGGCACACCGTCGTTCCCATACGACCACCAGCACCGAAGACCCCGACCCTGACCATGCCGGGAGATTACCGACCCGGGAGCGCCTTCCCAACCAGACGCCTACCGCGCGTGACCCTGGTCGCGCGCCGGGGCGTCAGGCGAAATCGCCCTCGTCGAACGGGCCGACGACCGCCAGCACCCGCGGCGTACCCGCCAGGACGCGGTCGATGACCCGGGCGATGTCGTCGGGCGTGATCGCGTCGATCTCGGCCACCAGCTCGTCGAGCGTCGGGACGTCGCCGAGCACGAGCTCGTTGCGCCCGAGCCGGTGCATCCGGCTCGAGGAGCTCTCGAGCCCCAGCGCCATCGACCCCTTGAGGTGACCCTTCGCCGACGCGAACTCGGCCTCGCCGAGGCCGTCGGCGACCACACGGTCGAGCTCGTCGTGGAGCACCTTCAGGACGTCATGGGCGCGGCTGGGCCCGGTCCCGGCGTACACCGCGAGCGTTCCGGTCTCCTCGAACACGCTGCGGTACGAGAAGACCGAGTACGCGAGACCGCGACGTTCACGGATCTCCTGGAACAGGCGTGACGACATCCCGCCACCGAGCGCCTGGTTCAGCACCGCGAGCGCGTAGCGGTCGTCGTCGTCGCGCGACAGCGCGCGCATGCCGAGCACGATGTGGGCCTGCTCGGTCGGACGACGGATCACGTTCACGGGTCGCGGCACGGACAGATCGCCGACGGCTCGGGCCGGCCGTGCGGCCGCGTCGCGCGGATGCTGCTTCTCGACCAGGCGGACGACCTCGTCGTGCATGAAGTTCCCGGCCGCTGCGACGACGACATTGCCGGGCTGGTAGTGCGCGCGGTGGTACGCGGCGATGTCGTCGACGCGCATCGCCTCGACGGACTCGACGCTGCCGATCACCTCGCGCCCGAGCGGGTGGCCCGGGAACATGCCGGCGCCGAACAGCTCGTGCACGACGTCGTCGGGCGTGTCGTCGCGCATGCGGATCTCTTCGAGGATCACGCCGCGCTCCGACTCGACCTCCTCCTCGCGCAGCGCCGGCGACCACACGATGTCGGAGAGGATGTCGACGGCGAGACCGAGGTGGTCGTCGGGCACACGGACGTAGAACGCCGTGTACTCCTGCGTGGTGAACGCGTTCATCTCGCCGCCCACCGACTCGACCGCCTCCGCGATCGCGCGCGCCGAGCGCTCGGCCGTTCCCTTGAAGAGCAGGTGCTCGAGGAAGTGGCTGGCCCCGGCGAGCCGGTCGGGCTCGTCGCGGGAGCCGGTCCCGACCCAGAACCCGACCGCCGCGGACCGCAGCTCGGGCATGGTCTCGCTGACGACGCGCAGACCCGAGTCGGTGCGGGTGCGCTGGATGCCGGCCTGGTGGATGCTCATGATGGCCACGTCATCGACGTGGCCGACCACGCGCTGTAGCGACAATTGTCACGCTGTGCGCGACATCAGCGTCGGGGCCGGCGACCGCGGCCGCCACCGCGGCGCTCCCCGCCCCGCTCACCCCGGTCACCCCGGTCGCCGCGGTCGCGGGTCGCCTCCGCGGGACCAAGGTCACCGAAGGCGTCGCGAGCCTGGGCGTCCCAGCTCTCGTCGAACGAGGCGACGTCCCGGGCCGACCCCTCGCGGCGACCGTTGCCCCCTCCGTCGCTCGAACGCGCGACCGACTGCCCGTCGCCCGACGAGGCGCCGTCGCCGCCTTCGTCGTCACCACCGACGAGCGACAGCGAGAGCTTGCCGGCGTTGTCGATGTCGTCGACGCGCACGGTCACCTCGTCACCGAGCTGCAGGACGTCCTCGACCCGGTCGATGCGCTTGCCCCGTCCGAGCTTCGAGATGTGGAGCAGGCCGTCGCGGCCCGGGAGGATGTTCACGAACGCGCCGAACTTCGTGATGTTGACGACACGACCCGTGTACTCCGCACCGAGCTCCGCTGTCGGCGGGTCGAGGATCAGCTCGATGCGGCGCGTGGCCTCCTCGACCTGCGAGCCGTCCTTCGAGCCGATGCTCACCGTGCCGACGACACCGTCGTCGCTCACCGAGATGTCGGCGCCGGTCTCCTGCTGGATGGTGTTGATCACCTTGCCCTTCGGACCGATCACCTCGCCGATCTTGTCGATCGGGATCTCGAAGCTGACGATCTTCGGTGCGGTGTCGCGCACCTCGCTGCGCGGCTCGGCGATCGCGCCGTGCATCACGTCGAGGATCTTGAGACGCGCTTCCTTCGCCTGTTGCAGCGCCTGAGCGAGCACGTCGGCGGGCAGGCCGTCGATCTTCGTGTCGAGCTGGAGCGCGGTGACGAACTCCGCGGTCCCTGCGACCTTGAAGTCCATGTCGCCGAACGCGTCCTCGGCCCCGAGGATGTCGGTGAGCGTCGTGTACTTGCCGTCGTGGTACACGAGACCCATCGCGATGCCGGCGACCGGCTGCTTGAGGGGAACGCCCGCGTCCATCAGCGACAGCGTCGAGCCACAGACCGAGCCCATCGACGTCGAGCCGTTCGACGACAGCACGTCGGAGACGACGCGCAGCGTGTAGGGGAACTCCGTCGCGCTCGGAACGACAGGCACGAGCGCGCGCTCGGCCAGGGCGCCGTGACCGATCTCGCGCCGCTTCGGCGAGCCGACGCGGCCGGTCTCACCGGTCGAGAACGGCGGGAAGTTGTAGTGGTGCATGTAGCGCTTCCTGTCGTCGACACCGATCGTGTCGAGCATCTGCTCCATGCGCGGCATGCCGAGCGTGGTCACCGTCAGCACCTGGGTCTCGCCCCGCTGGAACAGGCCCGAGCCGTGCGCGGTGGGGATGATGCCGACGTCGGCCGCGAGCGGACGGATGTCGGTCGTGCTGCGGCCGTCGATGCGCAGACCCTCGGTGACGATGCGCGTGCGCACGACCTGCTTCTGCAACGATCTGAACGCCTTGCGGACCTGACCGGCGCGCTCCGCGAACGCGCCCGGCGCCTCGGCCGTCCCGACGAGCTTCTCGAGCAGGCCGGACTCGACCTCGTCGAGGCGCCCGTTGCGGTCGTGCTTGTCGGCGATCGTCATCGCCTCGCGCGTCGCGCTCCCGACCTCGGCCTCGACCGCGCTGAACACGTCGGGCTCGTAGTCGGTGTGGACCTCGTACGCGATCGCCTCGATCGGCCCGCGCTGGCTCTCGTACTCCTTGCGCAGCTGCTGCTGGAGATCGATCGACGCGCCGATCCACTGCTTCGACGCCTCGAGGCCCTGCGCGATGACCTCCTCGGTCACCTTCGGCGCGCCCTGCTCGTAGAGCGCCCACGTCGCCTCGGTGCCGCCGGCCTCGACCATCATGATCGCGATGTCGCCGTTGTCGACCCGGCGACCCGCGACGACGAGCTCGAACGTCGACTCGTCGCCCTCCTGATAGGTCGGGTGCGCGTGCCACTCGCCGTCGCGATGGGCCATGCGGACCGCGCCGATCGGGCCGTCGAAGGGAATCCCCGACACGGTGAGCGCGGCCGACGCGCCGTTGATCGACACGATGTCGTGCGGGTTCTCGAGGTCGGCACCGAGGATGGTCGAGATGACCTGCACCTCGTTGCGGAACCCCTCGGGGAACGACGGCCGCAGCGGGCGGTCGGTGAGGCGGCAGGTCAGGATGGCCTGCTCGCCCGGTCGGCCCTCGCGCCGGAAGAACGAGCCGGGGATCTTCCCGGCCGCGTACATGCGCTCCTCGACGTCGACGGTGAGCGGGAAGAAGTCGATGCCTTCCCGCGGCTTGCTCGTGACGACGGTCGTGAGCACCGTCGTCTCACCGACCTGCACGACGACCGCGCCGTCGGCGAGCTGTGCGAGCCGGCCGGTCTCCAGGGACATGGTGAGACCGCTGTCGTTGATCGGGCTCGAGACCCGGATGGCGTCCGCCATGGAACGCGCTCCTCTCGTCATGGCGACGAGAGGCCCCCCGGTTCCCAGTTGTCACGGCCCCGATTCGACATCTCGCCTGACCCGGGCAGTGGCGACTGACAACCGACGTCTTCGTCGCCGAACAGTTCTCGTACGCGGAAGGAGCGGCCTCCAGGCCGCTCCCGAATGGCCCTACCGGCGCAGGCCGAGCCTCGCGATCAGCGCCCGGTAGCGCTCGACGTCGTTGCGTCGCAGGTAGTCGAGCAGCCGCCGACGCCGGCCGACGAGCATGAGCAGACCTCGACGGGAGTGATGGTCCTTCTTGTGGACCTTCAGGTGCTCGGTGAGGTGGTTGATGCGTCCGGTCAGGAGCGCGATCTGCACCTCGGGCGAGCCGGTGTCGGTCTCGTGGAGGCGGTGCTCGGCGATCGTGGCGGTGGTATCGGGCATGCCTTGGCGCGAACCTTCGTTCCGGCAGCAGGTGGGGCGCTCGTCGGCCGCGTGCCGACGAACGATCGATCGTACCACGGGGCTCTTCCGGGCCAGGCCGAGGGCTCTCGTCCCGGGTCAGCCGTCCTCGAAGAGCCGGCGGGTGGCCTCCACGTCGCGGCCGATCTGCTCCACCAGCGCATCCACGCTCTCGAAGCGCTGCTCGCCCCGAAGGCGCTCGAGGAAGCGCACGCGGGCCGGCCGTCCGTAGAGATCGCCGTCGAAGTCGAGCAGGTGGGCCTCGAGCAGCGACATCTCCGCGTGCTCGTAGAACGTCGGCCGGCGCCCGAGCGAGATCGCGGCCGGGTGCTCGACGGCCTGCTCGGTCACGTACGTCCCCGCGTAGATGCCGTCGGCGGGCAGGCAGATCTCGTTCGGCACCGCGACGTTGGCCGTCGGATAGCCCAGCTGGCGACCGCGCTCGTCACCGCGCTCGACCGTTCCGCGCACCTCGTGGGGGCGACCGAGCAACGCGGCGGCACCGGCCACGTCGCCTTCGGCCAGCAGGTTGCGGATGCGCGTCGACGAGAACACGGTGCCGTTCGGGTCTCCCTCGACCGCCACGAGACCGAGGCCGATCGCCTCGAAGCCGAGCTCCGCGCCCATTCGGTTCAGGAGGCCGACGTTGCCGCCGCGCTTGTAGCCGAAGTGGAAGTCCTCCCCCACCACGACGAGACGCGTCCGCAGCCGTTCGACGAGCACCTCGGTCACGAACTCCTCCGCGGTCTCGCGGCTCCGGGTCTCGTCGAACGTGAGCACACAGCACACGTCGACGTCGCCGGTCGCGTCCAGCAGCTCGAGCTTCTGCTCGAGGTTCGTCAACAGCTTCGGCGCGGACTCCGGACGGACGACCTGCGCGGGATGACGGTCGAACGTGACGACCGCGGCCTCGAGCCCGCGCGCCCGCGCAAGGTCGCGCACGAGCTGCAACACGCGCTGGTGCCCGCGGTGCACGCCGTCGTACGCGCCGATGGTGACGACGCTGCCGTCGCTGACGTTCTCGACGTCCTCGAGGTTGCGGACGACGCGCATCACGACGCCGCCGGCGCAACGACGACCGCGGGCTTGAGCTTGCCGCCTGCACGCTCGTAGACCGCGAGCAGCTCGCCCTGATGGTCGAGCACCGCGAACGGACCGGGCCCATCGGTCGCGAGGTCCGTCCGATCGCCGGTGAACACGGCTCCGTGACCGACCGCACGGGCGTCCGCGTCGTCGACCTCGATCCCTTCCAGACCGCGCATCGCGCTCGCGGGCGACAGCACGAACGCGCCGGTATCGGTGAGGATCTCGTCGAGGGGATGCGCATCTGCGAGTGTGAACGCGCCGACCGCGAGCCGGCGCAACGAACCGAGATGGGCACGTCCTCCCAGGGCGCGGCCGAGGTCGTCGGCGAGCGTGCGGATGTACGTGCCCGAGCTGCACACCACCCGGATCGTCACGACGGGATGGTCACCCGGGACGAGCTCCTCGACGTCGATCAGCTCGATGTGCACGCGACGGGGCTCGCGCTCGACCTCCAGGCCGCGTCGCGCCAGCTCGTGCAGACGACGGCCGTCGACCTTCACCGCGGACACCATCGGCGGCACCTGGTCGATGTCGCCGACGAAGCGCGCCGCGGCCTCGACGGCCTGCTCGCGCGTGATCGGCATGGCGACGTCTTCCGTGACCGCGCCCGACGCGTCCAGGCTGTCGGTCGCGATCCCGAACACGACGTCGCCGCGGTACTCCTTGACCGTTTCCTGGAGGAAGCGCAGCAGGCGCGTCACCCGACCCAGGCCGACGAGGAGCACGCCGGTCGCGTCGGGATCGAGCGTCCCCGCGTGCCCGATCCTGCGCTGCCCGCACGCGCCGCGCAGCTTGGCGACGACGTCGTGCGACGTCCACCCCGCCGGCTTGTCGACCACGAGGAGTCCGTCGATGCTTGTCTCGCTCGCTCCCTCGCCGCTGGGGCCCCGGCGTGCGCCCCCGGTCACCGCGTCGTTCGCTCGCTGGCGAGCGCCCTCGCTCCTCCGTCGCTCCGGGCGCCGCATCCGACTCTCACAGAGCTGAGCGGATGCTCGCGACGACGGTCGCGACCGGCTGCCCGGACGTGAAGCCCGCCGCGAACCGGTGGCCGCCACCGCCGCGGGCCTCGGCGATGAGTCGCACGTCGACCTCGCCGAGCGATCGGAGGCTCACCCGTACGCTGCCGTCGGGCTCCTCCTTCAGCACGCACGTCACCTCCGCCTCCGACGTTCGCCGCAGGATGTCGATGAGGCCCTCGACCTCCTCGATCGTCACGTCGTGGCGGGCGAGCATGTCCTGGGTGACCGCGGTCCACACGAAACGCTGCTCGGGGACGAGCTCGGCGCGGGCGAGCGCCTCACCGAGCAGCTGCAGGTACGCGAACCGGTGTTCCTCGAAGAGCGTGCGTGACAACCGCGACACCGGCACGTCGAACGCCACGAGCTCGCGAGCGAGGTCGAACACCTCCGCGGTCGTCGTGTCGTACTGGAAGCGTCCCGTGTCGCAGATGAGCGCGGCGTAGAGGCAGAACGCGGCGTCGCGTTCCAACGGCAGCCCGAGCGCGTCGATCAGCCGGCGCACGAGCACACCGCTCGCCGCGGCGTCGGGGTCGATCACGTTGATGGTCCCGTACCGGTCGTTCGACGCGTGATGGTCCACCACGACGAGATCGCGCGCCGCCTTGGCCGCGGGTTCCAGGTCACCGAGACGTCCGAGCGACCCGCAGTCGAACGTAACCATCACCTTCGGCTCCGACGGGAACTCGTGCGGCGGCGTGATCAGGTCCAGACCCGGGAGGTCGCGATAGTGCGGGCCGACGACGAACGGCGTCGGGAACGACGCGACGACCGGCCGCCCGGCCGCACGCATCGCGTGGAACAGACCGAGCATGGAGCCGAGCGCGTCGCCGTCGGGACTGACGTGACATGCGAGCGCGACCACGCCGTCGGCGTCGGCGATGGCGGCGGCGGCGCGACGCAGCGCGTCGGGCACCGTGTCACCGTCGGCCAGGCTGTCACTCACTCGCTCTCCCCCCGACCCGACGGGCCGTCGTGATGGAGATCACGGATGATCTCGTCCACGCGGCGACCCTGGACCACGCCGGGATCCTCTCGGAACGAGAGACGCGGGAGGTACTTCATGCGGACCTCCCGACCCAGCACCGCGCGCAGGTGCGATGCCGCGGACCGGAGACCGACTGCCGCCTCGTCGCTCGAGCCGAGCGCGGAATAGTAGACCGTCGCCTCGCGGAGGTCGCCACTGACCTCGACCCCGGTGACCGTGACGAGCTCGAGGCGCGGGTCCGACAAGCGCTCGACCTCGTCCGCGATCACCTCGCGCACGACCTCGTTCACGCGTGCGCTGCGCGGATACCGCCGGGTGCCGTGCTGATGACGGGTCATGCTGCCGCCCTACTCCAGCTCGAGGTATGCGGTGTCGTGATCGAGCAGCTCCACGTCGGGCGCGGCAGCGACGAAGCGCTCCACCGTGTCGAGCACCGTCTCCAGCTGACGGCTCGAGTCCGCGACGACGGCGACGCCGATGGCCGCGCGCTGCCACGTGTCCTGGTGGTCGACCTCCGCGACCGAGACGTGGAAGCGGTGCCGCAAGCCGTCGACGATCGGTCGCACCGCGGCGCGCTTCGCCTTGAGCGAGCGGCTCTCAGGCACCCGCAACTCGAAGCAGACGGCTGCCGCGTGCATGTGGCCAGTCTCGCGCGGCCCGGGGTCAGGTCCTGGCGACTTCGCGGAGGTCGTAGGTCTCGATGACGTCGCCGGGCTTGAGGTCCTGGAAGTTCTCGAGCCCGATCCCGCACTCGAAGCCGGCGTTCACCTCGCGCACGTCCTCCTTGAAGCGCCGCAGCGATGCGATCGCGCCCTTCCAGATGATCGTGCCCTCGCGCAGGAAGCGGACCTTCGAGCCGCGGGTGATCGTCCCGTTGAGGACGTAGCAACCCGCGACCCGTCCGACACGCGGGATGCTGAAGATCTCGCGCACCTCGGCGTCGCCCGTGACGACCTCTTCGTATTCCGGCTTGAGCAGACCGAGCAGCGCGTTCTTCACGTCGTCGAGGACCTGGTAGATCACTTCGTACAGACGCAGCTCGACGCCCTGCTGCTCCGCGAGCTCGCGTGCCTTGCGGTCGGGACGCACGTTGAACCCGATGACGGTCGCGTTCGACACTGCAGCGAGGTCGATGTCGGACTCGCTGATCCCGCCGACGGCGCGGTGCACGAACGACAAGCGCACCTCATCGCGCTCCTGGTCGATCTTGCGGAGCGCGTCGGTGAGGGCCTCGAGCGAACCCTGCACGTCGGCCTTGAGGACGAGGTTCAGCGTCGCGACCTCGCCCCGTTGGACCATCGCGAAGATGTCCTCGAGCCGGGCACCACCGGCGAGCGTCATCGGGTGCGCCATGCTGGCTGCGCGGCGACGCCGGCTCCGGGCCTCGGCCACGGTGCGCGCCGTTTTCTCGTCGGGCGCGACGCGCAGCTCGTCGCCCGCGAGCGGGACGTCGTCGAGCCCGAGGACCTCGACCGGCACCGACGGGCCTGCTTCGGCGACCTGCTGTCCTTTGTCGTCGAACATGGCGCGGACCTTGCCCCAGCCACCACCGGCGACGATCGGGTCACCCACGCGCAAGGTGCCCCGCTCCACCAGCGCGGTCACGACGGGACCACGCCCGGAGTCGAGGTTCGACTCGAGCACGTAGGCCCGGGCCGGCGCCTTCGGGTTCGCCGCGAGCGGCGGGTCCTCGAGGTCGGCGAGCAGCAGGATCGAGTCGAGGAGCTCGTCGACGCCGAGCCCTTCGGGCGCCGATACCTCGTTGACGATCGTGGTGCCGCCCCACTCCTCCGGCACGAGCTCCTGCTCGACGAGTTGCTGACGCACGCGGGTCGGGTCGGCGTTGTCGCGGTCGATCTTCGTGATCGCGACGACGATCGGGACGGGCGGCTCCGTCGCGCGCGCGTGATGGATCGCCTCGACGGTCTGGGGCATCACGCCGTCGTCGGCCGCGACGACGAGCACGACGACGTCGGTCGCGTCGGCGCCACGCGCGCGCATCGCGGTGAACGCCTCGTGGCCCGGCGTGTCGATGAACGTGATCGGGCGTGCGTTCTTCACGACCTGGTACGCGCCGATGTGCTGGGTGATGCCGCCTGCCTCGCCCGCGACGACGTTCGCCTCGCGGATGCGGTCGAGCAGCGTCGTCTTGCCGTGGTCGACGTGACCCATCACGGTGACGACGGGCGCGCGCGGCTCGAGCAGCGCCTCGTCGTCCTCCTCGTCGTCGCCGAGGAGCGCCTGCAGCTCGAGCTCGGCCTCCTGGCCCGGCTCGACGAGCAGGATCTCGGCGCCGAGCTCCTCGCCGATCAGCTCGACCATCTCGTCGGCGAGCGACTGGGTGCCGGTGACCATCTCGCCCGCGTCGAAGAGGATGCGGACCAGGTCGGCCGTCGTGCGGTTCAGCTTGGGCGCGAGCTCCTGGAGCGTGATGCCGCGCGGGATGACGATCTCGCCCTCGGGAATGGGCGCGTCCTTCGGCGTGAGGGCCGGCATCGACGCGGGGCCGAGGTCCTCGAAGCTGCGACGACGCTTCTTGCGCCGCGGGCGCGCGCCACCGGGACGGCCACGACCGGCGTAGCCGCCACCGGGACCGCCCCGACCGCCGGGACCGCCACCGGGGCCACCGCCCGGACCACCACGGAAGCCGCCGCCGGGACCGCCACCGCCACCACCGGGACCACCGCCGGTCCGGAACCCACCACCCGCGCGCGGACCTCCACCGCCACCACCGGGACCGCCACCGGTACGGAACCCACCGCCGGTGCGCGGCCCACCGCCGGGACCGCCACCGGGACGACCGGCGCCGGCGCGCCCGGGCGGCGGCGGGATGACGCGGCTCCCGGGCGGGGGCGGGATGATCTTGCCGGTCTGGCTGCGAAGCGGGCTGGGCGGCGCAGGCGGCGCGCCGTCGCTCGGCGCCGGGGCGGGCGCGGGCGCAGCCGGGGCAGGCGCAGCCGGGGCAGGCGCAGCCGGCGCGGCAGGCGCGGCAGGCGCCGCAGCAGCCGCGGCGGGACGCTCCTGCGGTGCGGGACGGGCCGGGGGCGCCACGGGCGGAGCCGGCGCCGCGGCTGCGGCGGCCGGGCGCTCCTGCGCAGCGGGGCGCTCGGACACGGGGAGCGGCGCGGGCGTGGGCAGGTCGGGCTCGGCCGCCGGGCGCGGTGCGGAGCGCACCACCCGATGGGCCGTCGACGCGGGTGCAGGCGCGACGGGCTCCGTCGCTGCCGGCGCGACGGGCTCGGGCGCGGCCTTCTTCGGGCGCGCCTTGGGCTTCTCCTTCTCGGGCTCCTGGGCCGGCGCCTTCCGCAGGCCCTCCGAGTCGGCCAGTCGGCGGACGCGGTCGGCCAGCGGATCGTCGATGCTCGAGGAGTGGCTCTTGACGCCGATCTTCAGCCGCTCGCACAGGTCGAGCACCGTCTGGTTCTCGACGCCGAGCTCCCTCGCCAGCTCGTAGACCCTGATTTTCTTGGTGGCCAACACCCGTCCTTTGACACGTTGCGTTTCGACTCGTTCCGGCCGGCCGACCTGGCTGGTCGGGCCCGACCGTGACCGCTGGATCTGGCTTCGGGGCGCGCCAGGCGATCAGCGCGGCGAACCTTCGGCCCGCGGCCGCCCGTACAGTGTCGCGCGTAGTCGCCCCACTTCGTCGTCCCGAATCTCGGTGCGGAGGCTCCGGGCCAGCGCACGACGCCGGACGGCGAGGTCGAAGCACCGCTCGGACCCCGCGCACAGCCACGCTCCGCGGCCGGGGCCGGGACCGATCACGAGCGTGCCGTCGAGGCGACGGGCGATGCGGACCAGTTCCGACGGGGCCGCCGCGCGCCGACACCCGATACACGTGCGCCGGGGTCGCGCGCGCTGCGCGCGCGACCCCTGCGGGTCAGCCGGCGCCGCCGTCTCCGCCGTCGTCGGACGATGCTGCGGCGTCGACGGTCGCGGGCTCCGGCGTCGGGGCCTCCGGCGTCTCGGCCGTCGTCTCGGGCGTGTCGGCCGCGGGTGCCGGTGTCGCGGTTTCCGCCGGTTCCGCGGTCGCCTCGGCGGCGGGCTCGGGCGCGCTCTCGCCGTCGCCATAACCCGCCGCGGCCGCGGAGATGGTCTCGCCGCCCTCCGCGGGCTGCCACACGAGCTCGCCCGACTCGTCCTTGACCCACTCGCCCTCGGCGTATTCGACGCCCGACTCCTCGTCGTGGAGCTGGGTCTCGCTCTTGATGTCGACGCGCCAACCGGTGAGTCGCGCCGCGAGACGCGCGTTCTGGCCTTCCTTGCCGATCGCGAGCGACAGCTGGAAGTCGGGAACGATCACCTCGGCAGTGCCCGTCTCGGGGTGGATGCGCACCTCGCGCACGCGCGCCGGCGCGAGCGCCTTCATCACGAACTCCGATGGGTCGTCGCTGTAGGGGACGATGTCGACCTTCTCGCCGCGCACCTCGTTCACGACCATGCGCACGCGCGAGCCACGCGCGCCGACGCACGCGCCGACCGGGTCGACGTTGTTGTCGTTCGACGCGACCGCGATCTTCGTGCGGTGGCCGGGCTCGCGCGCGATGGCCTTGATGTCGACGACACCGTCGACGATCTCGGGCACCTCGAGCTCGAAGAGCCGCTTCACGAGGCCGGGGTGCGTGCGCGACACGACGATCTGCGGGCCCTTCGCGGTGCGGCGCACCTCGACGATGTAGGCCTTGAGCCGGCTGCCGTGCTCGTAGCGCTCGTTCTGCACCTGCTCGGCCTGGGGCAGCAGGGCCTCCACCTTGCCGAGGTCCAGGAGCGTGTAGCGCTGGTCGGTCTGCTGGATGATCCCGGTGACGATGTCGCCCTCGCGACCGGCGTACTCCTCGTACTTCATCTCGCGCTCGAACTCGCGGATGCGCTGCAGGATCACCTGCTTCGCGGTCTGCGCGGCGATGCGACCGAAGTCGGACGGGGTGTCGTCCCACTCGCGGACGACGTTGCCCTCCTCGTCGAGCTCCTGCGCGATGACGCGGATGTCGCCGGTCTCGACGTCGACCTCGACCTCCGCCTCCTCGGCCGCGTCGGGACGGCGCTTGTACGCGGTGACGAGCGCGTCGGCCAGCGCCTGCAGCAGGCTCTCGACCGAGATGCCCTTCTCGCGCTCGAGGTTCTCGAGCGCCTCCATCATGTCGCTGTTCATCTCGCTTGCCTCTCTTCGGCCGCGTCGGCGCGTCGTGACGACGCGTCCGGTGCCGTTCTCGGTCGGCTGCGCTCGGAGGCGCCGGCATCGGGCCGGCCCGTCGCTCCGTTCGCGCGACCGCTCTTCCGGTTCTGCTGCTTGTTCTTGTCCTTGTTCGCCCCGGGTCCGCCGGGCTTCGGCGCGGGTCCCCACTCGAAGACGGTGCGCGCGCTCTCGGCGGCCGCGTAGTCGATGCGTTCGTCGTGACCGTCGACGTCGAGCGTGAAGCCGCCCTCGGGCGTGCCGTCGGCCGCCGCGAGCACGCCGCGGACCCGTCGCGCCGATCCCCCGAGATCGCGGGTCTTGACCGTCACCGTCTCGCCCACTGCGCGGCGGAAGTGCTCGGGGCGACGCAGGGGCCGCTCCACGCCCGGGCTCGTCACCTCGAGCGAGTAGGGCCCGGACACGAGCTCGTCGTCGCGGTCGAGGAGGGCGGAGACGGCTTCGGTCGCCGCCGTGATCGCGTCGAGGTCGACACCGCCGTCGCGGTCGATCGCGACCTGGAGGACCCGCCCGCGCCCCTGGCCCGTGAGCGTGACGTCGAAGAGCTCGAGACCGAGCGCGGCGACGGTGGGCTCGAGCGCTGCTCGCACCGCATCGACCCGCTCCGTCACCGGACCCTCCACTCTCTTTCAAGGGCGAACGCCCCGGTGCCCTGGCAAGAAAAAACGTGGGCTCACGCCCACGCAGACCCGACCACCGAAACGGTCACCGACTGCGTCGGAGCCTCGGCTCCGACGACCCAACGCAGCCGAGTATACCGGAGGTGACCGGCCCGTGACCTCGGGGGATACGCCCCAATTCGGTCAGGCCACGGTCTCGGGTCGGTACCGTGGACGAATGAACCCGCCCGGCGAGCAGACGAGCGTCGCGCCGTCGGACGGGGGCGCGGTGAGTCGCCCGCGCGACGCTTCAGGCGTGGTGGATGCGGCGGTCGTCCCCCACGGGACGCAGATCAAGAGCGAGCGCACGCACGCGAAGCGCGACCGGTGGCTGACCTGGCTCCGCCGCGTCGTGGCGGTGGTCGTCCTCACGTTCGTCGTCGTCGCCGCGCTGACGCACAAGAAGGACCTCGATCAGGCCGTCGGCCAGCTCAACGACCTCAGCTGGGGCTGGTTGGGGATCGCGATCGCGTTCGAGGCCGCGTCGCTCATCGCCTTTGCGAGGCTGCAGCGTTGGCTCCTGCGTGCCGCGGGCGTGCACCTTCGGCTGCGCGAGATGGTCGAGATCACCTTGGCCGGGAACGCGCTCGCGATGTCGCTGCCGGGTGGTGCGGCGTGGGCCGCCGCGTGGGACTACGCGCAGCTCTACCGGCGGGGCGCGCGTCGCGAGGTCGCGGTCTGGGTGGTCCTCGTCGCGGGCGCGCTGTCGAGCTTTGCGCTGTTCCTCCTCATGGTCATCGGGTCGTTGGTCGCGGGCGACGGCGGTCCGGTCTCGGACTTCCGTCCCGTCGGACTCGGGCTGCTCGCGATCCCGGTCGCGGTCGCGGCGATCGCGTTCGCCGCGCACCGGAGCCAGGGCGTCCGGGACGCGCTGCACTGGACCGGCGAGCGGGTCAGCTCGCTACCGGGGGGTCGACCGGTGCGCGACGCGGCGGTCCGTCTCGTCGACCGCATGCGCGTCGTGCGACCGAGCCCGACGACGTGGCTCGAGGCGCTCGGCTTCGCCGCGTTGAACTGGCTCGAGGCGTGCGCGTGTCTGGCGGCGTGCATCATCGCGGTGCACGGGCACGTGCCCTGGCGCGGGCTGCTCGTGGCCTACACCGTCGGTCAGGTGGCGGCGTCGCTTCCGATCACGCCGGGCGGCATCGGCGTCGTCGAGGGGAGCATCACGGGGCTGCTCGTCGCGTACGGCATGCCGACGCACACCGCGCTGGCCTCGGTGCTGCTGTTCCGCATCGTGTCGTTCTGGGCCCTCGTGCCGATCGGGTGGATCGCGTGGGCGACGATCACGCTCGCGAGCCGTCGCCGGCCCAGCCGGTTCCAACACCCGTGGCGCGTGCACCCAGGCGCGGATCGCGCCGCGGGTGCACCGGCCCAGTCCGTCGGCGCGACGCGTCCGTTCCCCGACCGCGTGTTCCCGCCCCCGCCATGTGTCGGCTGCGAAGGCGACCATCCCGACGGCGACCAGGCCGAGGCCGCGCACGAGGTCGACGTTCGCGACAAGAAGCCGCGCCGCTCGAAGCGCGACCCGAGTGAGGGCGCGCGCAGCCCGCACTGACAATCCGCCGGGGTGTCGTCCCGAACCTTCATTGACCAGATCGACGTCCACGTCACCGTGCGCGGCCTGCGCGCACGAACGACCTGAGGCGCGACCTCGCCGGGTCGGAGGTCGAATCACGAGCGGACGTCAGGGCGGAACGCGTCGTTCAACGCCTCGAAGACCACCCACGGCGGCGGCGCCCGCCCGCGACGCTTCCGCGCCAGGGGGACGAGCCGCTCGGCCATCGTCTCACCGTACGCGGAACGCGACGAGAACGAACTCAGGATGTGTGTGCGCGGACCACGCGGCGCGCCACCGGGTCCCAGCGCGGGATCGTGCCGTCCCGCTCGGCGAGCGGCGCGCACTACCAGGCCCACGCGTCGCCGACCGGCGACGGACCGGCAGCCGTCGGTCGACCGTTCTCACGCAGCAGCTGCTCCCACGGGTCTGCGTTCCGCGTGGTCCACGGGAACAAGCGAGCGAGCACCGGCGAGCCCCTCCCGATCCGCACGACCGGCCACGTGGTCGACGCGCGCATCCTTGGGAAGCGCCTCGATTCGCTCCGCGAGACGCTCGGCGTTCGAGATCGGGCACGCGCTTTGACCAGTCGAGATCGTGGACCGTGCTGAGCTCGCACTGCGCAGCCGCCGCGACGCGCGCGACCCGCCGTCGAGCGTCGTGCTCACTTCCCGAAGATCTCGTGGAGCTCGGCGGGGACGACGGCGTCGAGCTGTGAGTAGGTGCACGAGCCCGGCTCGCGGTCGGGGCGCCAACGCCGAAACCGCGCGTTGTGGCGGAAGCGGTCGCCCTGCAGGTGCTCGTACGCGACCTCGACCACGAGCTCTGCCCGGATCGGCTCCCAGCTCATGTCCTTCTTCGCGTTCCACCGATTCATCCCGCCCGGCATGCGAGAGTGCTCGTGGGCCTGCGCGTTCGCCCACTCGCCCCACGGGTGGTTCTTCAACGCGTCGGCCCGGTACGGCTCGAGCTCCTCAGCCAGCTGTCGGCGCAACGGCGCCGCGAAGCTGCTCGCGACGCCGACGTGGTGCAGCACGCCGTCGTCGTCGTAGAGCCCGAGCAGCAACGAGCCCACACCGTCGCCGTCCTTGTGTGTGCGGTACCCGGCTACGACGCATTCGCACGTGCGCTCGTGCTTCACCTTGAACATCACGCGCTGGTCCGGCAGGTACGGCAACGACGTCGCCTTCGCGACCACACCGTCGAGACCCGCACCCTCGAACCGGTCGAACCACTCGCGCGCCCGATCGGGATCGGTCGTCGCCGGCGTGATCCGGATCGGTGGCCTCGCCTTCTTCAGCGCGCGCTCGAGTGCCGCACGGCGCGCCTTGAACGGCTTCTCGCGCAGGTCCTCGTCGTCGATCGCGAGCATGTCGAACGCGACGAACGACGACGGCGTCTCCTTCGCGAGCTTGTTGACGCGACTCGCCGCGGGATGCAGGCGCAGCTGCAGCAGGTCGAAGTCGAGCCCGTGCTCCGTCGCGATGACGATCTCGCCGTCGAGCACGCACCGTTCGGGCAGCTCGCGCTTCATCGCCTCCACGAGCTCGGGGAAATAGCGCGTCATCGGCCGCTCGTTGCGACTCCCGAGCTCGACCTCGTCACCGTCGCGGAACACGATGCAGCGGAAGCCGTCCCACTTCGGCTCGTAGACGTACTCCTCGCCTTCGGGCAGCTCGCGCACGAGCTTCGCGAGCATGGGCGAGATCGGCGGGTCGATCGGGAGCTTCATGACGCGCGTAGCGCAGCCGCGATCGCGCCGACGTCGGCGAGCGGGAGCTCGTCGCGCTCCCCCGTGGCCCGGACCTTGCGCTCGACCACACCCCGCCCGACGCCCTTCGCCCCGACGACGAGCTGCACCGGCATGCCGAGCAGGTCGGCGTCGGCGAACTTCACGCCCGGGCTGGCCTCACGGTCGTCGAAGAGCACCGCGAACCCCGCGTGCTCGAGCGCCGCGCACAACGACTCGGCCGCCTCGGTGACGGAACCCGCGGTGTCGCCCCGGCCGGGCAGCGCGATCACGTGCACGTCGTAGGGAGCGAGCGCGCGAGGCCACGCCAGACCGTGCTCGTCGTGGTACTCCTCCGCGACCGCGGCCAGCACGCGCGACACGCCCACGCCGTAGGAACCCATGACGATCGGGTGCTGGTTGCCCGCTTCGTCGATGTAGTCGGCGCCGAGCGTCTCGGCGTACTTGGTGCCGATCTGGAAGACGTGTCCGACCTCGATGCCGCGGTCCACCGCCAGCGGCGAGCCGCAACGGGGGCACAGGTCACCGCTGGACACGCTGGCGAGCGGGGCCCAGACGTCGACGGTGAAGTCGCGGTCGAGCACCGCATTGCGCACGTGGTGGTCGACGCGGTTCGAGCCCGTGACCCAGGGTCCCGGACGGACCCGCACGACCGGATCCCCGACCACGATGGTCGCTCCCGTGAAGTGCGGACCGATGTAGCCCTTCGGGAGCTCGGGATACGCGGCGAAGTCGTCGTCGCCGAAGAGGCGCACCTTGCGCGGTGCGAGCGCACGCGCGAGCGCGTACTCGTTGACCTCGTCGTCGCCGGGGACGACCGCGAGCCCGAGGTCGCCGTCCGCGTCGAACGCGATGCACTTGAGCATCTCGGAGGGCTCGACGCCCATGAAGCTCGCCACGCCCGCGATGCCGGGCAAGCCCGGTGTATCGACCTCTTCCATCGCGGGGATGTCACCGGGGTCGACGGTCTCGGGCGCACCGCGCGTCGCGGCCTCGACGTTCGCCGCGTAGTCACAGTTCGTGCACCAGACGAAGTCGTCCTCGCCAACGGCGGCGACGGCCATGAACTCGTGATTGACGTCTCCGCCCATCTCGCCCGACTGGGCCTCGACGGCGCGGACCGTCAACCCGCATCGTTCGAAGATCCGCTCGTACGCGTCGTACATCTGCTTGTAGGAGGCGCGCAGCCCGTCGGCGTCCACGTCGAAGGAGTACGCGTCCTTCATCAGGAACTCACGGGCCCGGAGCAGCCCGAAGCGCGGACGCAGCTCGTCGCGGTACTTCCAGTTGATCTGGTACAGGATCGTGGGCAGGTCGCGGTAGCTCGACGCATCGGCCGCCACGAGCGCGGCCATCGCCTCCTCGGCCGTGGGCGAGAGGCAGAAACGGGTCTCCTTGCGGTCCTCGAGCCGGAACATCATCGGCCCGTAGGCCGCCTCCCGACCGCTGCGCTCCCACAGCTCGAGTGGTTGGATGATCGGGACGAGCACCTCCTGGGCACCCGACGCGTCCATCTCCTCCCGGACGATCCCCGTGACCTTCTGCAGCACCCGGTTGCCGAGCGGCAGCCAGGCGTAGACACCCGAGGCGACCTTGCGGATGTACCCGGCCCGCACCAGCAGACGGTGGCTGTCGACCTCGGCGTCGGCCGGGTCGTCGCGCAAGGTGCGCGCGAACAGGCGGGACATGCGCATGGGCTGCACGTTACGCGAGCACGGCCGACGGGCACTCTGTCCCCGTTCGCCGGTCGCACCTGTGGAAATCTGACCGTGACGCCCGGGAAAATTTCCGACCCGCCCGCTGGTATTTCAGGGGCCGAGCGGTTAGGGTGTTGGGTCATGATCCGGCTGAGCGGCGCACCCAGCATCTTCCAGGGTCGCACGCCGCACGAGGTGCGCGACGAGCTGTCCCGTCGCGATCTCGGCCCAGCCGGCGCGTAGTTCCCGCACGCGCCGACCGCCGCTCGCCCCGTCCACCGTCCCGGCGTCGTCGCGCCCGCGGACCCGGGCGCAGCGGCACCCTGCCCCGGGAGGTCCGCCATGGCAATCGACGTCACCGAGCTCAGGTCCCGCCCTCTCGAACCCGAGGTGGCCGACGAGCTCGACCGCTTCGAGAACAACGTCAACCAGTACCTCGCGGGCGAGCTCGAGGAGGACGTGTTCCGCGTCTGCCGGCTGAACCAGGGCATCTACGGGCAGCGCCAGGGCGGCCACAACCAGATGCTGCGGGTGAAGATCCCGCACGGGCGCCTCGAGCCCGAGCAGCTCGACACGCTCGCCTACGTCGCGGAGAACTACTCGCGCGGTTGGGGCCACCTCACGACGCGCCAGAACGCGCAGTTCCACTTCGTGCAGCTCGAGCAGGTCCCCGAGGTCTTGCGTCTGCTCGCGTCGGTCGGACTGACCAGCCGTGAGGCGTGCGGCGACACCGTGCGCAACGTCACCGGCTGCCACCTCGCCGGCGCGTGCCCGTTCGAGGTGCTCGACATCAGCGCGTGGGCCCAGGCCACCACCGACTGGTTCCTGCGCAGCCCGCTCGCGCAACGCCTGCCCCGGAAGTTCAAGATCAACTTCTCGGGCTGCGCCACCGACTGCGGCCAGGCGATGTTCAACGACGTCGGCGTGATCGCGGTGAACCGACCCCGTCCCGACGGCACGCTCGAGCCCGGCTTCAAGATCGTGATCGCCGGCGGTCTCGGCGCGAACCCCCACCCCGCGCAGGCCCTCGAGGACTTCACCTCCCGCGACGACCTCCTGCCGACCATCGAGGCCATCCTGCGGACCTTCGACCACGACGGGAACCGCGACAACAAGCTGCGCGCCCGCATGAAGTGGCTCGTCGACCAATACGGGATGGACGAGCTGCGCCGCAAGATCTTCCGGGAGCGCAAGTTCCTGCGCGCGTCGGCCACGTACCCGGGCGGCGTGCCGGAGCTCGTGCGCGAGCGCGGTGACGCGCCGGCCGGCGTCGGCACCGGCGTGAGCGCGGACGGCGGCATTCCCGGCGGCGTGCCGGTGCAGCTGCGCGGTCTTTCACCACAACAGCGTTGGGACGAGGCCAACGTCGTGCGCGGCCGCGCGAACGGCACCGTGAGCGCGTACGCGTACGCGCGCCTCGGCGACATCACCACCGAGCAGTTCCGCGGTCTCGCCGACATCGTGCGCGACTTCGACGTCGACGTGCGCGTCACGAACCGCCAGAACTTCGTGCTGCGGAATCTGCGCGAGGACCAGCTCGCCGACCTGCACGCGCGCCTCGACGCGATCGGCATGGCCGAGCCAGGCGCGGAGCTCGCCCGCGACGTCGTCTCGTGCCCGGGCGCCGACACCTGCAACCTGGCGGTCACGCAGTCGCGCGGTCTGGCCAGCGCGATCGGCGACGCGCTCGAGGCCGAGGGCCTCGCCGAGGTCGGCGGCGTGCGTGTGAACATCTCCGGGTGCACCAACTCGTGCGGCCAGCACCACATCTCCGACATCGGCTTCACGGGCATGGAGCGGCGTGCGCACGGTCGCTCCGCACCCGGTTACCAGATGCTCCTGGGTGGGCGCGTCGGGCAGATGGAGGTCAAGTTCGGCGAGAAGGCGACCAAGCTCCCCGCGAAGGCCGCGGCGCAAGCCGTCGTGCGCGTCGTCCGGCAGTTCGCGGGCGAGCGCGACGCCGGCGAGACGTTCGCCCAGTGGCTCGACCGATCGGGTGGCGCGGCCAAGGTCGGCGCGACGCTCAAGGACCTCGACGACTTCCCGCTGCCCGACGACCAGCCCGGCTTCTACGTCGACTACGACGAGACCGGCCCCTACTCGGCCGAGATCGGCCAGGGCGAGTGCGCGACATGACGACCGTCTCGACGCCCGTTCCCGACCTCGCCGAGCTCGCGGCCACGTCGCGCGAGCTCGAGCACGCGCCCGCGTCGCGCGTCGTCGAGTGGGCGTGGGAGCGCTACGGCGACGAGGTGGTGCTCGCGGCGTCGTTCCAGGACTGCATCCTGGTCGACATCGCGACGCGTGTCGCACCCGAGATCGAGGTGGTGTTCCTCGACACCGGCTACCACTTCGCGGAGACGCTCTGGTACGTCGAGCAGGTGCGGCGCCGCTACGGCCTGAACCTGAACGTCATGCAGCCCGAGGTCGGGCTCGACGACCGCTGGCAGCACGACACCGACGGGTGCTGCGCGCTGCGCAAGGTCGAGCCGCTGCGCCGGGCCCTCGACGGTCGGGCCGCGTGGATGACCGGACTGCGTCGCACCGAGACGCCGAGCCGGGCCAACGCCCCCATCGTGTCGTGGGACGTCGGCCGCGGGCTCGTGAAGGTGAACCCGCTCGCGACGTGGAGCGACCTCGACGTCGAGGGCTACGTGCGTGACCACGGCCTCCCCGTGCACCCGCTCCACGACCGCGGGTACCGCTCGATCGGGTGCTGGCCCTGCACGCGCCCGGTCGACGACGACGAGGACGCGCGTGACGGCCGCTGGGCCGGCAGCGACAAGACCGAGTGCGGGCTGCACGGCTGAGCGAACACACCTACCGCTGCGCCACCGTGCCCTCTACCCTCTCTTCGTCGATGCACCAGCTCAGCCACATCTCGGCGCTCGAATCGGAGTCGATCCACATCGTCCGTGAGGTCGCGGCCGAGTTCGAGCGGCCGGTGCTGCTGTTCTCGGGTGGCAAGGACTCGATCGTGATGCTGCGCCTCGCCGAGAAGGCGTTCTGGCCCGCACCCATCCCGTTTCCCGTGATGCACGTCGACACGGGGCACAACTTCCCCGAGGTGCTCGAGTTCCGCGACCGGCGTGTCGCCGAGCTCGGCGTGCGGCTCATCGTCGCCTCCGTGCAGGCGTCGATCGATGCCGGTCGCGTGCGCGAGGATCCGCGCCCCGGCGCGTCGCGCAATCGCCTCCAGACCACGACGCTGCTCGACGCGATCGAGGAGCACCGCTTCGACGCCGTCTTCGGCGGTGCCCGTCGCGACGAGGAGAAGGCGCGGGCGAAGGAACGCGTGTTCTCCCTGCGCGACGAGTTCGGGCAATGGGATCCGAAGCTGCAGCGACCCGAGCTGTGGAGCCTCTACAACGGGCGCCACCGTCAGGGTGAGCACATGCGCGTGTTCCCGTTGTCGAACTGGACCGAGCTCGACATCTGGCAGTACATCGGCGACGAGAAGATCGAGGTCCCGTCCATCTATTTCGCCCACCACCGGCCGGTGTTCCGGGCCGACGGGATGCTGATGGCGGTCGGTCCCCATCTGCCGACACCGGACGGCGCCGAGGTGTTCGAAGCGCTCGTGCGCTACCGCACCGTCGGCGACATGACCTGCACCGCCGCGGTCGAGTCGCCCGCGACGACCGTGGCCGACATCGTCGAAGAGGTCGCCGCGTCGCGCATCACCGAGCGGGGCGCGACCCGCGCCGACGACAAGTTCTCCGAGGCCGCGATGGAGGACCGCAAGCGCGAGGGCTACTTCTGAGATGGAGCTGCTCAGGCTCGCGACGGCGGGGTCGGTCGACGACGGGAAGAGCACGCTCATCGGGCGGTTGCTCTACGACTCGAAGGCGATCTTCGAGGACCAGCTCGAGGCGGTCGAGCGCACGAGCCGGGCGCGCGGCGACGAGCAGGTGAACCTCGCGCTGCTCACCGACGGGCTGCGGGCCGAGCGCGAGCAGGGCATCACGATCGACGTCGCGTACCGGTACTTCGCGACGCCGGCTCGCAAGTTCATCATCGCCGACACTCCCGGCCACATCCAGTACACGCGCAACATGGTGACGGGCGCGTCGACCGCCGACCTCGCGCTGGTGCTGATCGACGCGCGCAAGGGTGTGCTCGAGCAATCGCGCCGGCACGCGTTCATCGCGTCGCTCCTGCGCATCCCGCACCTCGTCCTGTGCGTGAACAAGATGGATCTCGTCGGGTACGACCGTGACGTGTTCGACGCGATCAAGGCCGAGTTCCGCGAGTTCGCGACCCGCCTCGACGTCGCCGACCTGACGTTCATCCCGATCTCCGCGCTGCACGGCGACAACGTGGTGGAGCGCTCGGCGAACACGCCGTGGTACGAGGGGACGTCGCTGCTGCACCACCTCGAGGAGGTGCACATCGCGTCGGACCGCAACCTCATCGACTGCCGGTTCCCGGTGCAGTACGTGATCCGGCCGCGGAGCGACGCGTTCCACGACTACCGCGGCTACGCGGGGACCGTGGCCGGCGGCGTGTTCAAGCCCGGTGACGACGTGGTCGTGCTGCCGTCGGGCTTCTCGTCGCGCATCGCGTCGATCGACACGTTCGAGGGTCCGGTCGACGAGGCGTTCCCGCCGATGTCGGTGACGATCACGCTCGAGGACGATCTGGACGTGAGCCGCGGCGACATGATCTGCCGGCCGCACAACCGGCCGGCAACCGGTCAGGACGTCGACGCGATGGTCTGCTGGCTCGACGAGGCGGGCGCGCTCGCCCCCGGTGCCAAGCTCGGCATCAAGCAGACCACCCGGTCGGCACGCGCACTGGTGAGAGACCTGCGCTACCGCCTCGACATCAACACGCTGCACCGCGACGAGGCCGCGCCGTCGCTGACGCTCAACGAGATCGGCCGGGTGACGCTGCGCACGACGGCACCGCTGTTCTTCGACGAGTACCGCCGCAACCGCGCGACCGGGAGCTTCATCCTGATCGACGAGACGACGTCGCACACCGTCGGCGCGGGCATGATCCTCGGCACCCCCGACTGATCCGCCGCTCGCTCTCCCACTCGCATCCGGCGAGGATGGCGTCGCGATAGCTGTCACACCCCCTCCGTAGGATCGAGGCATGTTCGGTGCGATCGGCCGCCGGGATGGTGCGACGCCCATCACCTCGAGCACTGGGTCGTGGGCGGCGAGACGAACCTCGACAACCTCGCCCTCCTCTGCCGGCACCACCACACGCTCTGCCACGAGCTCGGCTGGACGTCGGTGCGCCGGTCGGACGGGACCTTCGACGCCCTGCCGCCATGATCGCGTTCGCTACTTGCGGGTGAGCGCGACGAGGGCGGCCGCGCGGGCCTCGGTCTGCGAGAGGGACCAACCACTGACGCGGACGACACGGCCGTTCGCGAAGTCGGCGCGCACCAGACGGTCCAGGCGATCCAGATGGTCGGTCGGGTTCTTGGCTGGGAGCGCGAGCGCCTGCTCGAGCCGGGCCACGTCGCCGTCGGTCGGGTACTCCTTGAGGTACGCGTGGCCGACGTTGGCGACGTGCTGCAGGACCTCGGCCTTGCTGTCGCCCGTCCCGCAGGCGTCGAGCAACGAGCCTGCCGCGATCACGAGTGGGACCGAACCCATGCGCGCGAGGAGCGTGCGTCGGTTCATGCCGGGGCGCTCGACGTCGTCACCGCGCTCGTTCATACCAGCACCTTGGTCCGGAGGTGGTCGCCCAGACGAAGCGCGAGGGCCACGATCGTGAACGTCGGCGTCGCCGCGCCCGACGTCGGGAACACCGCACTGCCGGCGACGTACAGGTTCGGGCTCGAGTGCACGCGACAGTTCGGGTCGACCACGCCGAGCGACGGGTCGTTCGACATCCGCGTCGTGCCCATGTGGTGGTAGCCGACCGTCACATCGAGCTTCTTGGGGTCGAACGCGCCCGGATCGATCACGATGGAGTCCAGCAGGTCCTTCTTGTTGGGCTTGTTGCCGAACTCGATCTTGCCGAGCTGGAGCCGCCCGAGCCCGGCCCGCCCGAGCTCGCCCGCCATGATCTCGAACGCGGCGACGATGCTGGCCTGGTCCTCGGGCATCCACTGCCAGTCGAGCACGACGCGCGGCATGCCGAGCGCGTCGACGTCGCGGCCGAGCGTCACCCGGCTGTTCGGGTTCGGGCTCTGCTCCGACAGCGACTGCAGGACCGTGAGCGAGCTGCCCGGTTCCCCACCCGTCGCGCCGATCAACGCGCCCACGTCGTGCGCGTTCGCGCCGGTCGCCTGCCTCGGGTGCGAATTGTCGAGTGAGTCGGTGAACAGGAGGATCATCTGCGAACCGAGCATCCGCCGCTGCAGGATCGTGGCGTCCGTGAGGCCCATCGTGCCCGTGATCGCGACGGGAACGTCGGTCGGACGCTTCCAGTCGATGCCCTTGTAGAGGTTCAGCTCCTTCGCCGTGCGCGACGACGTGACCAACGCGGACGCGACCTCGAGGTGCTCCATGAAGAACCGGCCGACGAGGCCGCGCTCGTTCCCGACGCCGCGCCCGCCGTTCGCCGCGAGCAGCACGCGGGGTGTCTCGATACCGCCGAGCGCGATCACGAACACCTTCGCGTTCACATGGAGATGCTTGCCGGTGGTGGTCTTCGCGTCCGCGCGCGTGACGCGTCCCGACGGGTCCGTCGGGAGGTCGACGACGTTCGCCCACACGATGAGGCGCAGGTTCTTCGACGCCTCCATCTCACGTCCGTACATGTTGCGGAACGCTCGTGGGTACCCGACCTGGTACACGGTCGTGTCGATCACGTCGTTGTCGACGAGCGCGCTCCCCGCGTTGATCTTGGGCGCCCAATAGCGCCAGTCGAAGTTGTAGGGGCCGATGTCGATCACCGTGCACGCCTGCTCCCACCACGGCAGCAGGTCGTCGTGGGCGATCGGCCAGCCCGAATAGGGGATCCCCGGCCGGACCTGGAAGTCGACCGGGCGAAACGGCCGGCACCAGCCGGCCCAGTGGTTGGTCGTGCCGCCCAGGTAGCGGAGCCGCACCTCCGTCAGCGTGAGCGGCTCGCCGCCCATCAGTGGCTCGCCGACGATGTGGCCGTCGTAGAGCTCGGTGGTGTCGCTGTCGCCGTGGTCGAAGCCGCCGCTCTCCATGAGGACGACCGACAGGTCCGCGCGCCGGGCCAGGTCCCGTGCGAGGGTGATCCCGGCCGCGCCGCCACCGAGCACGCACACGTCCGCATCGAACGATGCGCCGTCCTCGAGGCCTCGTGCATCGACGAGCATGGAGTCGCGCCCTCCGTCGCCGACGCCTGCCTGCCCGGGCTGGGTCGAGGACCGTACCAAGGCGGTGTCGGGCGATACAACGCGCCCCGCGCAGAAGGAGCAGCGGGGGTGACCGCGGGCGGCTGTCATGATGGATGCATGGCCGTCCACGAGGTCGCGCAGGCGGGCTTCGGCAGCGAGGCCGAGGCGTACGAGCGGGCCCGCCCCGGCTACCCACCCGAGGTGGTCGCGTGGGCCGTCGAGGTGCTCGGCATCGCGCGCGGCCGGCGGATCGCCGACCTCGCCGCCGGGACCGGGAAGTTCACCCGCCTGCTCGTCCCCCTCGGCGCCGACCTGGTCGCGATCGAACCGGTCGCCGGGATGCGGTCGGTCTTGCACCGCGAGTTGCCCGACGTCGCGGTGATGGGCGCGACCGCAGAAGCCACCGCGTTGCGCGACGGCTCGTTGGACGCGCTGACGGTCGCGCAGGCCTTCCACTGGTTCGACGCGCCGCGTGCGCTCGAGGAGTTCCACCGGGTGCTGCGCCCGGGCGGGCGGATCGCGCTGGTCTGGAACGCGCGCGACCGCACCGTCGACTGGGTCGACCAGCTGTGGTCGGTGATGGACCGGGTGGAGAAGCGAGCGCCGTGGCGACGCCACGACGAGTGGCGGGAGAGCGCGTTCGTCGACACGCCGTGGTTCCAGCCGTTGCACGAGGCGACGTTCCACCACACCCAGGTCCTTACGGTCGACGGGGTCATCGACCGGTTCCGCAGCGTCAGTCACGTGGCGAGCATGGCACCGGGCGCGCAGGACGCGGTGCTCGGTGAGGTACGCGACGTGCTGGCGTCGCATCCCGACACGCGCGGGCGCGACGAGGTCGCGATCCCCTACCGGGTCGACTGCTACTGGGCGCAGCGCGCGTGACGGACACCGCACGGGAGGTCGACGCGAAGACCGCGCGTCTGCCGTGGCGGGCGCGTGCGGCGATCGCGGCCGGGTGGGCGACCTCGTGGGCGTCGCGCGCGGCGCGGCGCGGTGCCGGAACGCATGTGGCGGGCCGGGTCATGCTGCGCCTCGACCCCGAGCTCCTGGAACGGCTCGGTGCGGGCCGGCGGGTGGCGCTGGTGTCGGCGACCAACGGCAAGACCACGACCACGCGGTTCCTGCGCGTCGCGCTCGAGACCACGGGTGCGACGATCGCCTCCAACCACACCGGCGCGAACATGCCGGCCGGGCTCGCCATCGCCGTCGGGCGCGCGCCGGACGCGCCGGTCGCGATCCTCGAGGTCGACGAACGCTGGTTGCGCAAGGTCGTCGACCCGCTCGACGCCGAGCTGCTCGTGCTCGGCAACCTCAGCCGCGACCAGCTCGACCGCTTCGGCGAGGTGCGCAGCGTCGCGGAGCAGTGGCGGACGGTCTGCGAGAACCGCCCGGGCCTGCACGTCGTCGCGAACGCGTCCGACCCTCACGTCGCCTGGGCCGCGCTGCCTGCGAACACGACCTGGATCGACCTCGGCCCGGGATGGCGTGCCGATGCCGCGACCTGTCCCGAGTGCGGCGAGCTGCTCGTGTGGGACGAGAACAACAGGTTCTCGTGCACCTGCGGCTTCGGGACGCCGGAGACGAACATCCGCCTCGACGGCAGCACGCTCGTGATCGGTGACGAGAAGGTGCCGTTGACCCTGTCGGTCCCGGGGCAGTGGAACGTGTTGAACGCGGCGCTCGCGGTCGTCGCCGCAGGACACTTCGGCGTCGCGCCGTCCGTGGCCGCCGAAGCCGCGTCGCACGTCACCACCGTCGCCGGGCGCTACGCCGTCCACCGCCTGCCCGACGGACGCGACGCGCGCATCCTGTTGGCCAAGAATCCCGCGGGGTGGAGTGAGGTCCTGACCTATCTCGGCGGTCGCGATACCGGCGTGGTGATCGCAGTCAACGCCCACCTGGCCGACGGACGGGATCCGTCGTGGCTGTGGGACGTGCCGTTCGAGCTCCTGCGAGGCATGCCCGTCGCCGCGTCCGGGGAGCGGGCCCTCGACGTCGCCGTCCGACTCGACTACGGCGACGTCGCGTCCACCGTCGAGCCCGACCCGCTGCGCGCGGCGTCGCGCGTCGGCGGTGCGGACGTGCACATCGTCGCGTCGTACACCCAGTTCATGGCCTTGTCCCGGAAGTTGGCGCAGCGGTGAGCGCGCCGCGCGAGTCCGCCGTGCGGATCGGGCTCGTCTACCCCGAGCTGCTCGGGACGTATGGCGACCGTGGGAACGCGGTCGTGCTCGTGCAGCGACTGCGCCGGCGCGGCATCGACGCGGAGCTGGTCGAGGTGACCGCCGGCTCGGTGATCCCGGAGTCGGTCGACGTGTTCCTGTTCGGCGGCGGCGAGGACAACCCACAGGAGGCCGCGTCGGCGGGCATGCGCGCGTCGCGCGCCAACATCGACCGCGCCCGCGCCGGTGGTGCGGTCGTGTTCGCGGTGTGCGCGGGCTTCCAGCTCATCGGGACGAGCTACGAGACCGGTGACGGCGAGCACATCGACGGGCTCGGGATCGTCGACGCGGTCACGGCCGCGGTTCCGGGCGCGCCCCGCCTCATCGGCGAGGTCGTGGTGGAGCCCGATCCTCCGCTCCCCCTCCTGACCGGGTTCGAGAACCACTCGGGGCGCACGCGCCTCGGCTCGGCCGCCCGGCCGCTCGGGCGGGTCCGCACCGGGGGCGGCAACGGTGACGGCGTCGACGGCGCGCTCGGGGAGCGCGTCGTCGGGACATACCTCCACGGTCCGGTGCTGCCGCGCAATCCCGCGTTGGCCGACTTCCTGCTCGAGTGGGTCGTCGGGCCGTTGCCCGCGCTCGCGTCACCACTCGAGGAGCAGCTGCGCGAGCGACGACTCGACCGCGCGCTCGCAGGACCGGTCGGCCGCTGGCGCGAGCGCCTGCACCTCGCGCGCGGGTAGGAGCGGGAGTGGAGCTCCGCCGGCGCAGGCCACCGAGCGGGAACGGAGGCGACCCGTCGACGCTGAGCGCGCCGCTCGTCAGTCCGCGATCTCGCGGATGCGCTCGATGCGCTCCGCCGCGCGGTTGGCGTCGAGACCCTGGATCTGCAGCAGCTCCTCGCGGTCCGCGCTGGCCTCCGCCACCGCGGCCGTGTCGGCCGCCGCGAGCCGGGCCTCGATGCCCTCGGCCATGATCCGCTCGGCCTCGTCGACCAGGGCGTCGATCATCTCGGCCTCGGGGACGACGCGCACCATCTGACCCTTCACGAACAGGTGCCCCTTGCCGCGCCCGCCCGCGATGCCGAGGTCGGCCTCCTTCGCCTCGCCGGGCCCGTTGACGACGCAGCCCATCACCGCGACCTGCAGCGGGATGTTGCGCTCCGCCAGCGCGACCTGCGCGTCGTTCGCGAGCTTGATCACGTCGACGTCGGCCCGGCCGCAGCTCGGGCACGCGATGAGGTCGAGGCCCTTGCGCTCGCGCAGGCCGAGCGATTCGAGCAGCATGCGGCCGGCGCGCGCCTCCTCGACCGGATCGGCCGTCAGTGAGTAGCGGATCGTGTCGCCGATGCCCTCGGCGAGCAGCGTCCCGATGCCGGCGGTCGACTTCACGAGGCCGCCTGGCGGCGGTCCGGCCTCGGTGACGCCGAGGTGGAGCGGATGGTCGGTGGTGTCGGCGAGGAGCCGGTACGCGTCGATCATCACGGACACATTGGACGCCTTCACCGAGATCTTCACGTCCTCGAAGCCGACCTCGCCGAAGTAGTCGAGCTCGCGCTGCGCGGACGCGACGAGCGCTTCGGGCGTGCCGCCGCCGTAGCGCTGCGCGATGTCGGGGTCGAGGCTGCCCGCGTTGACGCCGATGCGGATGGGCAGGCCCCGCTCCTTGGCCTCGCGCGCCACGAGCTTGATGTGCTCGGGCTTGCGGATGTTGCCGGGATTGAGGCGCAACGCCTGCACGCCCGCTTCCATCGCCGCGAGCGCGAGCTTGTGCTGGAAGTGGATGTCGGCGATGAGCGGTACGGGCGAGCGGGGCACGATCTGGGCCAGGCCCTCGGCCGCCTCCTCCTCGTTGCAGGTGCAGCGCACGATGTCGGCACCCGCGGCCGCGAGCGCGTAGATCTGCGTGAGCGTGCCGTCGACGTCGGCGGTCTTGGTGGTCGTCATCGACTGCACCGAGATCGGCGCGCCGCCGCCGACGGGGACCGAGCCGACATGGACCTGGCGGGTGGACCGGCGCTCGTACATCACCGGTCAGGTTACGACCCGACGGTGCGATCGCCCCGCGCGACGAAGTCGGCGAGTCCGCGCAGGTACCGGCGGGTGGTGCGGACCTGGACCGCCCGGGCCAGCGGCGAGGCCAGGCGCACGAGCGGCTCCCGCCACCGGGACACGGCCATGACCTCGAAGCGCACGCCGCCGTCGCCGTCGACGACCGTGAACGCCTCCTCCCCGACCTCGGGGTGACTCGGCAGGGTCCCGTAGACGAAGCCGAACCGGCCGGGCTCGTCGACGACGTGCACGATCCGGCAACCGCCGACCACGTGCACCGGTCCGACCCGGGTCTGCACGAGCAGCGTGGTGCCGGCGCGCAGCTCCGGCGTTGCCGGGGTCAGCAGCACGCCGGCGGCGCGGTGCGCCTCCCAGCGCCGCAGCCCGTCGCACGCGAGCTCGAAGACGTCACGACCGTTGCCGAGCGGGTGCACGTACGCGTCGTGGCGGAAGCCGGGCGGGAACTTCCCGAAGCGCGCCCCGGTGTCGCGGTACGTGAGCTCACGCTCGCTCTCGTCGTCGAGCAGCGCGTCGAGCGCGGCCGGATCAGGACTACGGAGGCTGAGCACGTGCGCGATCAGAACGGGTTCTGCTGCGGGTGCACGATGTCGAGGAACATCGCGGAGATCCCGATGAACAGCAGCACCGCGACGACCACCGCGGTGATCGGGATGAGCTTGCGCACGTCGGCTTCGACCTTGCGGCCGCGGATCGTCGACGCGACCTTCTCGTAGATCGCGATCGCGACGAGCCCACCGTCGAAGGGCAGCAGCGGGATCATGTTGAAGATCCCGACGAAGACGTTGATCGAGATGAGCAGGCCGAGCACGGTGACCCAGCCCGCCTGCACCGCCTGGCTCGCGAGCCGGCCGATGCCGATGAGCGAGATGAACCGCGGCTGATCGCTGCCGCCGCTCTGGTTGCCGCTGCCGCTCGCGTGGGTCGGCGGCGCGGTCGCGGGGGTGTTGTTGCCCGACAGCTGGTTGGTGTAGCTGTGCACGCCCGACGGTGAGAACATCTTCACCAGCCCACCGACGGAGAGGCGGCCGACCGTGTACACCTCGCTGAACGAGTGCGTGACCGCGGACGGCAGCGACAGCGGCGTCAGGTGCTCCTTCGCGGTGATGCCGAGCACATAGCGACCGACGTCGCTGTCGTACTGCGGCGTCGCATTGGCCGTCCGCTCGATGCCGTTCTTGTCGACGACGGTGATCGCGATCGGCTTGCCGTGATGGCTGGAGACCGCCGCCTTCACCTGGTTCCACGAGGTGACCTGCTGACCGTCGATCGCGACGATCTTCTCCCCCGCCTTGAGCTGTGCGTGCGCAGCTGCCGAGTCGGTCGCGACGCCGTCGAGCGTCGTCGTCGGCTTCACCGTGCCCGACATCCACAGCACGAAGAACATCAGGATGATCGCGATCATGAAGTGCACGGTCGAGCCCGCGACCGCGACACCGAGGCGCTGGTGGAACGGCTTGGCCCGGTACGCGCGGTCCGCGTCCTCGGGCGGGACCTCGTCGAGGTTGTTCATCCCGACGATGCGGCAGTAGCCGCCGAGGATGAACGGCTTGACGCCGTACTCGGTCTCGCCTCGCTTGAACGACCACAGCCGCGGACCGAAACCGACGAAGAACTCGGTGACCTTCATGCCCGAGCGCTTCGCCATCACGAAGTGACCGAACTCGTGCAGGACGATCATGAGGATCAGCGCGAGGAGCACCGCGACCGTCGCCGCGACGCTCGGGCTGAGGATGGCTGCGAGGATGAGCGCGCCGGCGAGAAGGAGGACGATCAGGCCGGTCCGCGAGGCGGGGACGTCGACCTCGGCCAGGGGGTCCTTCACGCGGCACTCCTCCGTTCCACGGCGCTGGTGGCCCGTTCCCGTGCCACGCGGTCGCACGCGAGAACGCCCTCGACGTCATCGACGTTCCCGAACCCGTCCTGGAGCACCTCGTCGACGACCTCGGGGACGGCACGCCACGCGATGGCGCGGTCGAGGAAGGCCTGGACCGCGACCTCGTTCGCACCGTTCAGCGTGGCCGGTGCGCCTCCGCCGGCCCGGCCGGCGGCGTACGCGAGCCGGAGGCACGGGAACGCGTCGAGATCGGGCTCCTCGAACGTGAGGGCGCCGAGCCCGGCCCAGTCGATGGCGCCGAAGGGCTGGTCGAGGCGGGCCGGTGCGCCGAGCGCGAGCCCGATGGGCAGGCGCATGTCGGGCATCGAGAGCTGGGCGATCGTCGCGCCGTCGATGAACTCGACCATGCCGTGCACGACGGACTGCGGGTGCACGACGACCTGGATGCGGTCGAAGTCGACGCCGAACAGCTCGTGGGCCTCGATGACCTCGAGACCCTTGTTCATGAGCGTCGACGAGTCGATCGTGATCTTCGCCCCCATGTTCCACGTGGGGTGGGCGAGGGCGTCCTCGACCGTGACGTCGGTGAGCTGATCGCGACTGCGGCCGCGGAACGGTCCGCCGCTGCAGGTGAGCAGGATCTTGGCCACCTCGTGGCCGGTGCCGGCGCGCAACGCCTGGTAGATCGCCGAGTGTTCGGAGTCGACGGGCACGAGCTCGCCGCCGGCGGCCCGGGCCTTGGCCACGACGGGACCGCCCGCGATCAGGCTCTCCTTGTTGGCGAGGGCCAGTCGCTTGCCCGACTCGAGGGCGGCGAGGGTCGCGGGCAGCCCGGCGAAGCCGACGACCGCGTTGAGCACCACGTCGGCGTCGGGGTGGGCGGCCAGCTCGGCCAGGGCGGCGGGGTCGTCGGCGCAGGTTCGGGCCAGGTCGGGCGGGACGTCGAACGCGGCGGCCTGGGCCTCGAGCAGCTGGCGGTTCCGGCCCGCGGCCAGGGCGACGACCCGGTACTCGTCCCGCCTGCTGGCCAGGACGTCGAGGGCCTGGGTGCCGATCGAGCCCGTCGAGCCGAGGATGACGACACCGCGGGCGCTCATCCGCCCATGCTCGCACAGCCGGGCCCGACCGGTCCCCGCCCGAGCAGGATCTTCACGAGCGTCTCAGCCCCGAATCTCGGCCGCACACCGGGCACGAGGGGTGGCAGTGTCGGCATGTGCTCGCACCTTCCCTGTTCACCGCACCGCTCACCCGTTACGCGGCGCGGTTCCACGCGGCCATCGGCGACCGCCATCACGTCGCCTCGCCGCTCGGCGCGTGGATGCTTCTCGCCCTCGCCGCACCGGCCGCGACGGGCGGGCTGCGCCAGGAGCTCGAGGCGGTGCTCGGGACCGAGGCGGACGCCGCGGCCGCGCTCGCGGCGGTGTTGCTCGTCGAAGCGCATCCGCTCGTCCATTGCGGCGCGGCCGCGTGGCGCCGGCCCGCGTTCCGCACCGACGCGCTGCTCGGGTGGCTCCGGTCGCTCCCGGGCGAGGTCGAGCAGGGGGACGTCCCCACGCAGGCCGCGGCGGACGGGTGGGCACGCGAGCACACCCTCGGCCTCGTCGAGCGCTTCCCGCTCGAGCTGACCCCCGATGTCGTGCTCGTGTTGGCGGCGGCGCTCGCGACGCGGATCTCGTGGATGGTTCCCTTCGACGTCGTCGACGCCCGTGCGCTCGGTGACGAGAGCGACTGGTCGCGCCGGCTGACCAGTGTGCTGCGCACGCCCGTCCGCTTCCCGTCGACCGCATTCATCACGTCGACTGCGCACGCTGGCGACGTTGCGGTACACGTCGCACCCGCGCGCGACGGTGCAGGGTTCGCTCAGAGTCTTGCGGTCATCTCCGTGATCGCGGCGCGCGACGTCCCGTCCGCCGACGTGATGGCGGGCGCGTACGAGATCGCGACCGATTTCGCGGCGCACCGCAACGCGAGCCGCCCGTCGCTGTTCGACGTTCCGTTGGGCGAGGGCCACTCGTGGACCATCACCGAGGCGCCCGACGACGGCTCGGGCCGGAGCGAGCAGTGGACGGTCGCGCTCCCCGCGTGGTCGGCCAAAGACGACCACGACCTGCTCGCGCACGATCTCGGCTTCGACGCCGCGCTCCATGCCTTGGCCGCGTTGCTCCCGCCGGGTGACTACCGGTACATGGCGAAGCA
>DATBEZ010000093.1:0-73839 GCA_036558745.1 Acidimicrobiia bacterium
GGGGCAGATGTCGACGCAGCCTTCGCAGAGGATGCATTCGGCTTGGTCGATGTGGAGGAACTGCTTGGGTTTGACCGCGCCGGTGAGGAAGGTGGGGTCGACCTCGTGGAGCTCGTAGTCGGTCGCGAAGTCCGGCATCGGGGGATTCGCATCTGTACGCGCCATACCTATTGCTCCGCTCCCACTCCGCGACTTCCGTTCGCTCGTTCCTCGCTCACTCCATCCGCTCCGTTCGCTCCTCGTGCTCGCTCGCTTCGCTCGCTCGCCTCGTTGAGCGCCCTGGGACGGGTGGAGTCCGATTTTATTCGGCGGGCGTCGCGAAAATGTCAGGAGTTCGCGCGGTGCTCGAGCTGGGTGCGCAGGCGCTCGAGTCGACGGTCCCAGCGACCGCCGACGGCGGCGATCCACGCGACCGCGTCGCCGAGCGGCTCGGCCCGCACGTGGAAGCGCACCTCCCGGCCCGTGCGCTCGCCCTCGACCAGTCCCGCCTCGGCCAGCAGCTGCAGGTGCTTGACGACCGCCTGACGGCTGACCGCGAGCGGCCCCGCGAGCTCGGTCGCGGTGGCCGAGGGCCGCCGAGCCAGCTCGTCGAGCAGCGAACGGCGCGTGGGGTCGGCGAGCGCGGCGAACACGGGTCCGGCGTCGTCGCCCGTCGGCACGGGCCTCATGGCTCCCTCCGCTCCCGCTCCAGGAGGCTTCGCCCGGCGGAGCTCCGCTCCGTCCGCACGGGCCTCATGGCTCCCTCCGCTCCCGCTCCAGGAGGCTTCGCCCGGCGGAGCTCCGCTCCGTCCGCACGGGCCTCATGCGCGGGCGCCGACCAGCATGGATGCAGCCCGGGCCCGGGGTTGACCGGCCGGCCGGATCCCGGCGCCGCGAGGGAGCCCGATCACCGGCGCCACGGGCCGGCGGACCGTCGCGACGACCTCCTCGTCCACGTGGACGTGGACGGGTGGATCGGCGCGGTCGTCGCCGGCGTCGCTCGCCGGCCCGGGCTCGATCGTGATGGTGACCCGGCTGCGGTCGTGCGGGCCGGGCGCCGAGCCGTCGGCGCGGTGCAGGGGCCACCACGAGAACACGAGTCGCCGCGGCGCTTCGACCTCCTCGACCACGGCCAGCCGGACCTCGCCGTCGTCGCCGGTGAGGCGCCCCGTGCCCCCTGGACGCAGGTCGAGGCGAGCCTCGCCGCCGAACCAGCTCGAGAGCGCGTCGGGCTCGGCGAGCATGCGCCACACGTCGTCGGGCGTCGCCCGCACCTCGATCGACCGGGTGACCCGGGGTTCGCCCGCCATGGCGCCTCCTCACGTCGTGTCGCACGTCGTGCCGCGGCAACTGCAACTCTAGAGTTGCACATTCCAGGCCGACACGGCTAACGTGCAACTGAACGGTTGCGCATCACGACGCCTGGAGGATCCGATGGCCAGCATGCTCGTCCCGACCGTCATCGAGCAGTCGGCCCGCGGGGAGCGGGCGTTCGACATCTACTCCAGGCTCCTGCAGGAGCGTGTGGTCTTCCTCGGGAGCGAGATCGATGCGGACTCGGCGAACCTGATCGTCGCCCAGCTCCTGCACCTCGAGGCCGACAACCCCGAGAAGGACATCCAGCTCTACATCAACAGCCCCGGTGGCGAGATGACCGCGCTGTTCGCGATCTACGACACCATGCAGCACGTTCGTCCCGACGTCGCGACGACCTGCATCGGTCAGGCCGCGTCGGCCGCGGCGGTGCTCCTCGCGTCCGGTGCGCCCGGCAAGCGCGCGGTGCTCCCGAACGCGCGCGTGCTCATCCACCAGCCGCACGGCGGGGTGCAGGGACAGTCCACCGACATCGAGATCGCGGCGCGCGAGGTCGCGGCGCAGCGGACCGCGATGGTGGAGGTGCTCGCGCGCCACACGGGACAGCCGCGCGAGCGGGTGGAGCGCGACATCGACCGCGATTACATCCTGCGCGGGTCGGACGCGATCACCTACGGCATGGTCGACACGATGCTCGAGCGTCGCCAGCTCGTCGCCGCCACCGCGGCGACGTTGCCCGCGCCGCAGACCAACACGAACGGCAACGGCGCGTCGTCCTAGTCAGCGGCGGATCGGGCCGGTGTCGACGGCCTCGAACGCGGAACCGGGCACGGTCTTGAGCTGGTTCAGGTCGGTGTCGTTCCACCGCGGGTCCGACGCGCCGGTGATGTACCAGTTGCTGCCGTTGTCGGCGACGATCATCCCGTAGCGCTTCAGCGCGTCGAGCACGACGCGCGCCTCGCCGTGGAACGGCGTCGTGTCGAAGCTCGCCTTCAGGCGCAGGCGCAGCCCCATGGGCGGCAGTGTGGGATCGGTCGACGACGACGCGTCGTGCGTCGCCGGGTGGATGAAGCCCTTCTGCGTGCGCGCGACCGTGAAGCGCAGCGCGTGGTGGATCGCGCCCGAGGACACCTCGTCGTAACGCACGAGGCCGGGGAAGACCGGCAGTCCTGCCGCGTCGGTCGACGTCCAGCCGTCGGGCCGCAGCGCGTCGGAGCGCAGGTCGAACACCGCGCCCGCGTCCGCGTCCCAGTGGTTGCCGCGCGGGAACGCCCGGTACATCTCGTAGAGCTTGCAGTGGTCGGTGTCGACCGCGAGCACGTGGCGATCGCCGTCGGACGACGCGCCGCCCTCGACCGGCGCAGCGAGAGGGACGGGGTACGGGCCGGGGTCGCTCTCGTCGCCGTACGCGGTGAAGTTGACCGGCACCCCGGGCTCCGCCTGCACGGTGACGTACGGGATCCCGTACGCCCCGCCACCGCCGAAGTCGGCGTGGAGGTGGCCGGTCAGGCCGATGCTCGTGATGTAGGCGGCCGACTGCGACGAGACCGGGAGTGCGGAGACGTCCTGGTTCCACGCGTTGTCCGCCGGGAACACGGGGCAGCCGTGAAGCGACCCGTTCGCGGTCATGGCCGGGTTGGGATCCGACGGGGGCGGCGGGGCGACGGGCTGGCACGCCGCGGCGACGATCACGGCCAGGAACGCGGGCAGCAGGAAGAGCCGGCAACGTGCCGTCATGGGCCTCACCTCTCGCGTCGGGAGACCGTCTGGTTATCGGCGGTTGAACGCTTCCGGCTTGAGGCGGCCCGCGAGCGGCGGAGCCGCACGCACCGCATAGGCTCGCCCGTGGTGTCAGGCCTGCCCACCTTCGTCGGCTTCATCCCGAGCCCGTCCAACGGCGTGTGGCATCTCGGACCGATCCCGCTGCACGCGTACGGGCTCATGCTCGCGATCGGCGTGCTCGTCGCGACCGCGGTCGCCGAATGGCGCTGGCGCGAGGCCGGTCACGACCCGAAGGACATCTCCACCATCGCGATCTGGATCGTCATCGCGGGCGTCATCGGCGCGCGGGCGTACCACCTGATGACCGACTACCAGCTCTACACGCACCACTGGGCCAACGCGTTCAAGATCTGGGACGGCGGCCTGAGCATCTGGGGTGTGCTCGCCGGCGGCATCATCGCCGTCGTCGTCCTGACCCGGATCCATCACTACGACACCCTCGGGATCATGGATGCGATCGCGCCGGGCCTGGTCCTCGCGCAGGCGATCGGCCGGTGGGGCAACTACTTCAACCAGGAGCTCTTCGGGGGTCCCACCCGGCTGCCGTGGGCGCTCGAGATCGCGCCGTCGAAGCGGCCGGCCGGCTATCTGCAGTACCACACGTTCCAGCCGACGTTCCTCTACGAGTCGCTGTGGTGCCTCGCGATCTTCGGCGTCCTCATCTGGGCGTCGCGACGTTTCACCTTCCGCAGGGGACAGGTGTTCGCGCTCTACGCCGCGCTCTACACGTTCGGGCGCTTCTGGTTCGAGAACATGCGCATCGACCCGGCGCACCACGTGGCCGGCCTCCGCATCAACGCGTGGGTGAGCCTCGCGGTCTTCATCGCCGCCGTCGCCTGGTTCGTCTGGCTCGGGCGTCACGGCACCGTCGACCGACCCGACCCCGCGCACGTCGAGCCGGCGGTTCCGCTCGACGACGCCGCGCCGGCCGCGCCCCAGGGTGTCTCCACCGGCGAGTAGGGAGACGGGTCCTCCTCGAGGATGATGGCACCCCCACCGTGAGGATGAGCCCACGATCGGACGGGAGGGGGACGACGCCCGGCCGATGAGCACGTATCGTCGTCGCGGTGCGTACGCAGGTGCGCTCCTCCTGCACGTCCCCCCGTCAGCCAGCGTAGGAGTCGATGTGACCTCGACCGTCCAACCGCCGACCACGACCGGCACCGCGGCGCGTGCCGTCGACGCGTACAAGGTCTACGGCAACGAAGCCGACGAGAACGCCGTTCGCGCGCTGAACGGCATCAACGTCGACTTCGCGGAGGGTGCGTTCAGCGCCATCATGGGGCCGTCAGGCTCAGGGAAGTCGACGCTGCTGCACTGTCTCGCCGGTCTCGACTCGCTGACCCGCGGTCACGTGTACCTCGGTGACGTGGAGCTGAGCTCGTTGTCGGAGAAGCAGCTCACGCTCGTCCGGCGCGACCGCATCGGGTTCGTGTTCCAGGCCTACAACCTCATCCCGACGCTCACGGCGATCGAGAACATCACGTTGCCGGTCGCGCTCGCAGGCAAGAAGCCCGACGAACAGTGGTTGCAGACGGTGATCCGGACGGTCTCGCTGGGCGACCGCCTGAACCACCGGCCGACCGAGCTGTCGGGTGGTCAGCAGCAGCGTGTCGCGGTCGCGCGCGCGCTCGTCAGCAGACCCCACGTGATCTTCGCCGACGAGCCCACCGGCAACCTCGACTCGAAGGCCGGCGCGGAGATCCTGAGCTTCATGCGTCAGGCCGTGCGCGAGTTCGGCCAGACGATCGTCATGGTGACCCACGACCCGGTCGCCGCGAGCTACGCCAACCGAGCGGTGTTCCTCGCGGACGGCGCCATCGTGGACGAGATGGCCGATCCGACACCGGAGGCCATCCTCGACCGTATGAAGAGCCTCGGGGAGTAGCACCACCGTGTGGAAGGTCACGATCAAGGGCATCCTGGCCCACAAGATCCGCTTCCTGCTGACCGGCGTCGCGGTCATGCTCGGCGTCGCGTTCGTGTCGGGCACGCTCGTGCTCACGGCGACGATCGGGCACACGTTCGACGGCCTGTTCAGCACCATCTACAAGAACACCGACGCGGTCGTGCGCACGAAGGCGAAGCTCGGCTCGGGCTTCCAGGAGCAACGCGGGCGGATCGACACCTCGGTGCTGCAGGTCGTCAAGTCCGCGCCCGGTGTCTCGGTCGCCGACGGTCAGGTGCAGGGCTTCGCGCAGATCGTCAAGCGCAACGGCAAGGCGCTCGGTGACCCGACCCGTGGTGCGCCGACCCTGGGCTTCGGGTGGGTGCCCGACCGGGAGCTGAGCGTCCTGCGTCTGACCCAGGGCCACGGCCCCGAGGGCCCGAACGAGATCGTCATGGATTCCAAGAGCGCGGACAAGGCCGACTACAAGGTCGGTGACCGCGTTCCGGTCGTGACCAAGGTCGGGAACCAGAGCTACGACCTGGTCGGCATCGTGAAGTTCGGGGACGCGAACAGCCTGCTCGGCGCGAGCATCGTCGCGTTCACGCCCGACACCGCGTCGCGCGTGCTCGGCGAGCCCGACAAGTACGACTTCATCAGCGTGAGGGCCGATTCGGGCGTCTCCCAGAACGCGGTGACGCACAACATCAACACCGCGTTGAAGAACGACAACCTCGGCAACACCATCGAAGCGGTCACCGGCAAGGAGATCACCCAGGAGAACCAGAGCAACGTCAGGCAGGGCCTGTCGTTCTTCAACACGTTCCTGCTGATCTTCGGCGTCGTCGCGCTGCTCGTCGGGTCGTTCATCATCTTCAACACGTTCTCGATCATCGTCGCCCAACGCACGCGGGAGATGGCGCTCCTGCGAGCGCTCGGGGCCGTGCGGCGAAAGGTGCTCGGCGCAGTCATCGGCGAAGCGCTGCTCGTCGGGGTCGCCGCGTCGGTGATCGGCTTCGTGGGTGGGATCGGTCTCGCGGCGGGGCTCAAGGGTCTGCTCGCCGCGCTGGGGATCGACATCCCCGCCGGCGGCATCGTCATTCCCGCGACCGCGGTCATCTGGTCGTTCGTGACCGGCATCCTCTTCACGACCATCGCGTCGGTGTTCCCCGCTCTGAGGGCGTCGCGCATCCCGCCGATCGCGGCGATGCGCGACGTCGCGATCGACCGGTCGAGCACGTCGCCGATCCGCATCCTCTCGGGCTCGCTCGTCACGGCCATCGGCATCGCGCTGCTGCTCGGCGGTCTCTTCGGCAAGCAGATCACCGCGGTCGGCGTGGGCGCGTTCGTCATCTTCATCGGCGTGGCGATCCTCGGCCCGGTCCTCGCCCGACCCGTCTCGAGCGCCCTCGGCGCACCGATCGGCGCGCTCAGAGGGATCACGGGTCGGCTCGCGAAGGACAATGCGATGCGCAACCCGAAGCGGACCTCGGCGACCGCGGCCGCCTTGATGATCGGCGTCGCATTGGTGGTGTTCATCACGATCTTCGGCGCGTCGATCCGTGCGTCGGTCAACGCTTCGATCGACAAGTCGATGAGGGCCGACTACGTCGTCACCACCGGCAGCTTCGGCCAGGGGACCCTGCCCTTGACGCTCGAGCAGCAGATCAGGGGCGTGCAGGGTGTGACGTCCGTGTCGGGTGTTCGTTCGGGCCAATTCGAGCAGGGCGGCAGCGTCAAGCAGCTGATCTCCGTCGACCCGAACCAGGTGAATTCCCTGTTCGACCTCGAGGTGTCGAAGGGTGACATCCGCAACCTCGGCATCGGCGACATCGCGGTGCTCGACAACACCGCGAGCGACCACGGCTGGAAGATCGGCAGCCAGATCCCCGTGCGGTTCGCGCAGACGGGGCGCAAGACGCTCACCGTCCAGGCGATCTACAAGCAGAACCAGGTCGGGTCGTACGTCATCAGCAACGACGCGTACGCGGTGAACTTCGCCGACCAGTTCGACACGCAGATCTACATCAAGACGGCCGGTGGTGCGAACGCGGATGTGCGCGCACGGCTCGAGCAGGTCATGCAGACCTATCCCTCGGCGAAGTTGCAGGACCGGACCGAGTTCAAGCATTCGCAGGGTGACCAGGTCAACACGTTCCTCAACCTGGTGTACGTGCTGCTGATGTTCGCGATCGTGATCGCGGTCTTCGGCATCGCCAACACCCTCGGCTTGTCGGTGCTCGAACGTACGCACGAGATCGGTCTGCTCCGTGCGGTCGGCATGTCGCGTCGGCAGCTGCGTTCGTCGATCAGATGGGAGTCGGTGATCGTCGCACTCCTCGGCGCGGTGCTGGGGCTCGTCGTCGGGATCTTCTTCGGATGGGCCATGGTCACCGCGCTGAGGGACCAGGGGATCAACGAGCTCGCGTTCGCGCCGGCATCGCTCATCGTCATCCTGATCGTCGCCGGCATCTTCGGTGTGCTCGCCGGGATCCTCCCCGCGCGTCGGGCCACGAAGCTGAACGTCCTGCAGGCGGTCACCACGGAGTGAGCCCGCCCACCTTGAGTCCCCCCGCGCACGGCGGCGCCTCCCTCGAGGTGGGCGCCGCCGGAGCGCGTCGGGGACCGGACGACGGTCGTGAACCGCATCGCGACGACGCCCTCCCGGCGGTCGGGCTCCTCGGGCGGTTCCCCCTGTTCCGGTGGCTGGTGCGCCATCCGACCTACGCCGACCTGCTCCTCGCGGCGGCCTACGTCGTGGCGGCGTATGCATCGCTGAATCCCCACACGCGCGTCGAGGGCGACTACCGCCATGCCGACGCGCTCGCGTGGACACTCCAGGCCCTCGTCGCGGTCGCGCTCGTCTGGCGGCGCCGCAGCCCCGTCGTGGTGCTCTGCGTCGAGACCGGGTTGACCGCGGCGTTCAACGCCTTCGGCTACCCGCCGGGCCCGGCCGTGCTCGCCGTCGGGATCGCGCTCGCCACCGTCGCGGCGCGCGAGTCGCGACGGATCTCGCTCTGGCTGCTCGCGGTCGCCGGCGTCGCCGCAGTCACGGGCGGGTTCGGTCACTTCGTCGGCAACGCCGTCGTCCTCGTCCTCGCGTGGGCGTTGGGTGACAACCTCCGGACCCGCCGCGCCTACGTGAGCGCTCTCGAGGAGCGCGCGGCGCGGTTCGAGGCCGACCGGGATCAACGGGTGCGCGAAGCCACACGGGCCGAGCGGGCGCGGATCGCACGCGAGCTCCACGACGTCGTCGCCCACCACGTCAGCGTCATGGTCGTGCAGGCCGGTGGCGCGCGACGCTCGCTCGATCGCAGTCCCGATCGTGCGCGTGAGGCGCTCACGACGATCGAGGAGACGGGGCGGGACGCGCTCAACGAGATGCGCCGGCTCCTCGGGATGCTGCGTGAGGCGATCGGCGAGGAGGAGGGGCGGACGCCGCAGCCGCGCGTCCGTGAGCTGGGGCGCCTGGTCGACCAGATGCGCGACGCCGGTCTCGACGTGGACCTGCGCGTCGAGGGTGACCCGGTCGGCGTGCCGCCGGGCGTCGACCTCTCCGTCTACCGCATCGTGCAGGAAGCGCTGACGAACACCCTCAAGCACGCGGGTCCCGCACGAGCCCTCGTGCGCATCGGGTACTCGAAGGACCGCGTCGACATCGAGGTCGTCGACGACGGACGTGGGGCGGCCGCCACCGCGTCCGGACCGTACGCCCGCGACGGAGGCCACGGCCTTGTCGGGATGCGCGAGCGGGTCGCGATCTTCGGCGGTGACGTCCGGGTCGGCCCACGCCAGGGCGGCGGGTTCGCGGTCAACGCGTCGCTGCCGTGGCGCGTGAACGCGCGATGATCCGGGATCGGTCGTGATCCGCGTCATCGTCGCGGACGACCAACCGCTGGTGCGCAACGGCTTCCGCATGATCCTCGACGCCGAGGACGACGTGCAGATCGTCGGCGAGGCGAATGACGGGCTCGAAGCGGTCGACCTCGCGAGCGAGCACTCCCCCGACGTCGTGCTCATGGACGTGCGCATGCCCAACCTCGACGGGGTCGAGGCGACACGCCGGATCGTCGACGCGTGCGACACGGGCCGCGCGCCACTGCGCGTGCTCGTGCTGACGACGTTCGACCTCGACGAGTACGTCATCGAGGCGCTGCGCGCGGGAGCGAGTGGGTTCCTGCTCAAGGACGTCAACCCCGAGGAGCTCGTCCACGCCATCAGGATCGTCGCCGCGGGCGACGCGGTGGTCGCGCCATCGGTCACGCGGCGGCTGATCGACCGTTTCGCGCGCCAGCTTCCGAACACCGAGTCCCCACCGCAGGCGGCACCGGAGCTCGACGCGCTGACCGACCGTGAGGTCGAGGTGCTCGTCCTCATGGCGCGCGGTCTGTCGAACGCCGAGATCGCGCAGCAGCTGCTCGTCGCGGAGACGACGGTGAAGACCCATGTCGGCCGCGTGCTGATGAAGCTCGACCTGCGCGACCGCGTGCAGGCGGTCGTGTTCGCCTACGAGGCCGGGCTGGTCCAGCCCGGCGTCGGCTGAACCGCTCTCAGAGCCGCGCCGCGACGTCGGCCGCCGCGGCGAGGAACACCGGATCGCCGTCGAGCGCGTGCTCGGCCAGGCACGCCTCCGTCAGCTTGATCGCGTGCTCGTCACCGCTGCGGACCGCGGCATCCGTCAGCTCGTCACGATCGAGTGTGACGCGCTCGGGCCGAGCCGGTTCGGCGCCCTTCGCGAACGCAACCGTGATCGCCGCGCCCGCGCGCCACACGAAGCCGACGGCATCGCGGCGGTGCTCGGCCGGAACGTGTGGCAGCAGCACGCGTACGGCCCGCGGCGTCGTGACCCCGTGGACGAGCGCGATCGGCGCCCAGGACGCGCCCGCGAGGTAGATCCCGGCGAGCGCGCGCGTCAGCTCCGTGATCGCCCGGTCGAGGTCGTCGGGCAACGCGTAGGACTCGACCGCGACCGCGAACTCCGGAACCTCGCGCAGCCCGCGGACCGCGGACGTGATGCTCACTCCGTTGCCCACCGGCTCGGGCACCGAGCGCAGGGCGGTCAGCGCGTCGTCGAGGGAGCGCGCGCCGCCGCCGGGGCGGCCTGGTACCTCCACCCACGTCGTCGACCAGTAGGCGAGCCCACGCGCGAGCTCGGCGACGCGCGGCGCGGTCGTCGCCTCCTCCAGCGCGCGGGTCGCGTGCGCGGTCCGGATCGCTCCGTGACCGGCAGCGGCGAAGACGCCCGGTGCCAGCACCGGCAACCAGGTCGCGAGCACCTCGCGCCACGGCGCGTCGCGCAGCGCGACCTCGAACGTAGCCAACCACGCGGGATACGCGTCGCGACGTCCGAGCGCCTCGACCTGCTCCGCGTCGTCGAGCGCGGCGACGGACGCGGGCGCGGGTTCGAGCCCCTGGCGGTACCGGTCGACCCACGCGGGCACGGCGTCACCGCGCCCGAGGCGCACCAGGGCTTCGACCGCCATCGGTCCGTGGTTCGCGAAGCCCGGTCCGTACACGGGGCCGTAGTCCCCGAGGATCTCGTACGCCTCGTCGAGCCGGTCGTCGACCTTCGCGTTCATCTCGATCTCCATGCGCGGTCAGTCTCCGTACGGGCACCACGCCGGCGGTGCGGCGCGCAGGAACGAGACGAGCTCGTCGCGGAACCGGTCGGGGTGCCATGCGCTCGGTCCGTCGCCCTCGAGCCGCAGGCTAGGGAGGATCGAGCTGGCCCCGTCGAACGACCAGTGGTGCCCGTCCTCGAGCTCGTCGAGCCGCGCCGCGAACGGCGTGAGGTCGACGCGCGCGAGCGGCGTGCGCGACGCGTACTGCACCCATGTCTCGTAGCGGAACTGGACCTGGTAGTGACGGCCGCGCCGGTACAGGAGGCGGAACCGCTCGGTTGCGCCGTGCACCGCCATCGGGTGCACCGCGCCGCGGTTGGTCTGGGCAAAGCGGTGGACCGTGCGCTCGGCCCACGATGCGTCGATGTCGATCACGGCGAGGTCCACGTCGGGGATCTCGCTGATGGTCACGCGGCCGTCGGCGATCGCGCGTCGGCTGTCCTCGTAGTGCGCGTCCTCGGTCTCCCAGAGGTCACGTGCCTTGTCGGGCTCGTCGAGCAGGTCGGGGAGGCGGGGCAGCAGCTCCTCGTAGAGGCGGCCGCAGTGCTCGGGATACGCGAGGTCGAACAGCGCGCGATCGAGCGGCGACGTCGTCGCGTCGGCGAGGGCCGAGATCGCGAACGCGATCCTCGCGCCCTCGCGTGTGCGTGGGGTCGCGAAGTCGCCGGCGCGGGCGACGTCCTCGACGCGCGCCCGACGCGCGAGAGCGCCGTCGGGATCGACGAGGGCGTACACGCTCGTGAGCCCGTCCTCGTCGAAGTGGTTGTTCGACACCGCTTCCGCCTGCACGTGCAGATCCGGACGGTCGAGGTAGCGGAACGCGATCTCCGCCGACGTGTCGGCCGCCAGCGCGAGGGGTGTACCGCTGTGCGGCCAGTGCGAGAGCGTGAGGACCGTGCCCGGTGCGCGCGACCCGTCGACCACGATGTTCGGCCTGCCGTCGAGCTCGTGGTAGGGGACGAACGGCAGCGCCATGGTCGGAGCGTACGACCGCGTCCTGGGTTTGACAAGTAGAATCTTGTGAAAGTCCGGAATCGGCTGTGACCTGCGGTAGCATGGTGTCATGGACACGCGCGCGGGGCTCGAGACGCTCCCCGACACGAGGCGCGCCCTGCTCGAGGACCTCAAGGAGCAGGGGGAGGCGACCGCGGAGGAGCTCGCGGGCCGTCTGGGCGTGACCGCGAGCGCCGTGCGCCAGCACCTGACCGCGATGCAGGGTGACGCGCTGGTCGAGCGGCGCGAGGTGCGCAACGGTCCCGGCCGGCCGCGCCATGTGTACCGCGTCGGTGCCGCGGGTGAGGTGCTGTTCCCGAAGGCCTACAACGACCTCGCCAACGAGGTGCTCGACCACATCGCGGCGGAGGATCCGGCGCTCGTCGACCGCGTGTTCGAGCGTCGCCGTCGTCGGCGCACCGAAGCGGCGAAGGCGCGCGTCGCGGGCAAGCCGTTCGACGAGCAGGTCGCGGAGCTCACGCGCATCCTCGACGAGGACGGCTATCTCGCGTCGTGGGAGCCGATGGCCGGTGGCGGCTACCGCATCGTCGAGCACAACTGCGCCATCCTCGACGTGGCCAAGCGCTACCGCAACGCCTGCTCGGCCGAGATCGAGTTCCTGCGCAAGACGTTGCCCGACGCACGGATCGAGCGCGTCGCGCACATGATGGCGGGCCAGCACATGTGCGCCTACGAGGTGACGCCGAAGCCCAAGCCCAACCGCCGCGCCACCGGTTGACCCGTCCCAACCGAACGGGGGGTCACTCGAACTGCTTGCGGACCCGTTCGTCCTTCTCGCGGATGGTGTCGGCGAGCTCGCGCTGGCGGGCCTCGACCATCTCGCGCAGTGCCGGGTTCGACGCCGCGAGGATGCGCACCGCCAGCAACGCCGCGTTCGTGGCGTTGCCGATCGCGACGGTCGCGACCGGTATGCCCGAGGGCATCTGCACGATCGAGAGCAGCGAGTCCAGCCCGTCGAGCCGGCTGAGCGGTACGGGGACGCCGATGACCGGCAACGACGTCATCGACGCGACCATGCCCGGCAGGTGCGCGGCGCCGCCGGCGGCCGCGATGATCACGCGCAGCCCGCGCTCGACGGCCGTGCGCGCGTACTCGTACATGACGTCCGGCGTGCGGTGCGCGGAGACCACGCGCACCTCGTGCGGCACCACGTACTCCGTCAGCACGTCGACCGCGGCCTGCATCACCGAGAGGTCGGAGTCGCTGCCCATGATCACGCCGACCAGTGGCGTCGTCATCGCACAGACGTTATCCGACCCCCGACCGCCGGACGGCCGCCGGAGCTAGCGTGCAGGCCATGCGCACTCGCCTGACGGATCTTCTCGGCGTCGAGCATCCGGTGATGCTCGCGGGCATGGGCGGCGTGTCCTACAGCGCCCTCGTCGCCGCGGTGTCGGAGGCGGGCGGGTTCGGGTGCCTCGGCGCGTCGACCATGCAGGCCGATCAGCTGGTCGCCGAGATCCGTGCCGTGAAGGCCGCGACCGGCAAGCCCTTCGGCGTCGACCTGCTGACCGCGTTCCCCGAGCAGATGGAGACGAACGTCGACATCCTCGTGCGCGAAGGCGTGCCCGTGCTCGTCGCCGGGTTGGGCGTGCCGCGCGAGGTCGTCGAGCGCTGTCACCGTCACAACATCCTCGTGGTGAACATGTGCGGGAAGGTGCGGCACGCGACCGCGGCCGTCGAGTCGGGTTGCGACCTGGTCGTCGCGCAGGGCACCGAGGCGGGCGGTCACACGGGGACCGTGGCCACGATGCCGCTCGTCCCGCAGATCGTCGACGCGGTCGGCGCGCGCGTGCCCGTCGTCGCGGCCGGCGGCATCTTCGACGGCCGTGGGCTCGCGGCCTCGCTCACGCTCGGTGCCGACGGCGTGTGGATCGGTACCCGCTTCATCGCGACGCCCGAGGCCCGTTCCGCGCCCGGTTACAAGGACGCGTTGCTCCGCACCGCGGAGGACGGCACGGTCGTGAGTCGTGCCTTCACCGGCAAGACACTGCGCGCGGTCCGCAACGCGACGACGCAGCACTTCGAAGAGCATCCCGAGGAGCTGCGGCCGTTCCCGCAGCAGCTGCTCCAGGCGATGGACGGCGGTTGGATGCACCTGGGCGTCGACGAGGCGACACCGGGCATCGACCCCGATCGCGAGTGCTATCCCGCGGGGCAGGGTGTCGGCGCCATCCACGAGCTCGTGCCCGCGGGCGACCTGGTGCGTCGCTTCGTGGCAGAGGCGGACGAGGCACTCGCGCGCGCCACCGCAACCCGTGCTCCTGCCTGAGCGGAGCGGGTCGTGACCGAACGGCTCGTCGTCGTCGGCGGTGACGCGGGCGGCATGACCGCGGCCGCGATGGCGCGCCGCCGCCGCGGTCCCGACGAGCTCGAGATCGTCGCGTTCGAACGCACGTCGCACACGTCGTACTCGGCATGTGGCATCCCGTTCCTCGTCGGCGGGGTCGTGGACGATCCCGACGTGCTCGTCGCGCGCTCACCGGAGAAGCACCGCGAGCTCGGTCTCGACGTGCGTACCGGCCACGACGTACTCGCGATCGACCTCGACCGCAGCGAGGTGCGCGTCGCCGCAGAAGGCGTGGAGCGGCGCGAGCCCTTCGACAAGCTGCTCGTCGCGACCGGTGCGCAACCCGTCCGCCCGGAGCTGGCCGGCATCGACGCCCGCAACGTGTTCGGGCTGCAGACGCTCGCCGACGGCCTGGAGATCCGGCGGGTCCTGCTCGACGAGCGCCCCGCGCACGCGGTGATCGTCGGCGGCGGCTACATCGGGCTCGAGATGGCCGAGGCGTTCGTGCAGCGCGGCCTGGAGGTCGCGGTCGTGGAAGCGATCGACCAACCGATGGCCACGCTCGATCCCGACATGGCCGCGCTCGTGGCCGACGCGCTGCGCGGCATCGGCGTCGACCTGCATCTGGGTGTCCCGGTCGAGGGCTTCGAGACGACACGCGACGGCGCGGTCGCCGCGGTGGTCGCCGGTGACACGACGTTGCCGGCCGACCTGGTGGTGCTCGGCCTCGGCGTTCGCCCCGCGAGCACGCTCGCGCGCGACGCCGGCATCACGATCGGACCGAGCGGCGGGATCGCGGTCGACGCACGTATGCGCACCTCCGCCCCCAACGTGTGGGCCGCCGGGGACTGCACCGAGGTGCGTCACCGGGTGTCGGGCCGATCCATGGCGATCGCGCTCGGCACGTACGCGAACCGCCAGGGTCGCATCGCAGGGATCACGATGACCGGCGGGGCGGCCGAGTTCCCGGGCGTGCTCGGCACCGCGGTCGCCAAGATCTGCGCGTACGAGGTCGCGCGCACGGGCCTGCGCGAATCGGAGGCGCGCGAGGCCGGCTTCGATCCCGTCTCGGCCACGATCGAGTCGACGACGCGCGCGTCGTACTTCCCCGGCGCGACGCGCATCACGGTGAAGGCGATCGCGGACCGGCGCAGCGGCCGGATGCTCGGAGGTCAGATCTTCGGTCGTGAAGGCGCGGCCAAGCGCATCGACGTGATGGCGACCGCGATCTGGAACGAGATGACCGCGGAGGACGTCGCCATGGTCGACCTCTCGTACGCGCCACCCTTCGGTCCGGTGTGGGACCCCGTTGCCGTGGCGGCGCGCAAAGCCGCCGACCTCGTGGAGCGCGACAGCTAGCCCTGGCGGGCCCGCTCCTCCGCGAGGTCGGACTCGTACATCATGCGCACGAGCTCCTCGAACGAGACCCGCGGCTTCCATCCGAGCTTCGCGTGGGCCTTCGACGCGTCGCCCATGAGCAGGTCGACCTCGGCGGGGCGCTCGAACCGGCTGTCGTGCGACACGAACGGCTCCCAGTCGTCGTAGCCGGCGATGCGCGCGGCGACGTCGAGGAACTCGCGCCCGGTGTGGGTCTCGCCCGTCGCGACGACGTAGTCGTCGGGCTGCTCCTGCTGGAGCATGAGCCACATCGCCTCGACGTAGTCGCCCGCGAAGCCCCAGTCGCGCGAGAAGTCGAGATTGCCGAGGCTCAGACGGTTCTGCAGGCCGAGCTTGATGCGCGCGAGACCCGTCGTCACCTTGCGCGTGTAGAACTCGAGCCCGCGGCGCGGTGACTCGTGGTTGAACAGGATGCCCGAGCTCGCGTGGAGCCCGTACGCCTCGCGGTAGTTCACCGTGATGTTGTGACCGAACACCTTCGCGACGCCGTAGGGCGAGCGCGGGTGGAACGGCGTCATCTCGGTCTGCGGTGTCTCGCGCACCTTGCCGAACATCTCCGACGACGACGCCTGGTAGAAGCGGATCGGGTTGCGCTCCGCGCCGCCGACGATGCGCACGGCCTCGAGCATGCGCAGCACGCCGAGACCGGTGATCTCCGCGGTGAGGTCCGCCTGCTTGAACGACAGCTGCACGAAGCTGATCGCGCCGAGGTTGTAGACCTCGTCGGGCTGCACCTGCTCGACGAGCGCGATCAGCGAGGAAAGGTCGCGCAGGTCCCCCTCGACCAGCTCGAGGGCGGGGTTCTCCGCCATCACGAGCTCGGCCTTCGGGTTGCTCTGACCGCGGACGACGCCGAACACCTGGTAGCCCTTGCCGGTCAGGAACTCCGACAGATATCTCCCGTCCTGCCCCGTGATCCCCGTGATCAGCGCGCGCTTCATCCGGTTCCTCTCGTCGGGAAGCAGTGCAACTTAGTGCGGCCTCCGGTCCCAGTCCGGGTCGAGCTGGTGCAGGAACTCGTCGCAGCGCAGCTCCTCGTCCCGCTCGCCGATCGCGGCCGCGGCGCCGCGGAGGCCGTCGAGCGAGCGCAGGAACCCGCGGTTGGGCTCGTGCGACCAGCGGACGTACCCGTTGCCCCGCCAGCCCGCCTGGCGGAGGTGGTCGAGGCCCCGGTGGTAGCCCACGCGGAACGCGGCGTAGGCCTCGACCCGGTCGCGGGCGAGCTCGCCCAGACGGGCCCAGGCGTCCAGGTAGCGGGGCCAGCGCGCGACCACGTCCGACACCTTGTCGCGGCGTTCGGCCGCCGGCGCGCCCAGCGCGTCTTCGAGCGCGGCACGGGCGTCGGCGGGCTCCTGGGGGAGAACCGTCTCCGGCGGTCCCGCCGTCGACAGGTTGACGGGGAGGTCCGGCATCACGGCGAATGTAGACGGGCGCAGGGCGCTGACGTGCCCCGAGTGCCATGGCGCGCACGGCGGCGGCCGCAGCGCCGGAGGTCGTGGCGAGGCGCGCCGGTACCATCGTCGGCGTGTCCGAGACCACCGAGCTGCCGTCGTCGACCCCCGGGTCCGCCACGGGCGCGACCGTGACCGCCGAGCCCGCGGACGGGAGTGACCAGGCGCACACCGAAGGCTCCACCGACGCGTCCGGCGCGTCCGACGCATCGGACGAGAAGTCCGCGCCGCCCGCGATCACGACGTTGCTGCTGGTCCGGCACGCGGTCACGCACCAGACCGGACCGATGCTGTCCGGTCGGACGCCGGGTATCGACCTCTCCGAGACGGGTCGCGCGCAGGCCGACGCGGTCGGGCAGCGACTCGCCGCGCTGCCGGTCACGGTGGTCTACGCGAGCCCGATCGAGCGCACGGTGCAGACGGCGCAGGCCATCGCCCGTCACCACGACCTCGAGGTCCGCCCGCTTCCGGGCGTCCTCGAGGCCGACTACGGCGAGTGGACGGGCGGCAAGCTGGTCGACCTGGCCAAGACCGACCTCTGGAAGACGGTGCAGCTGGCGCCGTCGCGCGCGAGCTTCCCCGGCGGCGAGTCGCTCGCCGGGATGCAGGCCCGGATGGTGGCCGCGCTCGAGCAGGTCGCGGCCGAGCATCCGGGAAAGCTGATCGTCGTGGTGTCGCATGCGGACCCGATCAAGGCGGCGATCGCGCACTTCACCGGTGTGCATCTCGACCTGTTCCAGCGCATCGTCGTGTCGCCGGCGTCGGTCACCGCGCTGGCGCTCTCGGCGCACGGCGCCGCGCTCGTGAAGTGCAACGACACCGGTGACCTGGCCGAGCTGGTGCCTCCGGGCGCGGCGGCCACGGGCGACGAGGCGGACGCGAGCGCCGGGGGCGCGGACGGGGCCGACGGCGCTGCGAGTGGACGAGAGGCACGCGATGGGTGACGTGATCGAGCTCGACGGGGTCGACACCCTGGGCGCCGGCGCGATCGGCGATCCCGGTGCGCGCGCGTTCTACATCCAGGCCGGCAAGGACGGTGCGCGTCTCACCGTGCTCGTCGAGAAGGAGCAGGTCGCGTTGCTTGCGACGGAGGCCGTCGCGTTCCTCGACCGCCTCGCCGAGGACTACCCCGAGGACGGCGGCGATGGTGGCGCCGCGTCCGACGGGGAGGTCGACGAACCCGCCATCCCGCTGTTTCGCGCCCGGATGATCGGGCTCGGCTTCGAGCCCGACCGGCGTCTCGTGCTCCTCGAGCTGCGCGAGCACTCCGACGACGACGAGGGCGACGACGAGATCGAGCCCGACGACGACGAGGCCGAGGGCTTCGTGGCCCGCATCTACGCGACGCGTCCGCAGGTGCGCGCGATGGCCGCGAGCGGCGCCGCCGCGGTCGCGGCCGGCCGTCCGACGTGCCCGCTGTGCGAGCAGCCCATCGACCCGTCCGGCCACCAGTGCCCGCGTTGGAACTGACGTCGCCGGCGATGCTCGAACGTGGGGAGCTCGAGGTGCTCGGGCGCATGCCGTGGTCGTCGAACGGCACGTTCCTCGGCTGTGTCGACACCGAGGACGGACCGGCGACCGTGGTCTACAAGCCGCGGCGCGGCGAGCGGCCGCTGTGGGACTTCCCGACCGGGACGCTGTGCGCGCGCGAGGTCGCGTCGTACCTCCTGTCGGAGGCGTTCGGCTGGTCGATCGTTCCCGAGACCGTGCTGCGCGACGGACCGCTCGGCGTCGGCAGTGTGCAGCGCTTCGTCGAGCACGACCCCGACGAGCACTACTTCACGTTGCTCGAGGACCACGTCGACGTGTTCCGGCGGTTCGCGGTGTTCGACGTGCTCGCCAACAACGCGGACCGCAAGGCCGGACACTGCCTGCGCGCGAACGACGACGGCCACGTCTGGGGCATCGACCACGGGCTCACGTTCCACCCGGCCGACAAGCTCCGCACGGTGATCTGGGACTTCGCCGGTGAGCCGATCGGCGAGGAGGCCGCGGTTGCCGTCGCCCGCGTGTCCGAGATGGTGTACGGCGACCTCGGCGACGAGCTCTCCGCGTTGCTCTCGCCCGGCGAGGTGGACGCGTTGGCCGACCGCGCCGAGACCTTGCTCAAGGTCGGCCGCTTCCCCGAGCCCGACCCCGGCTACCACTCCGTCCCCTGGCCCGTCGTGTAGCTCTGGAGTCGATTTCCTGCCCTGACGGGGTGAATCGACTCCAGAGTCGCGTTACACCGCTTCGAGCAGGCCTTCGGTGTAGCGGGACTTGCATAGCGAGCGCTGGAGCTTGCCCGACGACGTCTTGGGCAGGGTGCCGGGCGCGACGAGCACCACGTCGGCCGCGGGGATCCCGACCGCATCACGGACGCGGTCGGCCACCGCGGTGCGCACCGCGACCGGGTCCGCGTCACGCGTCTCCGCGACCACGACGACCGACTCGCGCCCCGCGCGTCGCTCGGCGCCGAACGCGATGACATTGCCGGCGCGCACGCCGTCCACGTTCGCGACCGCGCGCTCGACGTCCTCGGGCAGCACGTTGCGCCCGCCGACGATGATCACGTCCTTGATGCGGCCGCACACGACGAGCTCGCCGTCGACCAGGTACGCGAGGTCGCCGGTGCGCAGCCATCCGTCGCGCAACGTCGCGTCCGTTGCGTCGGGACAGCGGTAGTAACCGGTCGTCACCGAGGAACCCCGGATCTCGAGCTCACCCACGACGCGTTCGGGGAGCGGCGTGCCGTCGGCCGGGTCGACGATCCGGATCTCGAGCCCGGGGACCGGACGGCCGAGCCGGGCGAACGTGCGGCTCCCGGGAGCACCCTCGGGGACGGGAAGGACGCGGCGGCCCGTCTCGAGCGACGCGCGTTCGACGGTGTCGACGCGCATGCCCGACATCGGCAGGGGGAACGTGCCCGCGATCGCGACCTCGGCCATGCCGAACGCGCAGAACACCGCGCGCGGATCGAAGCCGAAGGGCGCGGCGGCGGCACAGAACGACTCGACGGTGCCCGGGTCGACGGGCTCGGCGCCGTTCAACGCGATGCGCCAGCTCGAGAGGTCGAGACCCTTCATGCGCGCGAGCGCGCGCGTCGCGAGCGCGTAGGCGAAGTTCGGACCTGCGGTGACCGTGCCGCGGAAGTCGGACATCCAGCGCAGCCAGCGCGCCGGCGACGCGAGGAAGTCCTGGGGCGCCGCGAGCACGAGCTCCGTGCCGGTCGCCATGGGGATGGTCAGCAGACCGATCAGGCCCATGTCGTGGTACAGGGGGAGCCACGACACCGCGACGTCGTGCTCGGGGTCGAGGTCCGCCGCGGCGGCCGCACCGTCGATGTTCGCGAGCACGCGCGAGTGGGGGAGCATCACGCCCTTCGGATCCGCGGTGGAGCCGCTCGTGAACTGCAGCACGGCGAGCGCGTCGGGGTCTTCCTTGGCCGGACGGAACGTCGCGTGCTCGGTGACGAGCTCGTCGAGCAGCACGAAGGGCGGGTCGGCCGGCTCGGGCTCGATGAACGCGGCCAGCTGGCGGTCCAGAACGACGAGGTCGACGTCGGCGTTGTGGACGCGCGTGCGCGTGGCGTCGACGAACTCCTCGATCGACGCGAGCCGCAGAGGCAACGGCAACATCACCACGGTCGCGCCGGTCAGCCACGTCGCCTGGATCGTGGTCACGAGCTCCCGCGTCGTCGGACCGAGCAGCGCGACGTGTGCGCCGGGTCCGGCACCGTGGCGCTGGAGCGCACCGGCGACCCGGCGGGCGTCGGCGTGCAGGCGGCGCCAGGGAACCCGTTCCGCGCCGTAGGCGTCGGCTCCGGCCGACTCGATGAAGGTGATGCCGCGCCCGCCGCGCGCGGCCTGCTCGATGCGGGTGACAAGTGACTCCACGGAGGTTCTGACCCGCCGGGACGCTCCAGGGTTACTCGCCGGTCACCCGATCGACGCCGACGGGCTCACGAGCGGGTCGCGGCGGCCGGGTCGTGGAAGAAGCGTGAGCGGGCCAGGACCTCGTCGGCCCCGGCGTCACGGGCGCTGCTCGCCGCCTTCTCGTCGACGTGCGGCCCGAAGCAGACGATGCGAGCCCCGGGCGCGGCAGCACGTACCGCGGCCACCGACGCCACATGGCGCGCGAGGTCGACGAGCACGACGTCGGCATCGGAGCACTCGGCGACCGAGCGCACGAACGTGACCTCGGGCATCGCCTGGGTGATGCGCGACCGATCCATGAGGTCGTCGACGAGCGCAACCGTGATCACCGGGCCCGAGCGTAGGCGCACGACGATGAACGCCCCGGCCGCGCCCGTGACGACGGACCCGAGCAGCAACGCGATCGTCGCGGCCTGCACGCGGCTGGCGCTCGTGAACGCGAGGTCGGCGACGAACAGCGGCACGGTGAAGCCGAGCCCGGTCAGCAGCCCCGCGGCGCCGAGCTCACGCCGCCCCATGCCGCGCGGGAGCGCCGACAGGCCGAGCCGTACGGCCAAGACCGTCGCCGCGATCACACCGAGCGGCTTGCCCACGACGCGCGCCGCGAGCACACCCCAGCCGACGGTTCCGCCGAACGCACGCGAGAGCGCGGTGGCGCCGAGCGCGACGCCGAGGTTCGCGAGCGCGAACAGCGGGACCACCACGAAGCTGCTCAACGGATGGATGCGGCGCTCGAGCCGTTCGAGGAGCGGCCGGCCGCGCACGGGTCCCGCGGGGACGAGCAGTCCGAGCGCGACGCCCGACACGGTCGCAGGGACCCCCGAGTGCAGTGTGCACCACCACGCCGCGAGCGCGGGGACGACGAAGACCGTCGGGTGCGCGGTCTCGACCCGGTTCAACGCGACGACGGCGAGGAAGGAGATCGCGGCGCCCAGCAGCCAGCGCGCGTCGAGCCCCGTGGAGTACGCGAGCGCGAGGACGACGATGGTCCCCACGTCGTCGGCGATCGCGAGCGCGAGCAGGAACAGCTTGAGTCCCGACGGCACGCGTGGTCCGAGGAGTGCGAGCACCCCGAGCACGAGCGCGATGTCGGTCGCCATGGGCACGGCCCATCCGCGAGGCGCGGCCGCGCCGGCGATCGCGAGGTAGACGAGGGCGGCGCCCACCATTCCGCCGAAGGCCGCGACGACGGGGAGCAGCGCCGTCCGCCGGTCGCGCAGCTCGCCCCGGACGAGCTCACGCTTGACCTCCATCCCGACGACGAAGAAGAAGACCGACATCAGACCGTCGTTGACCCAGTGGCGGAGATCCTCGCTGCGGCCGAGGGGACCGCTCCCGATGGCGAGCCGCTGTCCCCACAGGTGGTGGTAGGTCGAGCTCCAGGCGCTGTTGGCCCAGACGAGGGCGATCCCGGCTGCGACGAGGAGCGCCACGCCGCCGGCCGCCTCGGTCCGGAGGAACTCCACGATCGGGGTGACGAACCGGGGGCGAGGCAACGGGAGCCTTTCGAGCGGTCGACGACGCGGGAACGAACGGATGGACGTTCGTGCCGACCAGACTTCCCGGCTCTCCGCGCGCGAGCCTACCGGCGGGGTCCCGTGCCGGTGACGGCCTCCCGGCGACAGGACGACGCAGGAGCACCATGGCAGGGACGGCGCAGGTCGCCGGCTCGCGCACGAGGTCGGCACGGCTCTTCGCGGACACCGGGCGTCATCGTGGCCCCGACCGGTACTGGTGGTGGGTCGCGGCCATCACCGCCGGTGCGGTTGTGGTGCGAGTCCTCTACGTCCTGCTGGTCGCGCGCCACGTCAAGCTCGGCCTCGACTCGGTCGGCTACCTCTTCCTCGGGCACGGCGTCGCCAACGGTGACGGCTACAGCAACCCGACGCTGCTGTTCGCGGGTCGCCGGGTGGCGACGGCGAACTTCCCGCCGCTCTACCCGGTCTTCATCGCCGCCGTCGACAAGCTCGGGCTCACGACGACGACGGTGACGCAGGTCGCGTCGAGCGTCGTCGGCGCCGCGACCGTCCCGCTCATCGCGGGGATGGGCAAGCGGCTCGTCGACCGGCGTACCGGTCTCGCGGCCGCCGCGCTGGTCGCGGTGTGGCCGTTCCTCCTCGCCGGTGACGGCTCCATGATGTCGGAGACCATCGCGGTGCCGGTCGTCACGGGCGCGGTGCTCGCGACGGTGTGGGCGGTCCAACCGAGCGGCGAGAAGCGGTTCGACGCGCGGCGGTTCCTCGTCGTCGGCGCGCTGTTCGGGATCGCCGCGCTCGCGCGCGCCGAGGCACCGATCGTCATGGTGTGCGTGGTCGGCCTCGCGCTTCTGACGCGACGCGCCGCGACCCGCGCTCGGCTCGTCGCGGTGGGTGCGACCCTGCTCGCGTTCGCCGTCGTGAGCGTGCCGTGGGTGACGTACGTGGTCCGGGATTTCGGCACCTCGGGCCTGTGGGCGACCGACAGTGCGAAGACCCTCGCGGGCGCCAATTGCGCGACGACGTTCGGCGGCCCGCGCATCGGGTTGTGGGACGTGTCGTGCGAGACGTCGCCCGATTGGCCCCGCGTCACCGAGGCCGACGCGGTGCGGGCGAACCGCCGGAGGGCCACGCACTTCGTGCGCACCCATCTCGCACGCGCGCCACTCGTCGCGTCGGTGCGGGTCCTGCGCACCGCGGGCCTGTGGAGTCCCCGTCAGCAGCGCGACTTCGAGACCGTCGAGAGCCGCAGCCGGACGTGGCAGTGGTTCGCCTGGTGGTGCTACCTGCTCGCGCTGCCGTTCGCAGCCTGGGGAATCGCGCGCCTCGTCCGACGGAACCCGGCCGCGAGGGCGATTGCCGGCCTCTTCGTCGGGATCGCGTTCGCGAGCGCGTTGAGCGACGGGAACCAACGCATCCGCCTCGCGGCGGAGCCGGAGATCCTGCTCTGCGCCGTCGTCGGCGTGAACGCGATGTGGTCGAAGATGTCGCCGCTCAGGCGCCGACCAGTCCCGGCTGCGGGATAGCGAACTCCGGCCACCGCGTCCGCGACTTCTTCGCGAGCTTGTGCATCAGCGCGATCGCGTCGGGGTCGTCGTCGCCGGGACGCACCTCGATCCAACCGTCGCGCTGCATTCCCTCCATCAGCTCACGGCCGACGTCGGTGCGCACGATCGTCAACGTCCAGTCGTTGAACTTGCCGATCCCGCCGGTGGAGATGTCGGCGTGCTCGGCCGCGAAGTCGGGGCAGAGCTTGCAACCCTCGCGCGTCCACTGGTGGCACTCCTTGAGCGGCACCTCGTGGTAGTCGCCGTTGTGCATCCAGATCTGCAGCTTGCCCTTGATGTTCATCTTCTTGATGTCGGCGCGCTTCAACCCGTACTTGGCGTCGAGCAGCTCGTCGAAGATGGCGTCGTCGAACGTCTTGGAACAGAGCAGGCCGATGTTGAGCGACAGGCGCCGAGCGACCTTCCCCGCCTTGCGCTGCTTCATCACGGGCGGCACCGACGACTGGCAGCTCATCCCGACGAGCGCGATGCGCTCCGCGCCGCCCTCGACCGCCTCGTTGTAGGCGAGCGTGTTCGCGGAGTAGGTGTAGCGGCTCCCCGCGGAGGCGATGATCTCCTCCTTGGTGCGCGCGACTCCGGGAACCGCCTTCCACGTCGAGCCGTCGCCCTCGAGGTAGCTCACCAGCGCGGCGTCGATGAGGTCGTGCTCGAGCGCGTAGAGCAGGATCGCGGACACGAGCCCGCCGTCCTGGCCGACCTCGTGCAGCACCGGGTCGGCGGCGCGGGCGAGGCAGACGTCCTTGAAGACGCCCGACATCTCGTCGGGCCGTCGCGCGCGCCCGAACATGAACTCGTCGATCTCGGGCTCCCAGGCCCGGAAGCGGGGGCAGGCGCGCGTGCACGACGTGCAGTTCTTGTCGCCGTGGCTGCAGTCGCCCGGGCCGCCGTAGTCCTCGAGCTGGAACGGCTTGTAGACGCCCTCGTCGTCGCGGTAGCCGAGCACGTCGTGCGGGCACGAGATCACGCAGCCCGCGCACCCCGTGCACAGGCCGGTCGTGACGACCTCGTCGTACAGGTGCTTCCAGCTGAGCTTCTCGGGGGGCATGGCATCTCCCTCGCGATGGACTCAGAAGTGTGGCACGACGCTCGGGTCGGGAGCGAAGGCGGTTGCTCCGTGGTGGGCTGTGCTTACATCGCGCCGTGACCAGCGACCAGTGGGGCGCGCCACCGCCGCCGGCACCCGGATGGGGCCCGCCGCCGTACCCGCCGGCCTACGGCTACGCCGGCGGGCACCAGAGCGAAGGGCTCGCGGTCGGTGCCCTGATCTGCGCGATCGGCTCGTTCGTCGTGTGTCCCGCCGTGCTGGCGATCGTCGCGCTCATCCTCGCCCAGAACGCCCGCAACCGGATCGACGCGTCGGGCGGCCGGCTCTCGGGCTCCGGCCTGGTGACGGCGGCGCGGGTCGTGGCCTGGATCAACATCGCGCTGGTCGTCCTGGTGCTGATCGGGGTGATCATCACCGGGTTCACGCTCGGCGCCCGCGGCTGAGGCCGGCCCGGGGCCCACGAAGGGCGCGCGAGCCCCGTGGAGCGGGGGGCTCCGTCGGAGACGTTGCGCAGGCCTGGGTGGAGCCCGGGAGGCCGGAGCGGGAGTCGACCAATCTGATGGCCGCTACGCTGCTCGGCGCTCGAGGAGGGCTCGTCCGTGGCCAAGATCAGCGACATCCTGACCCGGGGCACGTCGTACTCGTTCGAGTTCTTCCCGCCGCGCACGCCCGAGGCGGAGGCGGCGCTCGAGCGGGCGCTCGTCGAGCTGCAGCCGCTGCAGCCGTCGTACGTCTCGGTCACCTACGGCGCGGGCGGGTCGACCCGGGAGCGCACGCACGACCTGGTCGTGCAGATCCTCCACGGCACTCCGATCACGCCGATGGCGCACCTCACGTGCGTCGGCCACACGCGTGACGAGCTGCGCGACATCGTGACCCGTTACGGCAACGCGGGCATCGAGAACGTGCTCGCGCTGGGAGGCGATCCGCCGAAGGACGTGGAGCTTCCGCAGGGGGATCTGCACTACGCGATCGAGCTCGTCCGTCTCGTGCGCGAGGTCGGCGACTTCTCGGTCGGGGTCGCCGCGCACCCCGAGCCGCACCCGCGTTCGCCGAGCCGCGAGTCGGACCGCCTGCACACGGCGGAGAAGCTCTCGCAGGCCGACTTCGCGATCACCCAGTTCTTCTTCGACGCCGAGCACTACTTCGACCTCGTCGACGGGTTGCGCGCGCACGGCGTCGACAAGCCCGTCATCGCCGGGATCATGCCGGTGACGAGCCTCGGCGGCATCAAGCGGATGGCCGAGCTCCAGGGTTCGGCGTTCCCGGAGTGGCTCGCGCAGAAGCTGCACGCGGTCGGCGACGACCCGGAGGCGGTGCGCGCGGTCGGGGTCGAGGAGGCGACGAAGCTGTGTCGCGCGCTGCTCGAAGGCGGCGCGCCGGGACTGCACTTCTACACGCTGAACCGTTCGACCGCGACCCGCGAGATCTACGCCAACCTCGGTCTCACACCCGCGCTCTGAGCCGATCCCGTCGCCTTCACCACTATTCGCCGCAGTTGAGCGTGGAGGGCGACGACGTGCTGACGCCGAAGCGCGCGTCTCCGTCGTAGCTCGCGAAGAAGGTGTCGGTGCCGCTCGGATCGACGGGGATATCCGACAACGCGATCGTCGTCGTCCCACCCTTCAAGTCGCTCGTCCCTTCGTAGCGGTTGCTGCCGATGACGAGCGCGACCCTCGCGATACCGGTCGGGGGTCCACTCGAGTCGCTCGAAGTGACCGTGACTGTGATCCTCGGGGAGACGCACGGGCGGCTCAGTGTCGTGATGGCGATTGTCGTCGGGACCTTGTTCACGGTTTCGAGCACGCTCGAGCGGCTCGGTTGCGTGTTCGCGTCGCCGACGTAATCCGCGACGAGATCGTGCGGTCCGACGGTGAGAGTGTTCGTCGCAAAGAGTGCTCTCCCGCCGATCGGGGCCCGCTGTCCGATCTCGTTCGTGCCGTCGAGGAGGCGCAGGAGGCCTGTCGGCTCCGGTCCGCCCGCGGTTGTTGCGACCGTGACGGTCACGTCGAGCATCGAGCCCAAGGGGACGGGATCCACGCTCGGGACGAGGCGCACGGCTGTCGGGACCGGCGGGCCTTGTCCAGGCACGCTGCTCGTGGTCTCGCCCAGCACCGTGACACCTCCAGGGGAACCCGCGCCCTCGCTGCCACCGGGCGCGCCCGGCGCACCGGGCGCACCGGGCGCACCGGGTGACGGCGCGGTCGAGACTCCGGGCGCCCGCTGCGTCGTCGTCGTGGGCGCCTTCGCCCCGTGACCGGGCGTCACCGCGTCGGCGATCGCGGCTGCTCCGAGCACGATCCCGAACGTCGTCGCGAGCGCGACGTACTTGCGCTTGCTCTCGAAGAGCGCGAGGAAGCGTTCGCGCAGGGTCGGGAGGTGTGGCGGCGTGTCGGGCGACCACGCCGCCAGGGTTGCGTCCCCGTCGTGGGCGACGACCTGCACGTCGTGCTTGTCGAAGACCCGTTCGTGGCGGCCGAGATGGAACGTGCTGTGCACGTCGACGAACTCGCTCCCGGCGTCGAGCGTCAGCTCCGCCGGCGGTGCGCCGCGGGAACGGCCGTCGAAGTGGTTGATGTCGAGGTGGACGTCGACGTCGCAGCCGCCGCAGTTGAAGAGCGGTACTTTCGCCTTGACCGTCTCGTCGAGCGCGATGGTGAACTCCGGCTCACCGATGTGCACGCACGCATGCTCGACGCGCACGACGAAACCAGCGGATGCGTGCGCGTGGTGCTCGTCTCGGGCGTGAAGTGTCAGGTCGTGCACGCCGAGGCGCATCGGTCGGCCGTCGACCGGGCGCACTTCGAGCACGTGGTGCGTACCGGTCGCGGTCGCTGCCGCGGGAGCCGTCCGGACGTCGAAACCGCCCCCGAACTCGTCGTCACCGACGTCGACGCCGAATTCCAGCGCGTCGCCGGCACCGACGAGCGTGAACGGGAACCGGGCGACCGTGCGAGGGCTGACCGACCGGTCATCGTGGACGAGGCGCAGCTCCATGGCGACCTCCGGAGCTCGACGAGCGAGCGTCCGGGCGGGGGGCGTACGACGCCACCCCGTCGGACTCTCCCGCAGCCGGTCTACGGCTCCTGCGTAAAGCCGTCGTAAAGGCGGTCGAGGGCAGCGCTGTCCGTCACGGGTAGGAACGGAGTGCACATGACCACGACGGAGGGAGCGGGCCGATGCAGAACGCACCGTTGGCGAACACGATCACGTTCGGAGTGCGCGACTTCGACGCCGAGCGCAGCTTCTATCGCGCCCTCGGGTGGCAGCAGGCGTTCGACTCCGACGACTTCGCGGTGTTCGAGCTGCGCGGCGCGCTGCTCGCCCTGTTTCCGGTGGACAAGCTCGCCGCCGATGCCCACACCGACCCGGATCGCGGTCGCAGCGGCATCCGGTGCAACGTCATCATCCAGGCCGAAGAACCGTCAGACGTCGACGAGCTGGTGACGCGCGCGCGTCAGGCCGGCGCGACCGTCACGAAGGAGCCCATGGACGCGGAATTCTTCACCGGTCGGGACGCGTACTTCTGCGATCCCGAGGGCAACTTCTGGGAGGTCGCGTGGGCACCCGCCGACAACCCGGTCGTGGTGGCGGCGCGTCGTGCCGCCGGCATCACCTGAGGCAGCGTCGACCGAGCTCAGACCTCGTCCAGCTCCCAGAGCTTGATCCCGCCGAGGATCCCCGCCGTGTTGTCCACGATGGTGGCGCGGTGTCCGAGGTCGACGCTGAGCTTCTTCGCGTTGCCGCCGCCGACCCACAGACGGTCGTAGTAGAGCAGCGCGTCGAACATGTCGACGGCTTCGCGGACGCGTTTGCTCCACCGGCGGTTGCCGATACGTCGACGGGCCTTGTTCCCGAGGTGGTCTTGGAACGTGCCTCGGCCGTGGAACGGCATCAGCGCGAGCTCGAGGTGGGGCACGGGACACCCGTCCTGGAACACCGCGGTTCCGAGCCCGGTGCCGAGCGTGATCACCAGCTCGAGCCCCGACCCACCGATCACGGCCAGACCCTGCATGTCGGCATCGTTGGCCAGTCGGGTCGGCTTGCCGAGGCGACCCTCGAGCTCGGTCGCGAGCGGGAACCCCGCCCACGCCTCCGCGAGCTTCCGCGAGATCGGCGTGCCGGGGCCGCGCTTGGTCGAGAGATTGGGCGCGTTGAGGACGCGTCCCTTTCGTACGAAGCCGGGGAATCCGACCGACACGCGGTCCCAGGCCGGAAGCTCGTGCGTGAGCTCGTCGAGCGCGCGGACCAGGACCCGCGGCGGACAGGGGTACGGCGTCGCCATCCGAACCCGTGCGACGGTCTTCTGGCCCGTGGCGTCCAGGACCGAAGCTTTCAGCCCCGTCCCGCCGATGTCGATCGCGAGCGTCATCGGCCCGGCCGGATCGGAGATGGGAACCCTGTCACCGTCGAGCGCGGTCACGGCCGGACTCTAAACCGTGGTCGCGGGCTCGCCGACCGGTGCCCAGAGGGACGAGCTCTGTGCGCCAAGGTCGGGCCGGGCCACGACACCGGCCCCGACCTGCGCGCGTGTGGCGGAGGGAGTGGGATTTGAACCCACGGTGGGTTGCCCCACAATGGTTTTCGAGACCATCCGATTCGGCCGCTCTCGCATCCCTCCGGGGCGAGATTGTAGGGGAGCCCGAGGCCGCCCCCGGCGGCTCGTGTGAGGCGCCGGGACCCGCTCAGAGCTCCGACGCGCGACGCCTCGCGGCGAAGAACTCACGCAGCAGCGCGGCGGACTCGTCGGCCCGGACGCCGTCGATCACCTCGGCCTCGTGGTTGAGGCGCGGATCGGCCGTGACGTTGTACAGGCTTCCGCAGGCGCCCGCCTTCGGGTCGGCGGCGCCGAACACCACCGCGTCCACCCGCGAGGCGAGGGCCGCGCCGGCGCACATCGGGCACGGTTCGAGCGTCACGACCAACGCGCAGCCGTCGAGCCGCCAGCTCCCGACCTTCGCCGACGCGTCGCGCACCGCGAGGATCTCGGCGTGCGCGGTCGGGTCCGCGACGCGCTCCCGCTCGTTGTGACGGCGGGCGAGGACCTCACCATCGGATAGCCGGACCACCACCGCGCCGACCGGGACGTCGTCGTGCTCGGGCGCGGCGCGCGCCTCTTCCAGCGCAAGCGACATCCACGCGTCGAATCGGGCACGATCCACGGGCGGCGAGCGTATTCCACGCTCCCGGTCCGGCTCTCGAACCAGCAGTTTGTGATCCGTGTGCGCCCGTGCGGCGAATGCGCGATGGACTTCGACGCGGGAGGCGACGACGATGGCGACCGACAACATCGCGACGATCAACGACATCTACGAGGCGTTCGGGCGCGGCGACACCGAGCACATCGTCGCCCAGGTCACGGACGACGTGGACTGGGCGGCGGAGGCGGCCGGTACCGGTGCTCCCTGGTACGGGAACCACCGTGGCCCCGACGGCGTGCGCACGTTCTTCGAGCAGTTCGGCAAGACGATGACGCCGGAGGAATTCACGCCGCTCGCGATCGCCGCCAATGGTGACGACGTGCTGAGCGTCGTGCGGTTCCGTGTGCGCTCGAACGACACGGGCAAGACCGCGACCATGCTGTTGCAGCACTGGTTCCGCTTCCGCGACGGCAAGATCGCGTACTACCGCGGTACCGAGGACACGGCCCAGACGGTTGCGACGCTGGCGCGGTAACCCGAGCGCTGAGCTCACGGCGTGAGCGGTGTGAGCAGCTTGACGAGCAGCGCGTCGACGGTGCTCCGGATCCGCGTGCGCTCCGCGCGCGGGTCTGGAGCCGACGCGACGAGCAGCGCGGCCTCGTCGAGCAATCCGAGCAGGAGTGCCGCGGTGACGTCGGGCGCGCCCGGAACGTCGATCCCGTCCCGGTCGAGCACTCCCTCGAGGAGCGCCTGACACGTCGCCGCGCTGCGCGCCCGCAACGCAACCCAACCGAGCACGGTCGGCGCATCCGTCAGCAGGATGCGGGCGATCGCCGGCTCGGTGCACGCGTCGATGTAGGCGCGCGCGGCGCGACGGAGCTGGTCGAGCGGTCCCGTGCCTCGCTGCGCGGCCGAGATCACGCGGGCGAGCAACTCGGCGTCGAGCTCGTCGACCACCGCTTCGAAGGCCTCCGCCTTGTTGGCGAAGTGGTGGTAGAGCGCGCCACGGGTGACGCCCGCTCTCGCCGCGATGTCCTCCCGACCCGTCGCCGCGTAGCCGCGTTCGGCGAAGAGCTCGCGGGCCGCGTTCAGGAGCGCAGCCCGGGTCGCGGTCCGGCGCTCGGCCTGGGTGCGGCGGACCGGCGGCCGGGTCTGGGCCGGTCGCCCGGTTGGTGTCGCCCGTGCCACGTGCACTCCCTCCACGTCGCGGCTATACATGCGTGCGGCCCGCATGTTACTGCAGACGACGGGGGTGCGCCGATGGCGACGGACCGGATCGAGACCGAGGTGTGCGTGGTCGGGGCCGGGTATGCGGGGCTGACCGCGGCCCGCCGGCTGAGCGTTGCCCGGCGCGACGTGGTCGTGCTCGAGGCGCGCGACCGCGTCGGCGGGCGGGTGTGGACACGCCACACATCGGGCGGTGTCCCGATCGACATGGGCGGCACGTTCTTCTCCCCGAAGCACGAACGCGCGCTCGCCCTGGCGGCCGAGGTCGGAGCGACGGTGTTCCCGACGAACGTGGTGGGCGACACCGTGCTCGCGACCGGTGGCAAGGTCCAGCGGTACGCGACCGACAAGACACCGCGGATCAACCCACTCGCGCTCGCGAGCTTCGGTCAGGCCATGGCGCGCCTCGACGCGATGGCGCGACGCGTGCCGTTGGATGCGCCGTGGGACGCGCCGCACGCTGCGTCGTGGGACGCGACGTCGGCCGCGCGCTGGCTCTCGCGGCGCAACGTGCCGACTCGTGGTGCGCGCGACCTCATGGAGGCGACCCTTCGCGCGCTGTTCTGCTGCGATCTCGCCGAGGTGTCGCTCCTCAACGTGCTCTTCCTGCTGGGCGCCGGCGGTGGGCTGCTGCCGTACATGTCGATCGAGGGTGGGTACCAGCACTTCCAGATGCGCGGCGGGATGCAGACGGTTGCCGAGCGCGTCGCCGCCGATCTCGGCGACCGGGTTCGGTTGACGTCACCCGTGGAGGCGATCCTGCAGCGCGACGAGGCCGTCGACGTGGTGTCACCGTCGGTCACGGTGTCGGCTCGCCGTGTCGTGGTGACGATCCCGCCCGCGCTGGCTGGTCACGTGCGCTACGACCCGCCGCTGCCGGCCGACAAGGCGCTCCTGCTGCACCAGCTGCCCGCGGGAACCGAGGTGAAGGCGGTCGTCGTCTACGACGAGCCGTTCTGGCGTCACGACGGCCTGTGCGGCGCGTCGGTGGCGCTCGACGACGAGTACGAGGTCACGCTCGACACGACGCCCCCCGACTCGGAGGCGGGCGTCATCGCGCTCTACGCCGCGGGTCCGAAGGCTCGGCGGCTCGCGGCGATGACGCCGGAGGGCCGGCGCGACACGGCCGTCGACACGCTCGTGCGCCGCTTCGGACGCGCCGCGGCGTCGCCGGTCGAGGTGGATCAGGTGAACTGGGTCGAGCAGGAGTGGACACGTGGGTGCTCGATGGCCCACTTCGGCACGGGCACGCTGACCCAGTACGGGCATGAGCTGCGCCGGCCCGTCGGGCGGGTCCACTTTGCCGGAACCGAGACCGCGACCGTGAGTCACGGCGCGATCGACGGCGCGGTGCGATCGGGCGAGCGGGTCGCGGACGAGGTGCTCGCCGACCTCGGCGTCCCCGGGCCGGTTTCCGTCCCGTGAGCGTGACGTCGCGCGTCCGGGTGATCCGCCCGGACGCGCGCGGCGAACCTTCGTCGAGGCGCGCGGTCGCGGCGTCCGTGACGGAGGGGGAGCGAGATGCGTCGAGTGGCCGGCGTGATCGCAGTCGTGCTCGGGCTCACGCTCGTCACGTTCACGTTCGCCGAGCACCTGTTCAGTCGCTCGCGTGACGCACAGAAGATCGCCGACCACTACCGGCCGCTGATGTCGAAGCAGGGACTGCGCGACTTGAGCACCGGCTTCGACGCGGTCAAGGCGGCAGGCGCGCAGCTCGACACCGGAGCCGAGCCCCGGCTGCAGCGCGCGCTCGAGATGAATGATGCGCAGTTCCAGGCGTACGTCGCTCGTGAGATGCCCGGGATCCATGCCTTCGACCAGCAGGCGCCCGCGGTGGTCGCGCTCGTCGGCCCGGTCATCGGCAAGATGCAGGCCGCGCGCACCGACTACTCGCGCGCGTCCGACATCCCGGTCTCGTGGCTCCCGCTCTCGAGCGCCCCGTGGCTGTTCCTCGGCATCGGTCTGTTGTCGATCGCGGTCGGTCTGTATGCGCTCTTCCGGCCGGACCCGCTGGCCGGGGTGTTGCTGTTCATCGTGGGGACCGGGATCGCGGTCGCGCCCCTCGTCGTCGGCATCCCGGGCAAGGTCGACGCGGCGGTGCGGGTGACGAAGGTCGGTCGCATCGGGCTCGCGCCTGCGACCGGTCAGCGCGCGGTCGGCGCGACGAAGCTGTTCGACGGCATGGTGAACGACGTGCGAGACAAGCTCGAGGTCGCGCTCGAGGAGCGTGCCGGTGTCGACTCGTTCCCGCAGACCTTCCCGACGCTCGCGAGTTTCGCCGACGAATGGCGGGGCTCGACGTCGGCGAAGTCGCACGCGCTGAGCAACAGCCAGGTCGCGCTCGCACCGACGTTCGCCAATGCCGACAAGATCCCCTTGCGACCGATCCCGTGGTTGTTCATCGCACCGGGCCTCGTGCTCGCGGTGATCAGCGGCGTGTCGGTGGTGGCGGCGCGACGGCGGGTCGTCGCAACGGACGGCGGTCGCCGTGACGCACCTGTCGCCGTCGCCCGCGCCGACTGAGGTCGCCGGCCCCGCGGCGATGGCGTGCGGAGGCGCGCCGTCCGTAGAGTGCGGCGACCTCGACGTGATCCGTGGGACGGTCTGGGACTGGGTGATCGCACATGACGCTCGGCGCCGACGACCTCGTGCTGTGCGCGGGCACGCTCCCGCGTGAGACTCCGTGGGGCGAACGACTGGCGGCCGCGTCGCGCGCCGGTTTCTCGGCCATCTCGGTGTGGGGGCGCGACTACGCCGCGGCGCGGCGTGACGGCTTCGGCGACGCCGACCTGCGAGCGCAGCTCGATGATCACGGCCTCGCGGTCGCCGAGCTCGACCCGGCCTGGTGGTGGACGCCGGGTGAGGTCGACGTGGCGTCGCTCGTTGCGATCGACACGATGGAGGTCTTCCGTTACGGCGAGGCGGAGATGTTCGCGATCGCCGACGCGCTCGGCGCGCGCTCCATCAACGCGGCGGACGTGCTCGGCGGCGACTGGGGCGTCGACGACGCCGCCGAGGCGTTTGCCGCGCTGTGCGAGCGCGCCGCCGAACACGGCCTCCTCGTGCATCTCGAGTTCCTCCCGTGGTCGCGCATCGCCGATCTCACGACCGCGTGGGAGGTCGTCCGTCGTGCCGATCGTCCGAACGGCGGGATCGCGCTCGACGCGTGGCACTGGTTCCGCAGCGACACATCGTCGGATCTGGTGACGTTGCGCTCGATTCCCGGGCCAAAGGTCTTCGGGGTGCAGCTCGACGACGCGCCGGCCGAGCCCGAGCCGAACCTCATGTCGGCCACGCTGCACCAGCGTCTGCTGCCCGGCGAGGGTGCGATCGACCTCGCCGCGCTGACCCATGCGCTGCGCGAGATCGGCACCGCCGCGCCGATCGGGGTCGAGGTGTTCTCGGACGCCCTGCACGCGCTCGGGCCCGTCGAAGCTGCGCAGCGGGCCGCGGACGCGACGCGAGCCGTGCTGGGAAGGACGCGATGACGCGACCGTTCCGGTTCGCGGTGATCACGTCGAAGGCGCCCGACGCGGCCACATGGCGCGGACGGGCGCGCCGCGCCGAGGAGATCGGCTACTCGGCGCTGCTCATGCCCGACCACTTCCAGGACCAGCTCGCGCCGCTCACCGCGTTGGCGACCGCGGCGGCCGTGACCGAGCGGCTCGCGGTCGGCACCCTCGTCTTCGACAACGACTACCGGCACCCCGTCGTGCTCGCCAAGGAGCTGGCGACGCTCGACCTGCTCACCGGCGGGCGCGTCGAGGTGGGCGTCGGCGCCGGGTGGAAGCGCAGCGACTACGAAGACGCCGGCATCCCGTACGACCGGCCGGGCGTGCGCATCGACCGCATGGTGGAGGCGATCGAGGTGATGCGTGCGCTGTGGCGCTCGACGGAACCCGTGCGCTACGACGGCGCGCACTACCGGATCGACGGTGCGGTTGGGACACCGCCGACGCATACGCCCGGAGGCCCGACACTCTGCATCGGCGGAGGCGGGCGGCGGATGCTGACGATCGCCGCGCGCATCGCCGACATCGTCGCGGTGAACGCGACGATGACCACCGGAGGACTCGACGCGTCGGTCGCCGCGACCGCGAGCCCGCAGGCGTTCGACGAGAAGCTCGCATGGGTGCGTGAAGCGGCAGCCGCTGCCGGCCGCTCCGCCGACCTCGAGTTGCAGTGCCACTGCCCGTTCGTGCACGTGACGACCAGCGCCGACGAGCGTGATGCGACGCTTGCCGCGCTGGCACCGGCGTTCGCGTGCACGCCGGCCGACGCACGCGACATCCCCCTGACCCTCGTCGGGAGCACCGACGAGCTCGTCGAGACGCTGCTCCGCCGCAGGGACCGTTGGGGCTTCACCTACACCGTGGTTCCCGACGACGCCATGGACACGTTCGGGCCGGTCGTCGCACGCCTGGCCGGGTGCACGTGACGAGCGACAGAGATCCCGCCTAACGAGGGGTCAGGCCGTCGAGGATCTCCGGTACGAGCCAGGATGCGATCGTTTCGGGGTCGAAGTCGCCGCGCGCGGTGTGAACCATCGCGACGACTGCGACCGCGCCCATGAGCGCGAGCGTGGTGTTCGTCGGATCGGACACGACGATCGTGTCGGCCTCGCGTCCTTCGATCAGCAGATCGCGAACGGGCGCCATGAGGGTGTGTTCGATCTCCTGCATGAGCTGTCCACCGGTGCCGGCGTCGATCATCGACTGCAGCAGTCGCGTGCACAGCTCCGGGTGCTCGGCCATCGTGTCGAGCATCGCTCGCAGCACCGCGGTGATTCGCTCGACGACGCTTCCGGGTCCGGCTGCCGCGGCTGAGACCGCGGCCGTCCCGCGCTGCAGCTTCTGCGCGAGGAGGAACGCGAACAGATCCTGCTTGCCCGCGAAGTAGTAGTAGAGCGTTGCTCGTGGAACTCCCGCGAGCGCGGCGAGATCGTCGATGCGCATCTCGGTCCCGGGCTTGAGGACCTCGTCGCTGACGGCCCACAGGCGCTCCGCGAGCTCCGGCGGCGGGACCTTCACCTCGTGCACGCTACTGGGCCGACTCTCTTCGTTCTGATTTCTCGTTCGAATGGGAATCTAGACGTACGTCCAAGAGTTGTCCACCCCCGTTGAGACGCACGTCCAAACTCGGGGGGGACACATGATCCAGGCGAACGTCTCGGTCCGCCGCTGGTGGGTGTTGGCGGTCATGTCGGTCGGAACGATGATCGTGTTCCTCGACGACACCATCGTGAACACCGCGTTGCCGCGCATCTCCACGGAGCTGGGCGCGTCGACCGGCGGTCTGCAGTGGGTCGTCGATGCGTACGTCCTCGTGTTGGCCGGGTTGCTCCTGCTCTGCGGATCGCTGGGCGACCGTTACGGACGCAAGCGGGTCATGACGGCGGGGCTGATCGTGTTCGCGGCCGCGTCCGCGGGCGCCGCGTCGTCGAACGGGCTCGGAGCGCTCATCGCCATGCGCTGTCTCCAGGGCCTCGGCGCCGCGCTCGTGCTTCCGGCAACGCTGTCGATCCTCACCAACGTGTTCCCGCGCGAGGAACGGGCGCGAGCGATCGCGGTGTGGACCGCGGTCGGTGGGATCGCCGTCGGCCTCGGACCGGTCGTCGGCGGAGCGCTCATCGACGCGTCCGGCTGGGCGTCGGTGTTCTGGCTGCAGGTGCCCGTCGCGCTCCTCGCGCTCGTCGGGATGGTCATCGTTCCCGAGTCGCGCGACGAGCGGCATGTGGGGCTCGACGTTCCCGGCGCGGTGCTCGGCACTCTCGGGCTCACCGCGCTCGTCTACAGCATCATCCGCTTCGGCGAGACGAGCTTCACCGACGGGATCGCACTGGCCGGCCTTGCCGTGGCCGCCGCGCTCCTCGGGAGCTTCGCGATCGTCGAACGCCGCACCTCGACACCGATGCTGCCGATGCGTTTCTTCCGCGAACGGGACTTCACCGGTGCGGTCCTCGTCATCGGCATGGCGTTGTTCGCGATGTTCGTGACGTTCTTCTTCCTCACCCAGCTCTTCCAGCTCGTCCAGCATCGCAGTGCGTTCGCGGCCGGCGTCCTGATCGTGCCCGCGTCGGTCGGGATCGTCGTCGGCTCCGGACTCGCGGGGCGCCTGATGCCCGTCCTCGGTCCGCGCCTGCTCGTGGTCGCGATGACCGCAGGCATGATCCTCGGACTCCTCCTGCTCACTCGGACCACCGTGTCGACGGGTGCGGTGCAGATCGACGGCGCCCTCGCGCTCTTCGGGCTCGGCGCCGGTCTCGGGCTCCCGGCCCTCACCGACACCGTCATGGCTGCCGTGCCCGAACGCGAGGCCGGCATCGGGTCGGCCGTCAACGACGTCAGTCGCCAACTCGGCGGCGCGCTCGGTGTCGCGGTGATCGGCAGCGTGGTCAGCAGCGCGTACCGAAGCAACCTCCGCGCCCAGGGACCGCGCGACCTACCGTCGACCGTCGCTCACGAGTCGCAGCGAAGCATCGGCGTCGCGACGCAGGCGGCACGGCTGCTCCCGAGGCACACCGGAGCCGCCCTTCTGAACGCGGCGAACCATGCGTACGTGCACGCCATCACGCGGGGGTTCGTCGCGAGCATCGTCGTCATGGTCGCTGCGCTCGCCGTCGCGGCAGTGCTCGTGCCACGACGGCCTCGTGCGGCACAGGCGACGACCGACGAGCCCGACGCCGGTCCCGCCGGAGTCGACGAGTCGCCGGTCATGGAACGCGCGTGAGGCAGGTCACGTGGCGAGGACGGTCGCCGCGAGCGCGATCCGATGGTCCTTCGACCACGGTGGTCCCAACGTCGCGCGTGGGCCGTGCAGGGCGTCGTGCGCTCGTGCACCGAGGATGCGAGCCGCCTCTGCCTCGACGTGACTGGCGTCGTACAGGTGGACGCCCCAGCCGCGCGTGCGCGCGAGCTCGGCCAGCACCTGGCAGTACATGACGGAGTCGGCGCGACTCTCGTACGGCGCGCGACGCAGCACGGCGATGTCGTCGGGAAAGTCCGCGGGCCACGCTCGGACCGACATGGAGACGATCGGTTCGGGTGACGCGGTCTGGAGCGCGTCCAGCGCCGCCGAGGTCGTGCGGACCACGGACGCTCGCACGTCGGCGACCAAGGTCGCGAGCGCGTCGTCGTCGAGGGCGTCGGCCGACCGGTGGAGGGCGTGCGCGCCGCCCTCGTGGTGGATCGGCGCGCTCGGCAGACCGGGCTCGATGAGCTCGATCCGCCGCCGGTCGACGACCTCGTGGTCAGGTGAGGCCGTGACGGCCACGGCCCACCCGTAGTGATGCGCGATGCCGAGACGCACGCCCCGGATTCTGCCCACGAGCGGAGAGCATGCAGTGCTCTCAAACCCGCCCGAGGCTCTCGAGCGTCCTCTGTGCGGTGTGCGCCGGCGCGGCGGGGAGCTCCACGGTGACGCGGAGTCCCCCATCGGCCCGGGGGGCGAGGGTGAGGGTTCCGTCGTGCGCTCGGGCGATGCTCTCGACGATCGCGAGGCCGAGGCCGACCCCTGCATGGTCGCTGCGGATGCGCTCGGTGCCGCGACGAAACGGCTCGACCAGCGTGGAGACGAACTGTGGCGCGAGCTTCTCGCCGGTGTTCTCGACGGTGAGCACCACACGCTGGCGGTGAACGCGTGTCGTGACCCACACGCTGCCGTGTTCAGGCAGGTTGTGGACGATCGCGTTGTGCACGAGGTTCGTGCTCAACTGCAGCAGCAGCGCGTGTGAGCCGATCGTGGGGGTCATGTCGCCGGTGGTCTCGATCGTGACGCCATGCGTCTCTGCCAGCGGCAGGAGCGTTTCCGCGGCTTCCTCGGTGATGAGGGACAGGTCGACATGTTCTTGGGTGAAGGACCGCTGGTTGGCGCGGCTGAGCACGAGCAGTGCTTCTGTCAGGTCGATCGCCCGGGTGTTGACAGCGTGCAGGCGGTCGACGAGCTCACCGCTGTCGCGATCCGGATCGGTGCGAGCCACGTCGAGCAGTGTCTGCGTGATCGCAAGCGGGGTGCGCAGTTCGTGGGACGCGTTGGCTGCGAATCTCTGCTGTTCGACGACGTGTGCTTCGAGCCGCGCCAGCATGGTGTCGAACGCGTCGGCGAGCTCGCGGAATTCGTCTCTGCGGCCCCCGATCCGGATCCGGTGCGAGAGCGATCCGTTCGCGGCGGCGCGTGTGGCGTCGGCGATGCGGATCAACGGGGCGAGCATCCGGCCCGCGAGCAGCCACCCTCCCACGAGGCCGAACACCAGCAGGAACGCCAACACTGCAGCTGCCCTCGGAGCGAACACGTGCAGGAGGCTGGACCGGACGGGAAAGGGACCATGGAGGTGGGTGTCGGCGTTGACGAGGAACGCACGATCGGGGACGTAACGCAGGAGAAACGCCCACACGGCCGCGAGCAGCAGGGCACCGGCGAGCATGAGGAAGCCCGCGTAGCTGAGGGTCAGCTTCAGGCGAACGCTCAAACCGGGGGCTCTCTCCACGGTCTCCTCCTTCACGCCCGCGCTCCTGGTTGGGTGCTGATGCAGTAGCCGACGCCGGCCACGGTGGCGATGATCCCCGGTTCGCCGAGCCGTTTGCGCAGCGCCGAGACGGTGATGCGCACCGCGTTGGTGAACGGGTCTGCATGCTCGTCCCACGCCCGTTCCAGCAGCGCTTCGGCGCTGACGACACCGCCCTCGGCCGCGACGAGAACTTCGAGCACTGCGAACTGCTTCCGGGTCAGCGGGACGTAGCGGCCGTCGCGGTACACCTCGCGGCGGAACGGATCCAGCCGCAGACCTGCGATCTCGCGGACCGGTGGCCGGTGGTGCGCGCGCCTCCGGTCGAGCGCTCGCAGGCGGAGCACGAGCTCTCGGAGCTCGAACGGCTTCGTCAGGTAGTCGTCGGCGCCGAGCTCGAACCCGGAGGCCTTGTCGTCGAGCCGGTCGGCGGCGGTCACCATGAGGATCGGCATGCCGCTGCCGGAGGCGACGATGCGCGTGGCGATCTCGTCGCCCGAGGGCCCGGGGATGTCGCGGTCGAGGACGGCGATGTCGTAGGCGTTCACGCTCAACAGCTCGAGAGCGGTGTCACCGTCACCGGCGATGTCTGCCGCGATCGCTTCCAGGCGTAGGCCATCGCGGATGGCTTCTGCCATGTAGGGCTCGTCCTCGACGATCAACACACGCGTGCTCCGATGCTAACGAGCGGGCGCATATCGCCGGCATATCGAAAACCACGTACGCGCGTGCAACACCACGCTGCCTTGACTGGCGGCATGACCACGACGTTGCAGCCTCACGACGAAACGAGGGCCGTGTACGGGCCGCGTCGCCGCTTGGTGCTCGGCGCCGTCCTCGCACTCCTCCCCGCCGCCACGGCGTTCGCGGCAGCCCGCCAGCTCCTCGACGACAAGAACCGCACGTACCTGTCGACGGCCGGGTGGCCGCGGCGCGGACAGGGGGCGTACGTGCTCGGCAACGGCCAGCCGGCGGTGAGCCCGAACGAGCAGCCGGTCCCGATCGCCAGCGTCGCGAAGGTGATGACCGCCTATCTCGTGCTGAAGCACTACCCGCTGCACGCCGGCGACAGCGGCCCGCGATTCGTCGTCGATCGAAGCGATGTCGTCGATACCGAGACGAGGCGCCACGAGGATCAGTCGATCGTCGACGTCCGCGCCGGCGAGCAGCTCACCGAGCGGGACGCCCTCATGGCGATCCTGTTGCCGTCCGCGAACAACATCGCGGCACTCGTCGCGCGACAGGTCGACGGCAGCGTCGCTTCCTTCGTCGCGGAGATGAACCACACCGCGCACGCGCTGGGGATGGCGCACACGACGTACACCGATCCCGGCGGCTATGACGCGGGCACGGTCTCGACCGCCGTCGATCAGCTGCGTCTGGCGCGACTGGTGGCCGAGGACGACACGCTGGCCGACATGATGGCCACCCGCAGCTACTCGCTCCCGGTTGCCGGAGTCGTGACCAACACCAACACCCTGCTCGGCCAGGACGGGTTCGTCGGCATGAAGACCGGTTCGGACGACGCAGCCGGCGGTTGCTTCATGTTCCGGTCCGAGCGGCACACCGCCAGCGGCAACGTCACGCTCATCGGCGTGGTGCTCGGGCAGCAAGGACACGACCTGATCACCGCGGGCCTGTATGCCGCCAAGCAGTTGGTCGACCGCGTGGCACCGGACCCAGCGACGTCGCCGTCGCGGTCGGAAGTGAGCAACTCGTTCACGATCTCCATCCCGAGGGCGTAGCCGGGAGCGCCCGTGGTGATGAGCGCGGTCTCGGCGACGCCGACGAGGTCAGCGAGGCCGGCGCCGGCATGGAGCGCACCGCGAGCGTGCAGGCGGGCCGGTTCGCTCCGACCGAGTGCCAGGAGCCGACCGACGTGGACGAGCTGGCGCACCCGTCCTCCCAGCGCGTTCTCGTGCAAGACACGGTGTCTCAGCGTCGCGAGTGCCTCTTCGACGCGGAGGCGATCGAATGCCTCGGCGACGCGCAAGCGCTCGTCGACTCCGCGCGGTACCGCGCCGTAGGTGACGCGGTACCGCTCACGGATCGGGCCGGCATCTTGGGTGGTGCCACGCTCGGTCATGACGCGGCGCGTGCCATCGACTCGCGCACAGCATCGAGCGCGCCGTCGGGGAACGGGACCGAACCACCGAGGAGCGCGGCCCCGAGCTCGGCTTCGGCGCTCTCCTCCACGGCGACGACAAGATCGGCGGTGCTCGCGGCGTCCGGCCCGAACGCGAGCAGGCCATGGTTCGCAAGCAGGACTGCAGACGTCCTCGGGTGTTCCCGGAGCACCTCGGCGACGCCGCGCACGGAAACGTCGGAGCCACGCGGCCCCCACGGCACGACCAGGATGTCTTCGTCCTGCCCGAAGCGCAGCAACGCCTCGGTGCGGCACGGCAGAGGCCGGTGAGCAACTGCGAACGCGGTCGCAGACGGTGAGTGCGTGTGCATGACCGCACCGACATCGGCGCGGGACTGGTAGACGACGCCGTGCATCGCGACGATCTCGACACTGCTCGATGACAGTGCACCCCGGACGACATGTCCGTCTTGGCTCACGGTCACGAGCTGTTCGGCCCGCAGGTCTCGGATCAGGCCGGGCGTCAGCAGGAAGCGGTGAGGGTCGACTCGCACGCTCAGGTTGGCGTGCCCCGAGTGCGAGACGACCCCCGCTTCCCACAAGTGCCGCGCCGCTGCGACCACTTCGTCAGCGGCTTCGCCGACCTCGTGCGAATCTGCCATGTCCTCACCTCGTGATCGTTCGGCCTCGGTTCAGGCCCGTCCGCCGATCCTCGACCTTGAACCGCGGTTCAAGTCAAGGACGGAGTTCGGCGGCGAGCGCGAGAGGAGCCGAGGGTTGGCGGAGGGCGCGGGCCTCGCCGGTCACGCACTTACATACGTTCGTCTGTGTATGTATGTTTGTCTCGACCGCCATGGCTCGGCGCCCGGCGTCGACGAGGGGAGGTCTGGGGATGAGCGCGCGCTTCGCCCGCGCGGACACGGACCGGTTCGGGGGGTTGCGATGAGGGAGACGGCGCCGCTGTCGGAGCGCAACCTTGGCTGGCTTCGCTACCTGCATCGCAAGGCGACCACGCCCGACAGCTGGGAACGCGACGGCCGTCCGCACGAGCACTGGGACAACCGCAGTGATGCCCCGATGCTGTGCTTCCATCGATTCGATCTGATCGACTCGACGTACGCGGTCGCACTGATGGCTGACCGGACACCGGCATGGCGGGAGGTCTACGAGCAGATCCTCGACGAGCTGATCTTCCGTCACACGGGCTGGTGGGCAGCGGAGGACTGGCTCACACAGATCGGCGACGACCCGAACCGTGCGAACTATCCCGACGCCTACCGAGTCCTCATCCCCGCGGCCCACTGGGGGAACTACAACGCACCGGGCTGGACCGCCAACGGCATCGAGCCGTGGGGCCTCCAATGGGATCCGATCGGCGCCGACGGAAACCTGTTCTTCAAGGGCTTCTTCCTCGTCATGCTCGGCCTGCACCGTCGAGTCAGCGGTAACGCCCGCTGGAACGCCCCTTTCGACATCGTCCGCGACGGCGAACACACCTACACGTGGTGGCACACCAAGATCGCCGAGCACCTCGCAACGCAGTGGCGCGCGCATCCCGAGGGCTGTCACTGCGAGAACACCAAGATCTGGCCCTACTGCCTGGCGGGCGCCGGCTTCGGACTCCAACTCGCCGATCTCGCGTTCGGCACGAACCACCACGAGGTCTTCGACGTCTGGTGGGAGCGCGCGCGGCGCGAGTACTTGCATCTCGACGGTGACGAGCCGCCGGCAACCGTGACCTTCTACTACGACCCGATCATCGACGAGCATCTCGAGCTCCCGGCGGTTGGTGGTGCGATCCCCGCGATCTACCTCGCGACCCAAGTTCCCGATGAAGCACGCCGCCTCTGGGACGCGGCACGGGTGCAGCTGGGAATGCTCGAGGTGAACGGCCCGGTGCCGGTGATCGGTCCGCGCTTCACGGCGATGGCGCTGCTCCTCGCGCGCAACTGGGCCGTGACCGACCTTGCCGACGCGCTCCAGACGGCGTGCGACGAGCACTATCCGCCGACACGGGACGACGGGCGCGGCGAGGTCACCTGGGATTTCGATCTCGGCGAGGAACATCCGCGCGGCCAGTACAACGCCATGATGGCCGCGGCCGAGGTGATGACCGAAGGCGCATGGTGGCGGCTCGGCAACGTCTCGTCCGCGGATCGATTCGGCGAGCCGACCGTCTGCGACGTCGACTTCCCCGCCGTCGCACTGACGCGCGCCGAGTGGGACCGAAACGAACAGCGACTCCACCTGGCGCTCCACCCGATGAACGACACCGTCGCCGGGCGGCCGACCTCGCTCCGGGTCACCGGCCTCGACGATCCCACACGCTTTCGGGTCACGGCACCTAACTGGGCGCACGCATCAGCGGAATCGCGCGATCAGGATCTCATCGTTCACGCGTCGGCGGGACGTCATGCGCTCGTCGTCGAGCGGTACTGAGGCGATGCCGAGACGTCAGTCAATCGTTGACACAGCGCCTGCCCGCCCCGCGCGCCGCGCCCAGGCGGACCGAACCGCGGGGACCCGCGCTGCGCTGGAACGAGCGACGATCGATCTGCTCATCGAACGCGGCTGGGCGGCCGTCACCGCCATCGAGGTGTGCAACCGAGCGGGCGTCAGCCGGGGAGCGTTCCACCATCACTACACGAGCCTGCCCCAACTTCTCGCCGATGCGCTGAAACGCCTGTACGCCGAGATGCGCGACGAGGACCGCCCCCCTGCTGCCGATCTGGGACGACTCATCGACGCCACGTGGCGACACATCAGCAGCCCGCGCTTCAAGGCGGTTCTCGAAGCCTGGCTCGCGATGGCCAACGACTCCAGCCTCGACAGCGAGATCGGTCCCGTCGTCGCGGAGTTCTCGAACCTCGTCTCGCCTGCGAACGCGACGACTCCGACACTCGCCGACGAGTCGGACCGGGCGCTCTACCTCATGGCCCGAGAGACCCTGCTCGGTCTCGCGCTCGGACGTGCGACCAACCGCGGCCGGCCTCTCGGTCACGAACAGACCGTGCTCACGCAGCTTCGAAGGATCGCCGATCACGGCATCCAGGCACGCTGACGGAGCGTTCGAACGAGCGCAGTCGTCCGTCTGAGAGCGCAGAGCATGCATGCTCCTTCAAACCCGCCCGGGACCTTCGACCGCGCCGCCGCGCGTGGTGAGGCTCTCAGCGCTCACGCGCCGAAGGGCCCCACGGGACCGTTGACGCAAAATGGCGAAGCGGTTACACCTGACCCGCCCACTGTCGAACGGCTATGGGACGTTGCGATGGACGTCGGGCAAGGTGTGACGTCAACGTCAACCTCGCGATCACCGCGCCTGTCGCGGTTCGCGATCGTCCTGGTAATCCTCCTCGTGGGCATGACGCTCGTCGCGCTACCAGCATCCGCTGCGGTGAGCGCTGTGACATGGACGCAACGCAACCCCGCAGTGAGTCCACCACAACGCGAGGAAGCTTCGATCGCCGCCGATACCGCAAATGCGACGACCGTCCTCTTCGGCGGCTTCGAGAACGCGTCCTCCAATTTCGGCGACACCTGGGTTTGGGACGGCACGACGTGGGAGCAGCAGCACCCGGCGACCAGTCCGCCGGCACGTCTCGACGCGGCGATGGCGACAGACCCGGTGACCGGGAACGTGGTGCTCTTCGGCGGCGGATCGCCGGGTTTCGAGACGTTCGGTGACACGTGGGTCTGGGACGGCTCGACGTGGACGGAACAGCATCCCGGGATGAGCCCGAGCCCTCGTCGCGCCGCGGCGATCGCCACCGACTTCGCGAGCGGACGGATCGTGTTGTTCGGCGGCGAGGCCGCAAACGGCGCCGTACTCGATGACACGTGGACGTGGGACGGTTCGACATGGACAGAGCAGCACCCCGCGACGAGCCCGCCCGCGCGGATGTTCGCGACCATGACCGGAGATCCGCTGAACCGCGACGTCGTCTTGTTCGGCGGGTTGAGTCAGGGCGACTACCTGACCGACACATGGACCTGGGACGGAGCGACGTGGATCGAGCGGCATCCGGTGACGAATCTCGGCATCCGCTTGGGTGCGAAGTTGGCCACCGATTCGGACACCGGCGCCGTTGTCCTGTTCGGGGGGAACAACGTCTCGATGTTCCTCGCCGAGACATGGACGTGGGACGGCACTGACTGGACCGAACAGCACCCGCTCGCGAGCCCGCCCGCGCGCGTCGAGCAGGCGATGGCCGCCGATCCGAGCGGAGGTCTGGTCCTCTTCGGCGGAGTGACCGACGCGGGCCTTGCGAACGACACCTGGCACCTGGCGCTCACCGCGGCGGACCGAGCCGATCTCCGGACCGGGCTCGTCGCACCAGCCCGGGTCGCGCCTGGGTCGGCGATGACCGAGGCGGTGACGATCACCAATGCCGGGCCTGCGCCGGCGCGACGGGTGACGATCGCGCTCCTGCTCCCCGCGCATGTCTCGATCACCAGCACGACCGGCGGACCCGTGCGGTTCGGCCGGCTGTTGCTCTGGCAGCTCGCCGGATTGGCCCCCGGCCGATCGCAGACGTTCGCCGTGAGGTGCCTCGTCGAGGCGGTCTCACATGCGGCGCTCGTCAGCATCGCTCTTGGCGTCTCACAGACGCCCGACCCGACGCCCCGTAACAACGTTGCGCTGGCTTTCACGAGGGTCGACTGATCGCCGGCGCGTGAACGATCGGACAGCGGGGCCCGTGCGTTCGTCGTCCGACCTCGCGCGGGCCATGGATGCGACCCGCCCTTTGGCGCTGGCGTTGGAAGAGCGCACTTCACCCGGCCCGGAGCGGAGGGAGTGGGATTCGAACCCACGGTGAGTTGCCCCACACACGCTTTCCAAGCGTGCCGATTCGGCCGCTCTCGCATCCCTCCGAAGCACGGCATCGTACCGGCGCTCCCCGGCGTCGCCGTCTGACCGGCCGGAACGGTTCGCCGCGGTCGCTGGTACCCTGCGCTCGCGGACCGTGCTAGGCGGGGAGCTCGTGGTGCCCTGTACCCCAAACCCACGTATGGGGGGCTGAATCCCCGTCCGAGGCCACGGTCGACGTGAGGAAGGCGACCCGATCGCCGACGTCGAGGGCTGGGTCCTGCGCAACGGAATCCCGTGAACCGAGTCAGGTGCGGAAGCAAGCAGCTCTCAGCGGGTCCTTTCGTGTGCCGTAGGGTCGCCTGGCCTGAGCCGACGGCGGGCTGCGCGCCTCACGGCGCCTGGTCGACGACGGGTGCACGGTCCGCCCGACCGGAGGGAGGGCGGACCGGACCACACGGCCGCCCTGTCGAACACCCGCGACCAGCCCGTTCTTGGGGATGTGAGTCACGGTCTTCGTCACTGAGATCCCCAAGACGCGGGTGCGCCGGAGCCCAGAGCGCGGCGAGCGGGTGTCGCTAACCTCGGCCCGTGGCCTTCCAGTCCCTGTATCGCAAGTACCGACCGCAGCGTTTCGGCGACCTCGTGGGCCAGGAGCACGTCACCTCGGCGCTGCGCAACGCAGTGCGCGAGGGGCGGGTCGGGCACGCGTACCTCTTCTCCGGACCGCGCGGCACGGGCAAGACGACCACCGCGCGCATCCTCGCCAAGGCCCTCAACTGCACCAACCTCTCGCCCGACGGTGAGCCGGACGGGACGTGCGAGAACTGCGTCGCGATCGCCGAGGGCCGCTTCAACGACCTGGTCGAGCTCGACGCGGCGTCGAACCGTGGCGTGGAGGCCGCCCGCGACCTCGTGCAGCGCATCAGCCTCGGCCTGGGTGCGAGCGCAAAGCGCAAGGTGTACATCCTCGACGAGGTCCACATGCTCACCGACGCAGCGTCGAACACGCTGCTGAAGACGCTCGAGGAGGCGCCGGAGCACGTCGTCTTCGTGCTCGCGACCACCGAGCCCAACGCGGTGCTCCCGACGATCCGGTCCCGCACCCAGCACTTCGAGTTCACGCTGCTGACGGTCGAGCAACTCACCGCCCACCTCACGTGGGTGCTGCAACAAGAGGGTGTCGAGGCCACGCCGGAGGCGGTCGAGTACGTCGCGGTGCGCGGCGCAGGCTCGGCGCGCGACGCGCTCTCCTGGCTCGACCAGGCTCTCGCGTTCGCCGACGGGCGCCTCGACGCGGAGGTCATCGGCCGGGCGTTCGGCGGTACGCCCTTCGACCTTCGGGCCCGGGTGTTCGAGGCCATCGCGAACGAGGATGTCGCCGGTGTCCTCGTCGCGGTCGCGGACCTGCTCGACGCGGGTCACGACGCGCGCCGTCTCGCCGAGGATCTCCTGCGCGCGTTGCGCGACGCGTTCGTCGCCAACGCGACCGACGGCGCGGTGCGGGTCGACGCGACCGACGAGCAGCTGACACGCCTCCGGGCCATCGGCGCGTCGATGGGCAATGCCGCGATCGTGCGCGGCATCGAGACGCTCGGCCAGGCGATCGTCGACATGCGCGGCACGGACGCGGCCGATCCACGGCTCGTGCTCGAGGTCGCGCTCGTGCGTCTCGCCCGTCGCGAAGCCGGCACGCCGCTCCAGGCGCTCACCGACCGCGTGGAGCGGCTCGAACGCGCCCTCGCCGACGGCACGCCGCCACCCGCCGCGCCCACGCCGCCGACAGGCCGGCCGCGCGCGCCCGGCGACGCGCCCGCGAGCGACGGTCCGTCGACCGGTGATGACGTCGCTGCCACCGACGTCGCGACGAAACCGGCCAAGAAGCCGGCACTCGGCGCGCTGCGGGCGCGCGCCACGCCCGACGCGGAACCGACGGCACCGCCCGCGGCGGTCGCGAGGGAAGAAGCACCGCCGACACCCGTGCCGCCGGCTCCCGCGGTGGCCGCCGCCGCGGTCGACGATGCGCCCGCCGCGGCCGACGATGCGCCCGTCGCGCTCGACGACGTCATCCTGGCGTGGGGCGACGTGTTGCCGCAGCTGCCGCCGTCGTCGCGTCGCGCGATCCAGGACTTCCAGCCGATCGACGTCGACGACGACGTCGTCGTGTTCGGCATCTCGCCGCGTCTTCTCGACGCGGCGAAGCCGCGCTTCCACCGCGAGGCGCACATGATCCGGGCCGAGCTCACGTCACGGCTCGGTCGCAATGTGCGGTTCAAGCTCATCGGTCACGAGGGCTTCACCGCGGTCAACGCGTCAGGAGCAGGAGCCGGACCCGAGGGACGGACGGCTGCGACGGCCAATGAGCCGGCTCCCGCGCCGCCGCGCCGTCGACCGGTGAAGGTCGCGCCGGCACCCGCGCCGGAGGCGGACGAGCCGCCGCTCGGCGAGCCGCCCGCCGAGCTCGAGGACGAGATCGATCTCACCGAGCTGCGCGATGCCCCGGCGGCGACGGCGGTAGATTCGGTCACCCGTCTCCAGCAACGCTTCGGGGCGAGTGTGGTGGAGGAGCTGCCGCGCGACTGACCGCGCGGCCGGCCGTCGATCGAGGAGTCTGCGGTGCCGAATCAGAAGCAGCTCAACCAGATGATGCGGCAGATGCAGAAGATGCAGGACGACATGGCTGCCGTGCAGCAGGAGCTCGCCGAGACCACCGTCGAGGGTACGGCGGGTGGTGGCATGGTCAAGGTGACGGTCACGGGCACCGGTGAGGTGCGCGCGGTGTCGATCTCACCCGACGTCGTCGAGCCCGACGACGTGGAGATGCTCGAGGACCTCGTCGTCGCCGCGGTGAGCGACGGGCTGCGCAAGGCCAACGAGCTCCAGCAGGACAAGATGGGCAGCGTCACCGGCGGGATGATGGGCGGGCTCGATCTCGGCGGGCTCGGCGGCCTGCTCGGCTGACGCGTGACGTCGGTCTACGAGGGCCCCGTCCAGACCCTGATCGACGAGCTCGGCCGGTTGCCGGGCGTCGGGCCGAAGTCGGCGCAGCGGATCGCGTTCTACCTTCTGAAGGTCGCGCCCGAGGACGCGAAGCGTCTCGCGAACGCGATCGTCGACGCGAAGGAACGCGTCAGCTGGTGCCGTCGCTGCTTCAACATCGCCGAGGGCGAGCTGTGCGGGTACTGCCGTGACGAGCGGCGCGATCCGCACCTGTTGTGCGTGGTCGAGGAGCCCCGCGACATCGTCGCGGTGGAGCGCACCCAGGAGTTCCGCGGCCGCTACCACGTGTTGCAGGGCGCGATCTCGCCGATCGAGGGGATCGGACCGGAGCAGCTGCGCATCCGCGAGCTCCTCGAACGCCTCGGGAACGAGGGCGTCGAGGAGGTCATCCTCGCGACCAACCCGAACATCGAGGGCGAGGCGACCGCGATGTACCTCGCGCGTCTGCTCAAGCCGCTCGGCATCCGCGTCACGCGGATCGCGAGCGGTCTGCCCGTCGGAGGCGACCTCGAGTACGCCGACGAGGTGACGCTCGGTCGCGCGCTCGAGGGTCGCCGCGAAGTCGACGCCTGACGCGCGTCAGCCCGGGTACGGCGGCGCCGGCGGGTACGCGGGTGGATACGGCGTCGGCTGTGGTGCCGGCGCGCTGGCGATCACGCGCTGGCAGAACGACTCCTGACGCGACGCGAGCTGGCGGACGAACCGGATCGCGAGGATCGCGGCGGGGATCGTGACGATCATCCCGGCGATGATCAACGCGTTCACGGTGCGGAAGCTGGACAGCGTCGAGGCGCTCACGGCGTACTGATCGTCGAGCGCGCCCGGGTGGACGTAGCGCAGGATCGACGACGCCAGGAACCCTGCCCACCACCAGCCGACGACCGGGCTGCCGCGACGGGAGCGCCACGTCGGGTCGCCCGGCGGTGCGCTCTGATCGGATCCGCGCCACAGGTCCTGCGCGATGAGCACCGGGATGACGAAGTTGGCGAGCGGGATGAACCACGAGCCGATCGACCAGCCGGGCGCGAAGCGCGGGTTCCTGCGTCCGAAGAGCTCGTTGTTCTTGGCCGCGCGCCAGAACCAGATGATGAACACGACCGCGATGGCGAGGATGACGAAACCCAACAGGCCCGTCGTGCCGCGCACGCCGGAGTCGGCGTGGCGCAGTCGCGACAGTGCGTCGACGACGTTGCCGTGCGCCACGTCGTCGGCGACCGAGCGCTGATTGATCAGCGCGATCAGGCAGAGCACCGCGCTGCCCACGAGCACCCAGAACAGGACGGTGAGCGCGGTCGTGAGCCCGCGCAGCGACCGGACGGGGCTCGTCCCCGGGTACCGCGTGGCGCCGGAGGGCGCAGCGAAGCCGGCGGGCGGGCCGTATCCGGGCGGCGGCGCGTACCCCGGAGGGGGCCCGTATCCAGGAGGAGGCCCGTATCCGGGCGGCGGCGCGTACGCACCCGGCGGCGGGCCGGAGGCGCCGGGCGGGGGCCCGTAGGCGGGGGGCGCGTTGGAGCCCGGGGGCGGACCCCAGCTCTGAGCGCCGGGTGGCGCTTCCTGTGGGGCGTCGCCGCCGGGCGCGGCCGGAGGCGGTATCTGGGCCATGACGCTCCTCGAGGCCGTCGAGATCGAACGCTCAGCGATCGGCGCGCGCCGACCGCTCCTGGAGAGCGAATGCGTGGAGGGCCGAGGTGCTCAGACCCGGGTCAGAGTGGCCGGCCCGTCGCGTACTTGAACAGCTGGTACGACCACATCAGCCCGAGGACGACGGGCACGAGCCAGGTCGCGTACGTGATCCGCCGCACGCGCCACGCCACCAGCAGGAACACCGCGAAGGCAACGGCGAGGATCCCGGCCGGGTTGAAGGCCAGCGATGCGCCCAGGTGCCCGTGGACCGCGGCCGTGACGCCGCGGGTCATGCCGCAGAACGGGCAGGGGATGCCGGTCAGCGTGCGCAGCGGGCAGGGCGGTCCGAGGCTCGCGGGGATCACCGAGCCGCGGAGGGCCGCGATGCCGAGCATCGCCGCGCCGGCGGCCCGGAGCCGTCCCGCGTCCACGGTCTGCACCGACCGGTCGGGTCGCGGCGCCGCGGCCCATGGCTGCGGACCCCCAACCGCGCTCGGCGCTTCCACCGTCGCCACGTGCGGATCGTACCGGCCCTGTCGATACGTACGGTTTCACGCGCAGAGCGTGATTTTTCAGGCTCAGGTTACCGCGCTGCGTGCCGAAAACACGGAGGTTCGTCGGTCCACGTCGAGCGAGGGGAACGATGGCCCGAACCTGTGCACGGCGGCGGATCCTGCGCTCGGTGGGCGCGGCCGCGGCGACCGTGCTCGCGTCGGTCCTGCTCCCGGCCACTGGGGCGCTCGCCTCCACCCGGCCGGCCGCGTCGCCATCCCAGGCGCCTGCCGCGTCGCCCGTCTCCGGTATCGCCGGCCTGCGGGTCGACCCCTCGGGTGCGCCCACGCGCCAGGCCGCGTCGGTCACCGGCTGGACGCCCGAGATCCCCGGCGCCCAGCTCGACGGCCCGTACCGCGTGCTGCTCGCCGGCCCGGTCTCGCCGGTCATGGCCACCGCGTTGAACGACGCGCTCGGTCAGGCCTCCGCGGCCACGCGCGTCTCGCTCGTCCTCGACGGCATCGTCCGTCCGGGCACCGTCGCCTACACCCGCGAGATGGTCATCACCGCGTCGGGCCCGGGGACGCCCACGCCGTGCGGAACGCTCGGCAACGGCCTCATCGGGTGCGCGTCGTGGCAGGCGCAGTCGGCGCTCCGGCAGGGGCGTGCGATCACCGTCTTCACGGGTGGCACCGCGTGGGTCGACGTCACCCAGCCGTGGACGTTCGTGCGCAACGCGACGTTCCACGAGCTCGGTCATCTCCTCGGGCTCGGTCACTTCGACGGGACGTACCTGGGTCAGACCCAGGTGATGGCGGCCGTCGCGCACGACAACCCGCCGCTCTGGTACCAGGCCGGCGACCTCGCGGGTCTGCGGGCGAGCGCGCCGCCGGGCATCCCGACCGGCTACTGGATCAACTGGCCCATCGCGGCAGGGATCGCATCGAAGTCGACGGCCGCGCGCGCGGTGCTCGACGCGTGGGGTGGCCTGCACCTGAGCGCGCTCACGCTGAACCGCGCCGGGGCGCCGTACTGGCGGAACTGGGGGATCGCGCGTGACGTCGCGCTCGACGGGAACGTCGGCGGCGTCGTGCTCGACGGCTGGGGCGGACTGCATCCGTTCGGCGGTACGTCACTCAACCGCGCCGGCGCGCCGTACTGGAAGGGCTGGGACATCGCCCGCGGCGTCGCGGCCGACCCGGTGCACAACGGTCTCGTCGTCGTCGACGCGTGGGGCGGCCTGCACGCCTCGGGTGGCGCGCGGCTGCCGGCGGGAGTCCGCACGCTGTGGAAGGGTCACGACGTCGCCCGCGGCGTCGCCTACACACCCGACGGCCGCGGCATCTACATCCTCGACGCGTCCGGCGGTCTGCACGCGTTCGGTGTCACCAAGCACGCGACGCAGGGTCCGCTGTGGCCCGGTTGGGACGTCGCGAAGTCGCTGACGATCTGGCCCGACGGCAGCGGCGGCGCCATCCTGGACGTGTTCGGCGGCGTGCACGAGTTCGCGCTTCGCTGAGCTGAGCCCGCGGGGAAGGGTCAGGCGCCGCGCGCGTCCTTCGCCGCGACGACGCCCTCGAGGAACTGCTCCGGATGCCACGCGACGGGCGCACCCGTGACCCGAGGACGCAGACGCGCGGCGAGCTCGTAGGCGAGCTGGCCACGGGCCTGTGGCATCAACGTGGAACGACGGTCGAGGAAACGGCGGACGGTCCCGACCTCGTCGGCCGACACCGTGCTCACGTCCCACGAGAGGTACGACTGGTCGGGAAGGGTCGAGTACGTCGGCCAACGGGTGATCGTGGGCGCGTTGCGCCGCTCGCGCACGACGAGGGTGCCCGCCGCGATGTCGCCCACGCGTTGGTGGTCGCGCGTCGCGACGATGGACACCACACCGACGGCGTAGAAGACGGGGAGGAAGTCGACGAGGCGCAGGATGTTGCGGACCGCGCTCGTCACGAAGTCCTCGGGCCGACCGTCGTGCTTGAGCACGCGCAGGCCCGCGACCATCTTGCCGGGAGTGCGCCCGGAGTTGGCGACCTCGAAGCACACGTCGTACCCGAAGATCACGAGGAAGACCAGGATCGAGAACGCGGCGTCGGCGAAGCCGCTGTGCGTCGTGTTGTCGAACACGATGTAGATCGCGACGATCGCTGCGAGCTCGATGGCGAGGTCGAGCATGTAAGCGATGAAGCGCGAACCCAGCCCCGCCACGACCAGGTCGAGGGGGACGCCCTCGGGCGTCGCGATCGTGACCTTGTCGTCGAACGTCATCGGCCGGCTCCGGGTCCCGCACGCGTCCCGCGCGTCGGTTGCCTCCCCGCACGCTAGACAATGTCACGGTGAACCTGGAGCGATTCGTCGCGGAGCGCCAGCCGCGCTGGGCGGAGCTGGACGGGCTGGTCCGGCGGGCCGGACGGCGCGTCTCGAACCTCGCGCCCGGCGACGTGCGCCGGCTCGGCGCGCTGTACCGGGCGACCACCGCCGATCTCGCCCTCGCCCGTCGACGCTTCGCCGGCGAAGCCGTCGTCGGGCGTCTGGAGGATCTGGTCGGTCGGTCGCGCGCGCTCGTCTACGAGGGATCGCCGCGACAGAACTCGTTCGTGCACTTCGTGACGACCGGCTACTGGCGCCGCGTGCGCGAACGACCGTGGATGCTCCTCGCCGCGGTGGTGCTCATGATGGGCCCGTGGTTGCTCGCGAGCGTGTGGGCGGTGCGTGACCCGGGCGCCGCGCAGGGATTGGTGCCGTCGCAGTTCCAGAACGTCGTGAACCGCGACAAGGCGAACTTCGGGCTGACGGCCGACGAGAAGGCGTCCGCCTCCAGCGCGATCTTCACCAACAACATCCGGGTCGCGTTCCTCGCGTTCGCGACCGGCATCGCGGCCGCGATCGGTGCCGCCGTCGTCCTCGTGTACCAGGGGGTGACGCTCGGCACCGTGTTCGGCTTGACGATCCAGGCCGGCAACGGACGGCCCCTGTTCGAGTTCACGTTCCCGCACGGCGTGCTCGAGCTCTCGTGCATCGTCGTCGCGGGCGCGGCGGGGATGCGCATGGGGTGGGCGCTCGTCGCGCCGGGCCGGCGGCGACGTCGCGACGCGCTGATCACCGAGGCGCGCGCGGCCGCGGAGATGGCGCTCGGCACCGCGATGTGTCTGGTCGTCGCCGGCATCGTGGAGGGCAGCCTGAGCACGTCGGGCATCGGGCTCGGGCCCGCGATCGTGTTCGGCATCCTGCTCGGCGGGACGTTCTGGACGCTCGTGTTCTGGCGGGGCCGTCCGCCACGCGAGCCGGCGCACGACGAGCTCAGAGCCGAGCCCGTGCCTTCGCTCTGAGGTACGCGCGCACGCATGCGGCCGACAACGCGTCGGGACGCGCCTCGACGACGTCGGCGCCGGCGCGCCGCAGGAGCGCCGCGACCCGACGACGCGCGTCGAGCACGTCGAGCGCGACGGCGGCCGCGTACACGTCCGCCGGTGACGACGGAGCGTCCTCGACGAGGCGGTCCAGGTCCGGATCGGTCGCACCGGCGACGACCACCGCATGGCGGCGCGCCAGGACGGGCACCGCGTCGACCAACGGCTGAGCGGCCGCTTCCTCGAGCAGGTCGCTGACGACGAGCACGAACGCGCGCTTCGATCCGACGAGTCGGAACGCACGCTCGTAGTCGCTGTCGGCGGTGCTCGGCTCGAGATCGAACACCGCGCGCACGACGCCGTCGCCCCCGCCGCGGCGCGGGGCCAGCCGGCGGCGCACCTCCGTGTCGAACGCGATCACGCCCACCCGGTCGCCGATCTCGTCCGCGACCAGCGCGACCGCGGTCACCGCGTCGAGCGCGGCGTCGAGCCTGGTGCGGTCACCGAGCGGCGCGGCCATGAGCCGGCCGCAGTCGGCCACGCAGACCACGTCCCGGTCCTGCTCGACGCGGAACTGGTTCGTCATCGGGCGTCCCGAGCGCTGCGTCGCAGGCCAGTTCACGCGGCGCACGTCGTCGTCGGGCAGGTAGTCACGGATCGACTCGAAGTCGGTGCCGAGGCCGAGTGGACCGCGCGTGCGCCGGCCTTCGTCGCCGAAGCGACCGCGGCGCACCGCCAGCGCGAGACGACGGGCGGCGGGGACATCGGGATACACGAGCAGCTCGGCCGGCGCGCGACCTTCGCGATACCAGGATGCGAGGCCGAGGGGGCCGTCGACGCGGGCCGCAACCGCCGGCAGCTCGTGACGGCCGCGGCGGCGCGCGACGACGCGTGCGTGGAGGCCGTCGTCGGCTTCGGGCGGGTCGACGACGATGTCGGCCACCTGCGGCTGGCGGACGCGCAGCCGTCCCGCGCCGCGCGCGCTCGCCTCGACCTGCAGTGGCGCGGGAACCCCGCGCGCGACGACGCCCGGCAGCGTGCGCCGGACGACCGGCGTGCGGCGTGCGAGCACCGCGTCGACCACGAACGCGGCCACGATGGCTGCGGCCGCGAGCAGCGCGACGGCGCCGCCGGCAGGCAGCGCGAGCAAGCCCGCGACCACGAGGAGCAGGCCGGTGCGTCGGGTGACCGTGAGTGGCGCGGCACCGAGCGCGAGCACGAGCACCGCGCCGAGCGCCAGCGCAGCCACGAACGCGGCGTTCACCGTGCGGACGGAGCCTGGCCCGGGGCGGAGCCCGGGAGGGCCCGGTGGAGGGAGCCAGCCAACATGGGCATCTAGCGCGGGACGGGCACCGACGAGAGTGCGGCCTGGATCGCCTCGTCGGGCTGATAGCGCTCGAGCTCCGCCTCCGGCCGCAGAAGCAGCCGGTGACGAAGGACCGGCCGCGCCATCCACGCGACGTCGTCGGGCGTGACGAAGTCGCGACCACTGAGGCGCGCCGACGCCTTCGACGCGGCGAGGAGGTGCACCGCGGCGCGTGGGCTCGCTCCCAACGCGACGCTCGGCAGGTCACGCGTGCGGCGCACGAGCGCGGCGATGTACGCGATCACTTCGTCGGTGACCGTCGTCGCGTCGACCGTGCGCCGCAGCTCGCGCAGCTCGTCGACGTCGGTCACCGTGGCCACGTCGTCGAGCGTCGCCGGCGCGACGCCGCGGTGCTCGAGGCGCAGCAGCGCGAGCTCCGCGGACTCGTCCGGGTAGCCGACGTCGACCTTCACGAGGAACCGGTCGAGCTGCGCCTCGGGCAACGGGTACGTGCCCTCGTACTCGATCGGGTTCTGCGTCGCGATGACGACGAAGGGATCCGGCAGCGGGTGCGCCTCACCCTCGACCGACACCTGCGTCTCCTGCATCGCCTCGAGCAGCGCGGCCTGCGTCTTGGGTGGTGTGCGGTTGATCTCGTCGGCGAGGAGGACGTTCGTGAACACCGGCCCGGGCCGGAACACCAGCTCCTGCACACGCGAGTCGGGCGACCAGCGCAGAGTCATCGTGCCGGTGAGGTCGGAGGGGAGCATGTCGGGTGTGAACTGCACGCGCCGGAACGAGATCCCGAGGGCACGCGCGAGGGCGTTCGCGAGCAGCGTCTTCGCGACGCCGGGGACGCCTTCGAGCAGCGCGTGACCGTTGACCGAGACGGCCGCGAGCAGGAGGTCGACGACCTCGTCCTGGCCCACGACGACCTTGCGAACCTCCGCGCTGACGCGCGAGCGCAGCTCCCTCACCCTTCCACCGTCCCCATGGCTCCCTCCGTTCCGCTCGGGCGGCTGCGCCCGGCGGAGCTCCACTCCGTCCGCACGGTCCCCATGACTCCTTCCGTTCCTCGGCGTGCACCATGGTGCACTCGCGCGAGCGCGCGACCGGCGGCAACCATGCGCTCGCTGTCGTCGAGCGGCGCGAACAGGGCGTCGATCTCGTCGGGCGGCCATCCGGCGTCGGCCGCGGCGCGACGCAGACGGGCCGGGTCGTGCGCCGCCTCGGGATCGTCGGCGAAGCCCGCCCGGCGTGCGAGCGCGTCGCGTGCCGACCGTTGCAACGGCGCGAGCGCGTCGGCGGGACGGTGCGTCCGCGCGAGCGCCGCCGCCATCGAGTCGACGTAGACGCGACGAGGCGGGGGCAGCCGGCGTTGCTCGTCCTCGGGCGGTCCGAGTCGACGCCCCGCGGCGACCATCGCGAGCAGCGCTGCCAGCGCGACGCCCACGAGCGCGATCTTCCACCGGAACGGGATCGCCGCGAGGCCTGTCGCGCTGCCGTAGCCGTGCACACCTTCGGCGAACACGACCGGCCGACGATCATTGCCCGCGAGCGAGAGGCCGAACGCCGCGTTGTCCGCGGTGTCGAGGAGCCGGTCCTGCAGTGGCGACGCATCCGCGAGCAGCTTCACGGGGCTCTCGGCACCGGGCCGGAACACGAGTGAGCGCACACCGCCCGGCTCGACCCAGCTCCCGACGCCCGAGGTGACGACGTGCAGAGGAGTCCCGCTCGCCGGATCGACGACCGTCACGCGCTTGCTCCCGTTCGGTGTCCAGCCCGGCAGCACCGCCGGCGCGAGCTCGAGCATCCACTCCGGTCGGGTGCCCCCCGCGATGAGATGCCCGCCGGCGATGAGGAACCGTCGGACGTTCTCGAGGTCTCCGCGATCGATCTGGTCGGGGTCGAGCAGCACGAGCGTCGTCGACGGATCGAGGTGCGCGCTGGCCAGCGAGCCGCGTTGGTGCGTGACCGGATGCCCGTAGCGTGCGAGCAGCTCCGCGTACGCGGCGAGGCCGGTGTGGGCCGTCGACAGCGACGACGAGGTGGGACCGCTCGGTTGCGAGCCGCGGGTCGCCGCGTCCAGCGCGGCGAGCGCGAGCTCGAGCGCGACGATCAGCACGATGGCCACGACGACGAGACGGGTCGCCGGGTGGAGGCCCCGCCACCGCTCGCGAGCACTCGAGGCGCCCATGCTGGCCGTCTGCGCGCTCATCGCGTCGTGACCTCGTCGAGCACGCGTGACCAACCGGTGCGCGCCGCTCGTGCCGCGTCGACGTCGACGTGACGCGCGCCGTATGCGACCGCGTCGTAGTCACGGGCGAGCACGTCGAAGTCCTCGAGACGCAGCCGGCGCGCCGCCTGCCCCGCGGTGAGCGACGGCGCGAGCCGGATCGCACCGAGCGCGTCGAGACGCAGCAGTCCGGCGCGGAAGCGCAGGCGGACCGCCGTGTCGAAGTCGCCGGCCCGCTCCGCGTCGTCGGCGGCGCGGTCGAGCGCGTCGGGATCCTCTGGACGACCACGCGCAGCCCGCCGGCCGGAGACCGACGGCGCGCCCGCGCCCCGCCGCGACGCGATCAGCAACGCAATGCCGACCGCGGCAGTCACGACGAGCACCGCCAGCACCGCGATGCCGATCGGCGTGTTGAAGAAGTCCCAGACCGGGTGGAAGAACCGTCCGACCGGCTCGAGCTGCCGGCCGATCCAACGCAGGACACCGGCGAAGGGGCGCGGCACGCGGGTCGGCCGGAACCGCCGCTGGTCCAGGATCGCCTTCGCGTCCCGACGTGCCGCGTCCGGGTCGACCGCGCCGGCGCGCGCGAGCAGCGCGCTCACTCGTCGTCGGGGCGCGCCGACCCCTCGTCACGCTCGGGGCCGACCGGAGGTGAGGCCGGCGGCGGTGGTGCGGGCGGCGGAGCCGGAGGGGTCCAGCCCGGCGGGGGAGGCGGGCTCCACGGCGGCGGCATCGGTTGCGGTCGGCCCGGCGCCCCGGGCTGCTGTCCCCACTGCTGCTGTCCCCACTGCGGCTGACCGCCCGGCGCGGGCGGCGGGGCCCACTGCGGTTGCTGGCCCCACTGCCCGGGCGGCGGCCCCCACTGCCACCCCGACTGCGGGCTCCACGGCATCGGCGTGGGCCGGAACCCGCCTTCGGGGCTCGGGATCCCCATGCGCCAGGCCATGAGCTGCAGGTCGAAGCCTTCCTTGCGCACGCGCAGGTCGAAGTAGAGGACGGTGACGACCGCGGCGACGAACGGCGTCGTGATCACCGAGCCGATCGCGCCTGTGATGCCGCTGACGACCGCGATCACGTTCTCGTTGCCACGGTTCAGCGCGAGCGGCACGAGCACCACGCTGAACACCCCGGCCACGAACGCCGCGAGCAGGTTCGCGACGAGCAGGGTGCCCGCGACCGGCCACCACCGACCCTTGACCAGGTCCGACGAGCGCGACAGCGCGCGGAACCCCCCGGTCCCCTCGATGAGCAGCACGGGGATCGCGACCGACCAGGCCGCGTAGAAGTAGACCCCGGGGACGATGCAGAGCGCGAAGCAGAGGAGCAGCAGCACGCCGTGCAGCAGGATCAGTCCGAGCAGCCGCCAGAAGCGCGAGAACCCGAAGCGCAGCGAGCCCTTCCAGTCGGACGGGGTCCCCAGGTAGGTGTCACCGACGATCTTGAAGCACGCGGCCTCCGCGAGCGTGCTCGAGACGACACCGACGACGAGCAACAGCAACGTGGCGGCCAGCGTCGTGCTCACGGCCGCGCCGCTGATGTGGACCGTTCCCGTCGAGTCGGTTGTCGTCGTCGACGAGGACGACGGCAGCGACAGCCGGATCAGCACGTTGAACACCTGCACCGGCACGACGACGATGGCGACCGCCTTCACCATCGTGGCGAACTTCTGCCGGTATACACGGATCGCCGCGTCGACGATCTCGCCGACACCGAGCGGTCGCAGCTGGGCCGCGTCCATCCGCGCACGCTAACCCGCCCGGGTGCACCCCCGGGTCACGCGCCGTACTCATGGTCGCGCGCTCTCCGCAGGGCGCCGACGCCCGGGCGGCGTCGCTGGGTGCTCCGCTCGCCGCTCGCCGAACGCGCGGGTCAGAGCGTCCGGACGATCGCGGCGTCGCCCTGACCACCGCCGCCGCACAGCGCGGCCGCGCCGGTGCCGCCGCCACGCCGACGGAGCTCGTTGATGATCGTGAGGACGACCCGCGTGCCCGACATCCCGATCGGGTGCCCGAGCGAGATCGCACCGCCGTTGACGTTCACGACCTCGTCGGAGATCCCGAGGTCCTCCATCGACGCGATGCCGACCGCGGCGAACGCCTCGTTGAGCTCGAACAGGTCGATGTCGCTCAAAGACATGCCGGCCTTCGCCAGCGCGGCCTTGATCGCGCCCGACGGCTGGTGCAGCAGGGATGGATCGGGTCCGGCGACCATGCCGAACGCGACGAGCTCCGCGAGCGGCGCGACGCCGAGCGCCTCGGCCTTCTTCTTGCTCATGACGATGACCGCGGCCGCGCCGTCGGAGATCTGCGACGCGTTCCCCGCGGTGATCGCGCCGTCCTTGGAGAACGCGGGACGCAACGACGAGAGCGATTCGGCCGTCGTCCCCGGACGGACGCCTTCGTCGTTCTCGACGAGGATCGGATCGCCCTTGCGCTGCTTGACGCTGACGGGCGTGATCTCGTCGGCGAAGCGACCTTCCTTGATCGCGGCGGCGGCGCGCTCGTGGCTCTTCGCCGCGAGCTCGTCCTGCGCCTCGCGGCTGATGCCGCCGACCTTCCCGCAGTACTGCTCGGTCCCGGCTCCCATGTGGATGGCGTCGAACGCGCACCACAGACCGTCGTTGATGAGCGAGTCGACGAGGTCGCCGTTGCCCATGCGGTAGCCGGCGCGCGCCCCGGGGAGGAGGTAGGGCGCGCTCGTCATCGACTCCATCCCGCCGGCCACGACGATCTCCGCGTCGCCGGCCTGGATCATCTGGTCGGCCAGGTAGATGGCGTTGATGCCCGAGAGGCACACCTTGTTCACGGTCATCGCGGGCACGCTCATCGGGACGCCGGCGTTGCCCGCGGCCTGGCGCGCCGTGATCTGGCCCTGGCCGGCCTGGAGGACCTGGCCCATCAGCACGTAGTCGACGGCGTCGGGAGCGACCCCGGCCCGCTCGAGGGCGGCCTTGATGGCGAGGCCGCCCAGGTCCATGGCGCTGAACGACGCCAGCGCGCCCGAGAGCTTCCCGATCGGCGTACGGGCTGACGAGACGATGACGGAGCCGGGCATCGTGACCCTCCCTGGGCGCGAACGGCGTGTTACCGGATGGTAGCCGCCGCCTCGCCGGCGGGTTCCTGTCCGCCACGCTCGGCCGCGGCGTCGGCACGGGCCCGGGCCACCGTGGCCGGGTTGACGACCCGGGAGCCGGCCAGGGCGAGGAGGAGCAGGATCCCGCCGGCCATGAAGAACGGGGCCCGCAGCCCCGCCACCCCGGCGATGACGCCGCCGAGGGCGGCGCCGATCGGCATCGAGCCCCACCCGAGGAACCGGTAGACGCTGTTCACCCGGCCGAGCAGGTGGTCGGGGATCAGGGTCTGGCGCAACGACACGGTGATCACGTTCCACACCAGCGCCGCCGCCCCGCCGACCGCGCCCATCACGCCCACGACGACCGCTTGCGGGAACGCGGCGACGATGATCAGTCCGAGCGCGTTCACCACCACGCCGGCGAGCATCGACGGCGCGTCTCCGAAGCGAGCCGCGATCCTCGGCGCGAACGCGCTGCCGACGGCGCTGCCGAGCGCGCCCGCGCTGAAGAGCAGGCCGTACCCGGTCTTGCTGACATGCACGGTCTCGAGCGCGAACAGCACGAAGATCGATCCGGTCGCGGTCTCGACCAACATCCACACGCTCAGCATCAGCGCGAGCGTGCGGAGCAGGCGGTGGTGCCAGAGCCAGCGCAGGCCTTCCGCGATCTCGTGGCGCAGCCGGGTGCGCGGCGCGTCGCCGACGGGCGCGGCGCGGAACGATCCCGGCATCGTGAACACGAGCAGCGCGGCGATCAGGAACGACGACGCGTCGAGCACGAACGGCGCCGCGACCGCGGCCGCGAACAGCAACGCGCCGAGCGGCGGCCCCACGAACTCCTCGGTCACCACCTGCGCGCCGAACAGCTTGCTGTTCGCCTGCTCGAGCCGGTCGCGGCCGACGACCATCGGCATGATGGCCTGCGCCGCGTTGTCGAAGAGGGTCTGCGCGGTGCCGAGCAGGAACGCGAGCAGGCACAGCAGCCAGATCGTCACGACGCCGAGCGCGGCCGTGATCGCGAGCGTCACCGCGATCGCGGCCCGGACGAGGTCGACACTCCACATCACCCGGCGACGGTCGAGGCGGTCGACGAGCGCGCCGCTCACCAGCGCGAACAGCAGCCACGGCAGCCCCTGCGCGAGCGTGACCAGCGCGACGAGAACCGGGTCTCGCGTGAGCGTGGTCGCGAGCAGTGGAAGGGCGACCAGGCGCACGCCGTCGCCGAGGGTCGACACGGACGCGGCCCACCAGATGCGCCAGTACCGGGCGCCGAGCTTCGGCTTCGCGGACACGGGCCATGGTCGCGCCCGAGGCGGCCGGGCGGAGACGGATCTACCTTCTGCGGGTGGCGGAAGAGAGGGTGTCGCGTTCGGCGCAAGGCGTGCTGTTCATCCGCGCGCAACTCGCCTCGTTGGGCGTCGTCGACGACACGCTCGCGCGGGAGTTCCTGCCGACGAACGCGCGGCGGCCGCTCTCGTGGTTGCAGCTACCGGGGTTGTGGCGACTCGCGCGCCGGTCGAGTGGCCCGTATCTCGCGGTGCGCACGATCTTCTTCGATCGCTTCGTCGAGCAAGCGATCGCGACCGGCACGCGCCAGGTCGTGATCCTGGCCGCCGGGTACGACAGTCGCTCGTGGCGGTTCGCCCGTCCCGGCGTGTCGTTCTTCGAGGTCGACCGACGGGCGACCCAGGCCGACAAGCGCCGGCGCGCGCCCGCCGGCGGTCCGGTCTACGTCCCCGCGGACGTCACCGATGAGCGGCTCGTCGAGCTCCTCGCGGACGCCGGGCTGCGAGCCGACGAACCGACCGCCTACGTCGTCGAGGGTCTGGTCGTGTACCTCGACGAGCGCGACGTCGCCGACCTCCTCGCACGGCTGTTCGAATGCTGCCCTGTGGGCAGCCGCCTCGCGGTCAGCTTCGAGGACGGGTTCGAGGACCGGCCGCTCACGCGTCGCCTCATGACCGCGTACTACCGCGGACGAGAGACGTACCGCTTCCGGCTCCGACGGGAGGACGCTCCGACCTTCGTCTCCGCGGCCGGTTGGGCTGTCGAGGAGGTCGCTCCGGCTGTGGACCTGGCGCCGACGAGCCTCCACGACACGAGACTGTCGGGCGCGAACGTGAGGAGCGGGCCCTTCTTCGTCGTCGCAACCCGACCCGAGCATGGAGCGCCCGGGTAGGCCCCGCTACCGTCTGGGCCCATGACCGAGATCGACGCCATCAGAGACGCCGTCCTCGCGAACGCGCCGGACGACGACATCGCCGCGCTCTCGCTCCCCTCGTCGTTTCGCGGCGCGGTCGTGCGCGAGGACGAGCAGGACATGTTCGCCGGCATGCCGTCGGAGGAGAAGGACCCGCGCAAGTCGACGCACATCGACGACGTGCCGCTGCCCGAGCTCGCACCCGACGAGGCCTTCGTCGCGGTGATGGCGAGCTCGATCAACTTCAACACGGTGTGGACGTCGATCTTCGAGCCGCTGCCGACGTTCCAGTTCCTGAAGCGTCTCGGCAAGGAGAGCACGTGGGCCAAGCGACACGACCAGCCCTTCCACGTGATGGGCAGCGACGCGTCCGGCGTCGTCCTTCGCGTCGGGAGCGCGGTCCGCAACTGGAAGCCGGGTGACCGGGTCACCGTGCACTGCAACTTCGTCGACGACCAGGACCCGAGCGCACACGACGACTCGATGCTCGCCGCGAACCAGCGCATCTGGGGCTTCGAGTCCAACTACGGAGGCCTGGCCGAGATCGCGCTCGTCAAGGCCAACCAGCTCATGCCCAAGCCCGCGCACCTCACGTGGGAGGAGGCCGCGGTCAACGCGCTCACCAACTCCACGAGCTACCGCATGATCGTGAGCCCGAACGGCGCGCAGATGACGCAGGGCCAGACCGTGCTCGTCTGGGGTGCGAGCGGCGGCATCGGGGCGTACGCGTGCCAGTACGTGCTCAACGGGGGCGGGACACCGGTCGGCGTCGTGTCGTCACCCGAGCGCGCCGCGCTGCTGCACGAGATGGGCGTCGAGCACGTCATCGACCGCAAGGCCGAGGGCTACCGGTTCTGGAAGGACGACAACACCCAGGACCCGGCCGAGTGGCGTCGCTTTGGCAAGAAGATCCGCGAGCTCGCCGGCACCGACCCCGACATCGTCTTCGAGCACCCCGGCCGTCAGACGATGGGTGCGTCCGTGTTCGTCGCGAAGCGCGGCGGTCTCATCATCACGTGCGCGGCGACGTCGGGCTACACGATCGAGTACGACAACCGCTACCTCTGGATGAACCTCAAGACGATCAAGGGCTGCCACTTCGCCAACTACCGGGAGGCGTGGGAGGCGAACCGGCTCATCGGTGAAGGCAGGATCCACCCGACGTTGTCGCGGATCTTCTCGCTCGACCAGACCGGCGAGGCCGCGTACGAGGTGCACCACAACCTCCACGAGGGCAAGCTCGGCATCCTCGTGCTCGCCCCCGAGGAGGGCCTGGGCGTGACCGATCCCGAGATGCGCGAGCGCCTGCTCCCGCAGGTGACCCTCTTCCGCCGCCACCAGGGCTAGCGACACAATGACTCACATGTTGTTGACGGAGATCGACCACGTCGCGATCGCGGTGAACGACCTCGAGGCCGCGATCGACTACTACCGCGAGACGTACGGATGCGAGGTCGAGCACCGCGAGGTGGTGGAGAAGGACGGCGTGGAAGAGGCGCTGTTGCGCGTCGCCGACTCCTACATCCAGCTGCTCACCCCGTCGCGCGACGACTCGACGGTCGCGAAGTACCTCGCGAACAAGGGCGAGGGCATCCACCACGTCGGTTACCGGGTCGACTCGTGCGCGGAGGCGCTCGAGTCGGTGAAGTCGCACGGGTTCCGCGTCCTCGACGAGGCGCCGCGTCCGGGCAGCCGCGGGACGACGGTGGCGTTCGTGCACCCGAAGACCGCGTTCGGCACGCTCATCGAGCTGGTCGAGGAGCCGAAGTAGGCGCGGTGGCCGCCGTCGCTCTCGACGACGGCCGGACGCTGGCCTACGAGGAGCACGGCGACCCCGACGGTGTGCCCGTCGTCGTGCTGCACGGCGCGCCCGGTTCACGACGCTTCGTTCCGGACGACGCGACGACGCGCTCGCGCCGCGTCCGCCTCGTCACGTTCGACCGCCCCGGCTACGGCGGATCGACCCGTCAGGAGGGGCGCAGCCTGCTCGACACATCGCACGACATCGCGGCGCTCGCCGACGCGTTGGGTCTCGACGACTTCGCGCTCTTCGGCGTCTCCGCGGGAGGCGCGCACGCGCTCGGCTGCGCGGCGACGCCGTCGCTCGCGGGCCGGTTGAGACGGGTCGGCGTCGCGAGCGGCCCGGCGCCGCTCGACGAGGTGCCGGGCGCTTGGGACGCGATGCCGCCTCACATGCGGCCCACCGCCGAGATGGCCCGCAGTGATCCCGGCCGTTCCGTTCGCGCGATCGCCCGCTACATGCAGGGCTGGGTCGACGATCCGCCCAGCTACCTCGGCGACGGTGGCCCCGCACCCGACCGCGCCGTTCTCGCCGACCCGGCCGTGCGCCCGATGCTGCTCGACGACGTCCACGAGGCGTTCCGCCAGGGAGCGGTCGGCCTCGCCGACGACCTCGTCGCCTCATGGCGCCGCTGGGGCTTCGGCACCGCAGAGGTCGCACCGGGCGTCCTGCTCTGGCAAGGCGCCCACGACACCCGCGCCGAGCCGGGCCTCCGCTACCTGGCCGGCGCGCTGCCGGGCGCCCGTCTCACCGTCTGGCCCGACCAGGGCCACTACGGGATCCTCCCCGAGTGGGGCGCCGTCCTCGACGCACTCCTCGCTCCCGTCGGCTGACCGACGCCGAGGCCACGGACACCGCTGTCCGTGGCCTCGTCGCGTCTGCTGCCGCGCGCGGTCGAGGCGGGTGTCAGTCGTCCGGCACCGCGCCACTACGCTGCTCGCGCGTTCGGCCACACGCGTAGGGAGCCAACGACATGGCGGTCGAGGAACACGACATCGAGGGCGCGGAGCTCGCGGCCGCGCAGGGCGAGGGTGCGGCCGGCCCGCCCGTCGCGCCGCCCATCACGCCGATCGACCAACGTCTCGACGAGCTCGCGAAGCTCCGGGAAGAGGCCTTGCACGCCGGCAGTCCCGCCGCGATCGAGCGCCAGCACAAGCGCGGCAAGCTCACCGCGCGCGAGCGCCTCGACCTCCTGCTCGACCCAGGATCGTTCGTCGAGCTCGACATGCTGGCCCGGCACCGCGCGCACGGCTTCGGCATCGAGAACACCCGCCCGCTGACCGACGGCGTGATCACGGGCTGGGGCACGATCGACGGCCGGAAGGTCTTCGTCTTCTCGCAGGACTTCACCGTCTTCGGCGGCGCGCTCGGCGAGGTGTTCGCCGACAAGATCCACAAGGTCATGGACCTGGCCGAGTCGGTCGGCGCGCCGATGATCGGGCTCAACGACGGCGCGGGCGCGCGCATCCAGGAGGGTGTCGTCTCCCTCGACTCCTACGGCGGCATCTTCTTCCGCAACGTCAAGGCGTCGGGCGTGGTCCCGCAGATCAGCGTGGTCCTCGGACCGTGCGCGGGTGGAGCGGTCTATTCGCCTGCGATGACCGACTTCATCTTCATGACCAAGGGCACCTCGCACATGTTCATCACGGGGCCCGACGTCGTGAAGACCGTCACCGGCGAGGACGTCACCCAGGAGGAGCTCGGCGGGGCGATGACGCACGCGTCCAAGTCGGGCGTGGCGACGTTCGTGTACGACGACGAGCAGACGTGTCTCGAGCAGGTCCGCTACCTGATGTCGTTCCTGCCTTTGAACAACCTCGAGGACCCGCCCTACTACGAGCCCGAGGACGACCCCGAGCGTGCCTGCGATTCGCTCATCGACCTGATCCCCGACGCGCCGAACAAGCCTTACGACATGAAGAAGGTCATCACGGAGATCGTCGACGACGGCGACTTCATGGAGGTACAACCCTTCTTCGCGATGAACATCATCTGCGGCTTCGCGCGCATCGACGGGCGTGCGGTGGGCATCGTCGGCAACCAGCCGCAGGTCCTCGCGGGCTGTCTCGACATCGACGCGTCGGAGAAGGCGGGTCGGTTCGTCCGCACCTGCGACTCGTTCAACATCCCGTTGGTGACGTTCGTCGACGTGCCCGGCTTCCTGCCCGGGACCGATCAGGAGTACGGCGGCATCATCCGACACGGGGCGAAGCTGCTCTACGCGTACTGCGAGTCGACGGTGCCGCGGGTCCAGATCATCACCCGCAAGGCCTACGGCGGCGCCTACGTCGTCATGAACTCGAAGTCGATCGGCGCCGACCTCGCGTACGCGTGGCCGTCGGGCGAGATCGCCGTCATGGGACCGCAGGGTGCGGTCAACATCATCTTCCGCAAGGAGATCGAGGCCGCGGCCGACACCGAGGTTCGGCGGGCCGAGCTCATCGCCGAGTACACCGACCGGTTCGCGAACCCCTACAGCGCGGCCGAACGGGGCTACGTCGACGCCGTCATCGACCCGCGCGAGACCCGTCAGGTGCTCGCGAAGGCGCTCGAGGTGCTGCGCTCGAAGAAGGAGCGCCTGCCCCAGCGCAAGCACGGGAACGTGCCGCTGTGACGACCTCTGCACGTCAGCCCGGTCCGGTGTTGCGGTCGATCTCGCCCGAGGCGACGCCGGAGGAGGTCGCGGCGATCGTCGCCGCGGTCGGCATGCTCACCCGGTCGCGTGTCGTCGCCGAGCCGCCCGCGGACCCCTACCGCCTCGACGCATGGGTGCATGTGTCGCGCCTGTCCGCGCACCGCGCCGGGTTCCAACGGGGCCAGTGGCGGCTCTACGGCCGCATCGGCCGTCGCGCGCGGGCCTGAGCCACCGTGCACGGCCCGGGCGCGGTGCATGACGCCGAGGTCATGACCGTCGGACCCGACGAGGTCGTGGTCACGTTCGTTACCGAACCCGGCGTCGAGGTCGTCACCCGTGTCGGCGACCGTGAAATCACGACGACGGGCCCGAACCATCGTGCGCGCGCCACAGGCCTGACCCCGGCGACGACATACGACATCGACGTCGAAGGCGTCGCGCACGACGCGTACCTTCCGTCGCAGGTGACCACGCTCGACGTTCCGCCCGGACCGCTGCTCGCGACCGTCGCGACCGTCAACGACGTGCACTTCGGCGAGGTCGAGTGCGGCAGGGTCGGTGACGTCGATCCCGAGGAGCTCGGACCCGTGTTGCGCAGCGCCCCGGGTGAGCTCCCGTATCCCGAGGTCATGAACCGCGCCGCCATCGGGGAGATCGAGGCCCTCGCGCCCGACGCGGTGATCGCGAAGGGCGATCTCACGAACCTCGGCACGGAGGAGGAGTACGGCGCGTTCCTCGACGCGTACGGGCGGCTGGGGCCGCATCTGCACCACGTGCGCGGCAACCACGACGCGATGATCGACCCGGGGCTCGCGGTGCAGGATGCGCCGTACGCGGTCGAGCTCGGCGGCGTGACGCTCGCGGTGATCGACACCGTGATCCCCCGTCTCGAACGCGGTCGTGTCGGGACGGAGCAGCTCGCATGGCTCGACGAGCTGGGCCGGAACGCGACCGGTCCGGTGTTCGTGTTCGGCCACCACCACTGCTGGAACGTCGAGAGCGCCGACCGCAACCCCACGTACTTCGGCATCGCGCCCGACGACAGCGACCGTCTCGTCGACGTGGTCGCCCGCCACGACGCGATCGTCGGCTACTTCGCCGGGCACACGCACCGGAACCGTGTGCGCCGTTTCGCCCGCACCGGTCCCGTGCCCTTCGTCGAGATCGGCGCGACCAAGGACTATCCGGGCTGTTGGGCGGAGTACCGCGTGCACGAAGGTGGCTACACGCAGATCGTGCGCCGGATCGCGTCACCCGACGCGCTCGCCTGGACCGAGCGCACCCGGCCGATGTTCGCGGGGCTCTATCGCGACTACGCGCTCGGTCCGCTCGCAGCCCGAGGGTTCACGGTCCGCTTCTGATCGTCCACAAGGGGCGATTCGGCCGGTTCGCGCCGCCGTCTGTTCGCGCTCCGAGTGGTCGTGCGGACGCGTACTGTTGGATATCCAACGGTGGTTGGATAAGTTCCGTTCGAGACACCCGGGCAGGTGAAGCGGAGTTGCACGTGAGGCCGACGGGCTCTCCCAGCGAACCGTCCGGTGGCGTGAGGACGCCGGACGGCCGACACGTCAGCCGTCGATGCGCGCCCGGCGGCGGTTCGGGCCGGTCACGGTGCTGAACCGGTTGCGACGTCGTGACGCGCCGGTCGAGGCCGGTGCGTGGGATGTGGCGCCATCCGTCGCCGACGGCGACGTGGCGATGGTCGACGAGGGTCTGCGGCGACAAGCCGCGCGCGCCGAGCTGCTCGCCGACTTCACGCATCGGCTCAACGCGTCGCTCGAGGACCTGGCCGCGTCGGCGCAGGTCGTCGCGACGCAGGTTCGCGCCGTCGTCGGCGACGCGTGCATCGTCTCGTTGCTCTCGGACGACGGCGAGCGCCTTACGCTGGTCGGGCTCGACGCCCCGGGCGACGCCGTCGCGTCGTTGCGCGAGCTCTACGCCACGTCGCAGCCGGACCTGGACTCGGGCTGGGCACAACGCGTGCTGCGCTCGGGCGAGGTCGTGTTCGTCGCCGAGGTGCGTCCCGACGAGGTCGCCGACAACGTCAACGCCGCACACCGAGACCTCGTGACGAGGTTCCCGCTCGGTTCGCTCATCATCGTGCCGCTCACCGCGCGCGGCGAGACGTTCGGGTCCATCGCCGCGGCTCGCATACAGGGCGGCGCGCCGTACACGGTCGAGGATCTGCGCTTCGTCCAGGAGATCGCGTCACGCGCCGCGCTCGCGCTCGACAACGCCCGAATGTACGCGGCGCGCGTCGCCGCGATGCGTCGCGTCCGCCAGCTCCAGGAGATCACCGACGTCGGGCTCGCGCGCCTCGACCTCGACGAGATGCTGGACGCGCTGCTCGAGCGTCTGGTCGTCTCGATGGACGCCGACACCGCCCGGATCCGCCTCGTCAGCGACGACGGCGACATGTTGCTGTTCGGCGCGTCGACCGGCGTTCCCGACGACGAGGACGACGTGCCGGTACCGATCGGCGTCGGCTTCGCCGGCACGATCGCCGCGACCCGGGAGCCGGCGATCCTGCGCGACGCGATCGACGACCCGTCCGGCGGTGCGTCCCTCCGGACGCGGGGCCTGCGGAGTCTCGCGGGCGTCCCGCTGCTGGACGACGACCGGCTCGTCGGCGTCCTCCACGTCGGCAGTCGCCGGGAGGGCCGCTTCGACGACAACGACGTCGAGGTGCTGCGCCTCGCGGCGGACCGGATCGCGGTCGCGATCGAGCGGACGCAGGCCGAGCAGGCGGAACGGCTTGCTCGTGAGCGCGAACGGCTCCTCACCGACTTCGTCGCCCGCTGCGAGGCCCAGGACTACGAGACGACGATCGAGCTCATCCCGCGGCTCCTCGTGCCCGACATGGCCGACTGGTGCTCGGTCTACGTGGTCGACGAGAGCGGGGCGACGCGCGTCGGGCTGGCGCACCGCGACCCGGCGAAGCAGCAGGCGCTCTACGAGCTGCACTGGCGCTACGTCGTCGGCGAGGGGACGATCGACACCGACCGGCTCCGTGCCGGCGGCGCGTTCGTGCACGGCGTGATCGGCGTCCCGGACCTCGAGCGCTTTGCTCGCGACGAGCACCACCTCGATCTCCTGCACGAGGTCGAGGTGTCGTCGGCGATGACGTTGCCGATGGTGAGCCGCGGACGCACGTTCGGCTCGCTCTCGCTCGTCACGACGCCCGAGTCCGGTCGTCACTTCGGCGACTCGGACGTGTCCTTCGCGCGCGAGCTGGCGGAACGGGCGTCGCACGCCCTCGCACTCTCGCGTGAGCACGCCGGCCGTGTCGCGACCCAGGAGGCCCTGCGCTACAGCGAGGAGCGGTTCCGCGTCGCGTTCGAGGACGCGCCGATCGGCATGGCGCTCGTGGACCTCACGGAACCGCACCGTGGCCGCATCGTCCACGTGAACAAGGCGTTCTCGAACCTGACCGGGTACTCGGAAGCCGAGCTCGTCACGATGGCGCCCTACGAGCTCACCGATCCCGCCGAGCGTGCCGAGGACGTCGAAGCGCTGAACCGCATGATCCGCGGCGAGGCGCCGTCGCACCAACGCGAGCAACCGATCCGCGACGCGCACGGCGACGTCGTCTGGGTGCACCTCACGATGCGCGCCGTCTACGACGACGCGGGCGAGCCGCAATACGCCATCATTCAGCTGGCCGACGTGACCGCGCGACGCGCGGCAGAAGACCGGCTCGTGTTCCAGGCCCTGCACGATCCGCTCACGGGCCTGTCGAACCGGCGCGTCCTCATGGACCGCCTGCAGCACGATCTCGACGAGCTGAGCCGGCGCCAGTCGGTGGTCGGCGTCTTCTACCTCGACCTCGACCGGTTCAAGCGCATCAACGACGACCTCGGTCACGAGACCGGTGACCAGCTCCTGATCGAGGTGAGCAAGCGGATCGAGACCGTCGTGCGGCCGCCCGACACCGTGGCCCGATTGGGCGGCGACGAGTTCGTGGTCGTCTGCAACGGGCTCGGCGACGAGACCGACGCGATCGGGATCGCCGACCGTCTGCTCGAGGCCATCTCGATGCCGATCACGCTGGCGGGGCGCAGCCTCGTCGTGTCGCCGAGCATCGGCGTTGCGCTCACGCGCGCCATGACCGACGACCCCGGCGAGCTGCTGCGGCGCGCCGACACCGCGATGTACCGCGCGAAGGGCCGCGGCCGCGCGTGCTTCGAGCTCTACGACGAGAGCCTCCGCCGCCAGGCGAGCGCGCGCGTGCAGATGGAGTCGGACCTGCGCGACGCGCTCGCGAACAACGGCTTCCGCCTGCACTACCAGCCGATCATCAGCCTCGATCGCGGTCACATCGTCGGTGTCGAAGCTCTGCTCCGTATGGAGCACCCGACGCGCGGGCTGATCGCACCCGACGAGTTCATCGACGTGGCGGAGGAGAGCGGGCTCATCGGGCCGATCGGGCGGTGGGTGCTCGAGGAGGCGTGCCGTCAGCACGGGACCTGGCAACAGCAGCTTCCCGAGCCGCTCCACCTGGCGGTCAACATCTCGGGGCGTCAGGTCGCGCAGCCCGCGCTGGCCGAGACGGTGCGCGCCGTGCTCGCGCAGTCGGGGATGCGGCCCGACCTGCTGTGCCTCGAGATGACCGAGACCGTGTTCATGGAAGCCGTGCACTCCGTGCTCGAGACGCTCGAGGCACTCAAGGCCAGCGGCATCCAGCTCGGCATCGACGACTTCGGCACCGGCTACTCGTCGCTCACGTACCTGCGGAACTTCCCGGTCGACGTGGTGAAGGTCGACCGGTCGTTCGTGCGCGAGCTCGACGACCGACCGCAGGATCAGGCGATCGTGTCGGCGGTGGTCGAGCTCGGGCGGACGCTGGACCTCACGACGATCGCGGAGGGCGTGGAGACGGATCGCCAGCTCGAGCTGTTGCGCGTGCTCGGTTGCGATCTCGCGCAAGGTTTCCACTTCGCCCGCCCGCGCCCGCCCGACGAGGTGACGGAGCTCCTCCTCACCGACCCCGCCTGGTAAACGGCGCGCGTTCGTGGCGACCCCCGCGACCTGAGCCAACATCTCTCCATGCAGGCGTTGGAGTCCCTGAAGGTCGTCGACCTCTCGACCGTCTTGGCCGGTCCGGGGATCGCCCGCCACCTGGCCGACTTCGGGGCCGAGGTGGTCAAGGTCGAGGGACCCGGGGGTGACACCACCCGCAACATGGGCTGGCGGGACCCCCGGGACGGCCAGACCCTCATGTGGAAGCTCGTGGGCCGGGGTAAGCGGGTGATCTCGCTCGACCTCAAGTCGGAGACCGGCCGGGAGGCGCTGGGCCGGCTCGTGGACTGGGCCGACGTCCTGGTCGAGAACATGCGGCCGGGGACCATCGAGCGGCTGGGCTTCGGTCCCGACGTGCTGACCGCCCGCAATCCGCGCCTCGTCCTCGTCCGGGTGAGCGGCTTCGGCCAGGACGGCCCGTACGCGCGCCGCCCGGGCTTCGCGACGATCGCGGAAGCGATGAGCGGACTGTCCGACCTGAGCGGTGAGCCCGACGGCGCGCCGCTGCTTCCGCCCATCGCGCTCACCGACGAGGTGACCGCGCTCGCGGGCGCGTTCGCGACGATGGTCGCGTTGCGTCATCGCGACGCGACGGG
>DATBEZ010000094.1:0-43808 GCA_036558745.1 Acidimicrobiia bacterium
GCCGTGGATGTTCGCGGTCTGGTACGGGTCGTCGGCCGCGAACACCGTCAACGACGCGCGGGGATCGCGCCGGAGGTTGCGCGTCTTCTGTCGCTTGCTGTGCGTCGTGAACAGCACGACGTCATCGTCGCGGCCGACCCAGATGACCGAGGTCTGCGGCGAGCCGTCGGCGTTGAGCGTGGCCAGCACTGCGAAGCTCCGGCTGTCGAGCATCGCCCGCACGCGATCGTCCAAGTGCATCGTTGGGCTCCTCCGGTCGCGCGATGTCGGCGCGTGACGAATGCGAGTGAGATCGATCCGTCGGACGTCCAGGCCTCCCACATGAGCTGCCCGGTCACCGGATCGAGCGCAGCCACGACCGGCTCGCTCGGGCGTACAGGGGGACCCTGTTCCTCGACCGGGCCGCCGATGTTCACGGGGCTTTGGACGCTGCCTGGCTGAGCGGGGTGGAGTCCGCCGGTCGAGGCGGATCCACGCGGAGCCGCGAGGTCTCCGCTGTGGATGTCACTCTCGGCATCGCCGCGGCGGGTCGTGTGATGCTCGTCCGAGCTCTGCTCGCTCCACTCGCGAGCCTGCCCGGTCCGCTCCCGCAGGCAGTGAGCAGCGCGAGAGCGGAAACCACGAACCCGGCCGTTCGGCGCTTCACCGCGGGCTGACCCCGATGCGTCTACTGGTCCCAGAGGACCCCGTACGCGTGCACCGGGTCCGGCATGCCCTTGAGCGCGAACGGACCGAGGGCGTCGAACCGGAACGGCTTCCCGATGCAGAGCTCACGAACTGCGAGCGAGACCGCGATGTGCCCGGGCGGCGCGGCATCGCACAGCCGCGCTGCGAGCTGCACCGCGGCGCCGAAGAGATCCTGGCTGTCGTCGGTGAGCGGCTCTCCCGCGCTGATCCCGATGCTGACTTCGAGCGGGACGATGGCGCTGTCGTTGCGGTCGGCGAGCGTCCGTTGGACCGCGATCGCGAAATCCACGGCGGCGGCGACGGAGGTGAAGGCGGCCATGATCCCGTCGCCCGTGTGCTTCACCTCGCGGCCGTCGCGCGGCGTGAGGGCGGCGCGAACGATGTCGTTGTGCTCGCGCAGCAGCCGCATGTGGCCGTCGTCCCCGAGCGCGTGCGTCTGCGCGACCGAACCACACACGTCGGTGAAGACGATCGCCCGCATCCCCGGGGCGGTGTACGGGGTTCCGACCGGAAAGGCCGGCGGCGCACCGAACAGCGCGTTCAGCGGCGCCTGCGGATCGAGCTCGATGACGAGATCCGCCGTGAGTCCGTGCGCTTCGGTGTGGACCGCTTCGATCGCGTCCCGGTTCGGGCCCTCCGCGAGGCAGAAGACCGACCCGTTCGTGGGGTCGAACCAGTACGTGTGGAACCGGACGTCGTGCTTCTCCTGGACCGCGACGTCGAGCTGGTGCGCGTCAGCGAGCTCCTGCGGCGTGACGCCCGGCGCGTCATGGCGATCGAGGAACATCGGCACAGCGGGAATCGTAGGCGCCCGCAGTGCTCGATGCACGGGCGGCGCTCAGCGGCCGGGCAGGACACGCAGCGACGCGTGCAACGAGTTGCACCCGCATGTCGCGTCCCACACGCCGTCGTTCGCGAGACGGATCGCGAACTCTGGACGATCGTGGAGCGACGGGGAGGGGTCGGGGAAGGCGATCAACACGTCGTACTCGTCCTGCGCGAGCTGTCGCGGCACCGTCGGTGCGAGCGACAGCGCGACCGGGCCGGGCTGCCATCGACGCGGGTCGGCTGCGAGCGGGACCCGGGTGAGCGCGCCGCTTCTGCGGTTCCGGAACACGAGCTCGAACGCGCGCGCGTTGTACGGCGCGGCGAAGCCGTCGTTGTATAGCTGGAGCTCGAGCGGCATCGGCGCGCCCTGCTGCACGTGCTCCGGGAGCGTTGCCGATGTCAGCCTGAACCGGTAGCCGAGGCGAGTCGTGATCGCGTCGAGGCAACCTTCCTGCTGCCACTGCCCACCCGCGGCGCCGAACCACGCGTGCGCGGGCCCGGCGTCCATCGCGCTCCAGTGCTCGGCCTCGAGGATCGGCAGAACGCGTCGGCACGATGCGTAGTCGCTCGTCCAACCGTCCTGGTCCGCGTCCGGTGGCTGCGGCGGGCCCGGCGTGCCCGATTGGCCCGCCTGGACGACCCAGCGTGTATCCGCGTCGAGGAAGTCGCGGATCGCGAACGGACCCTGGTTCGGCGCCGACCACGTCCCCCAGTTCCACTCGCCACACACGACGCAGTCGTCGTGTTGCCCCCAGCGGGCGCGGATGCTGCCATCGAACGCGTTCGCGCTCGTCAGCGGCGGGATCGGGCGGAAGTCGTCGTTGCCGAAGAACTGGAACTCGTAGCCGGCGTAGCGGACGGCGATCATCCGCTCGCTCGGTACCACCGCGAACGCCTTGTTGATGATCATGCGTGTCGCGTCGTTCAGCGAGCCGTCGGCGATGAGCCGGTTGCTCGACGTGTGCATCTCGCCCCAGCAGCCGATGAAGCCGAGCTCCATGAAGGCGAGCACGTCTGCGTTGCGCTGCAGCACGGGCCCGAGCTGGTCGAGGTGCTGGAGGACGCGGTCGAGCGGCGCGTCCGGTCCGCCGGTGAAGTAGTTGTAGGCGAAGCGCGGGACGATCTTGAAGCCGGTCTCGCGCGCGACCGCGAAGTCGTGGTCGACACGGGTCAGGAACGCGTCGCTCAACGGCGCGTTCCGGAACTCGGCGAGGTGGTAGAACATCGTCACGAGCGACCGTCCGCCGGCGCGGTTGGCGCGCAGCTCCTCGGCGGTCAGTGCGGGCGTCCACGCGGTGTAGTCGTACGCGGTGAAGTTGTTCCCGGCGCCGCACGAGTCCCATCGGATGACCGGGTCGGGCGGCAGCTTGCTGAGTGTCAAGCCGCGTTCGGGGTTGGCGAAGTCCTCCCCCGATGGGGTGTAGACGATCGTCTGGGTGCGCCCGCGACGACCGTTGGCGATCCCGGTGCACGCGGCGGCGAGCACGACGAAGGCGACGACGGCGAGCAGGCCCGCTCGCGCGCCTCGCGATATCCCGGACGGAACCGTCATCGCGCACCCCTCGGTTCCCTATCTCGTCGAAGGGTCCTCCTTCCGTGCGGGCCTGCGCCAGGGCCGCTCGTCACGTTCTCGCAGGGCGGTTGACGAGCCGCAGCGCGATGACTCGTGCGGGGTGTCCACGCGAGCGGGCGCGCCGCGGTCGGTCCGGCCGACGGCCCGCCTTCTGATCCGCCGAGGACAAGCACGGCGAAGGCGACGTCACCGCGGCGCCGCAGCGGACGAAGCTACGCGGGGAGACGGAACGCGGCGAGTGTCGCGCCGGCCGACGCGTACACCGTGCCGTTCCACACGATCGGTCCGGACACGGGTGCCGCGGGTCCCGACGGGTCGACCGCGCCGCTCCACGCCGACGGGCACGACGAGGTGCCGCAACCGGCCGCCGCGAACGCGTACACGACGCCGGCGGATGTACCGACGTACACGACACCGTTGGCCACTGCCGGCTGGTGCGACACCGACGCGCCCGTCGCCGTCGCGCCCGACCACTCGGGCCCACATGTCGTCTGCCCGCACCCCGCGCTCGCGAACGAGTACAGGCGGCCGTCGCCGGCACCGACGTAAAGATGCCCGTTCGCGACCGCGGGCGCGGTCGCCGCGCTCGAGCCGGTGTGTCCCGTCCACACCAACGCGCCGCTCGCAACGTCGAGCACCGCGACGTCACCGTTCGCGAGCCCGACCGCGGTCTCGGTCGTGCCGACTCCGACCGGATACTGCGGCGCCGCGGGCAACGTGGCGGTCCACTCGGGTGCACAGAAGCCGCTGGGATAGGGCGGCGGCAGTGGGGTGCAGCTGTCGAGCGAATACGACTCGATCACGTTGGCCACACCGACCAGTACGTGGCGGCCGACGATCGCCGGTGACGTGACCGTTGTCGAGGTGTCGAAGTCGAGAAGGGCCTGATGGCCGTAGTCGAGGTAGGTGACGTAGGGGCCGCCGGACCCGTAGGCGAAGGTGACCTCCGCGGACGCGTCGTTGTTGCGCTTGGCGACCGAGCCGAGGACTGCGAAGTGGAACGTCGGGCTCCCGCTGCGCGCGCCGGTCGTGTCGTCGAAGGTGAACAGCCCACCTTCGCCGCCCCAGGTCACCGGCGCGAGCACGTTGGAGCCGAACGCGGTGAGCGCTCCGACCTGGCCGAAGTCGAGGTCGGTGTTGTGGGTGACCCAGCGGGTCGCGCCGGCTGCGGTGTCGAACGCCTCGACGGCGTCACCGGCGCCGACGTAGACGGTGTTCGCCAGCGCGATCGGCGTGTTCGCGGTCGCGCCCGTGTTCACGCCCCACGCCCGACTCAGGCCCGAGACGTTCGCCGCGGTGAGCGTCGTCTCGTACGGCGTGAACCCCGAACGCGCGGCGTCGAAGCCCTCCTCGGGCCAGCAACCGGTCGCGAGGAGCACGAGCGCCAACGCCGCGACCACGACGATGGCCGTGCGCGTGCGACCACGCGTTGTTCGGGGCGCCCGCCGCAGCATGACCACGGTCTACCGCGGGGCTCCGCGGTGCGCAACGGCGAGTGATCGTGTGCAACCGCAGAAGTGTTGTTCAGTCGGTCGGTCGGTGGAGGTGGCGGGAGTCGAACCCGCGTCTTCCGAGCTCTTGCCGGGGCTTCTCCGAGCGCAGCCGATGGGAGAGTCTCGGACCACCGTCGGTCATCGGCCTCCGCCGGCGGTCCCAGCCCGAGTGCGATGTCCCGCCGGGCCCTCGGGCCAGTCCCGGCGGTGAGCCGCTCTGCATGACGTCCACGATCCGACCGAGCGGCTGGGCCGGAATGGACGCGCTACTTAATGATTAAGCAGCGAGTGCGAGGTTGTCCTCGGCAATTGTTTTTGGTGCCGGCTCTTTTGCGACGCTCCGGCGACGTCGGCTCGCTTCACCCGCCTCGATCCTCGAAATCGAAGCCACGCACCCCCTTGTCAACTGCCCGGTCGTACGTGTGACCGGACCTTCCAGTGTACCGCCGGCACTCCGGAGTCGATTCGCCGGGCCGGAGCCGGGTGAAGTGATGCCAGACTCACCAGAGCGAGAGCTCCTCCACCTGCACCAGCGCGGCCTTGAGGCGGATACGGGCCTGCTCGGGGCGGTCGACGGGCGGCGCGGGCGCGACCGGGAGCGCCGCGTGATCGTCGTCCGGCTCGGGCGCCGGGAGCGCGGCGACCGGGGGCATCGACGGCCGCGCGTCGCCGCTCGACGGGCCGGTCACGGGCTCGGGGCGTGTGCGAGCGCCGCCGCCGTCCGCGCGCGCGACCGCGGTCACGTAGACCGCGTTCGCCGCTTCCCACAGCTCGTTCAGCGCGTCGAGCCAGTTCCCGAGCGCCTCGCCATGCAGGCTCTGCAGCGCGAGGCGCGCCTCGGGACAGACGTAGTGCTCCCAGATCGTCGTGCCCACCGGGTCACCGTCGAAGGGTGACGGGTCGTCGTGCACGTCGTCGGCGTAGCCCGCGAGCCGCGCCGACGACCGGGCCTGGGCCTCGAGCGCCGCGGCGACGGTCTGTTCGAGCGCGCGGCTCCGGGCCTCCGCGCTCAACCCGCCGGAGCGGTGGCGCAGGTCGTCGGACAGCAGGCGGGCGACGGCCAGCCAGTCGTCCAGGTCGGCGTCGGGGCCGCCCTCGGCGAGCGCGATCAGGTGCTCGGCCACGCTCGGGTACGTCTCGGTGATCACGGCCCGGAACCGGCGCCGGCGCCGCTCCGCAGCGAGATCCCCCGCGGGCGGTGCCGGCCGCGGCGGGGTCGAGGCGGAAGCGAACGGCGGGGGAGTCGCCGCCGCGACATGAGGCGGTTCGGCTTCCAGCGCCTCGTCGACGACCTCGGCCTCGACCACCTCGTCGTCGGCATCCACCGGCGCGGTCGTGGGCGCGTCGGGACGTGCGGCCTCGTCCGGCGCGGGGCCGTCGAGCCCGCGAAGCCGCCGCAGGGCGCGGACGCGCCACGGCTCCCGGTCGCCGTCGTGGGACACCACCGGCTTCCGATCGGCAGCCCCGGCCCGACCCTTTGGACTCCGGACGAGATGCGGCACTGGGCGTCGGATTCCGACGCTCAGTGCCGCATCTCCGCATCTCGCTAGTGGTCGCGCGCCCCGCGACGTGCCTTCAGCACCCGCTCGGCCTCGCGCTTGGCGTCGCGGGCCGCGATGGCCTGGCGCTTGTCGTAGCTGCGCTTGCCCCGGGCCACCGCGAGCTCGACCTTCGCCCGCCCGTCCTTGAAGTACACGCGCAACGGCACGATCGTGACGCCGCGCTCCTGGGTCTTGCGCGCGAGCTCGTCGATCTCGTCGTGGTGCAGCAGCAGCTTCCGTCGCCGCACCGGGTCGTGCTCGCTGCGTGAGTACGCGTACGGCGATACGTGCATGCCGTGCAGCCACACCTCGCCGTCCTCGACGCGTGCGTACGCGTCCTGCAGATTGGCGCGCCCGTCACGGATCGACTTCACCTCGGGCCCGACGAGCATCACGCCCGCCTCGTAGGTGTCGAGCACGAGGTAGTCGTGTCGCGCGCGCCGGTTCGTGATCACCGTGCGATCGCCCCGGTCGCGCGTGCCGTCCGCCATAGAACGAACGACGCTAGCCGCGCCTACCGATCGGGCAGCCCGAGAATCGAGACGGCCTCCTGCGGCGTTGCCACAGGACGGCCGGCGTCGGCGCAGAGCTTCGCGGCCCGGCGGACCGCGTCGACGTTGGGTCCGCCGTCCTGGTCGTCCTCCAGCCCGACGCGCAGATGACCGCCGCGCGCGAGCGCGAGCTCCGCGACCTCGGTGTCGAGCAAGGACCCGCCGAGCACCGCGACCGCCCACGGGATCGGACGGTCGCCGATCATCGACGCGTAGACCTCCAGGCCTTCGCGCGTCGGCGGCGCGCCCCACAACGGTGCCGCGCCCGGACCGCCGAGGTAGCCACCGCCCGACAGGTAGAACTTCACGAGCGTGCCCGCGGGCAACCGTCCCGCGTCGAAGTACGCGAGCACGACGCGCAGGAACCCCGGCTCGAAGCACGCGATCGACGGGCCGAGCCCGAGGCGCGCGCACGCGTCGAGCTTGTACGCGATGTCGTGGAACGAGTTCGTGTACACGTACTCCGAGTCGGGCGGCAGCCCGTCGGAACCGGTCCCGCCGAGGTTGACCGAACCGGTGTCGGCGAACCCGGCGCGGATCAGACCCATCTCCGCGAGCAGCGGGATGTGCGCGTAGCGCTCGACGATCGTCGGGCCGAGCCCGCTCGTCGGGTAGAGGACGGTGTCCGGTCGCTGCTCGAGGATGGGCGCGTACGCAGCCGCGTACGTCGCCGCGTTCTCCTCGGCCGGCGCGCTCATGTCGTGGCTGTGCGTGTGCACGACGGTCGCGCCCGCGTCGATGCACGGGATCGCGTCGGCGACGATCTCCTCGGGCGTGACGGGGACGATGGGGTTGCGGTCCTTGCGGGTCACGCCGTTGAGCGCGGCCTCGATGATGACGGGCGTCTGCTCCATGGTGGCAGTATCTCGCCCGATGCAAACCCGTGTCACGGAGATGCTCGGCTGCCGGTACCCGATCGTGCAGGCACCGATGGGCTATATCGCCCGTGCCCAGCTCGCGTCGGCGGTCTCGGAGGCCGGTGGCATGGGGATCATCGAGACGTCGTCGGGCCGCCTCGACGAGGTGCGCGAGGAGATCGTCAAGATGCGCGATCTCACCGACAAGCCGTTCGGCGTCAACATCGCCCAGCTGTTCGTGCGCGACCCGAGCATTGTCGACTTCGTCATCGACCAGGGCGTGCGCTTCGTCACCACCTCGGCCGGCGATCCGACGAAGTACACCGCGCTGCTCAAGGACGCGGGCCTCATCGTGTTCCACGTCGTGCCGACCTTGCACGCGGCGTTGAAGGCCGTCGACGCGGGTGTCGACGGGCTGGTCGCCGAGGGGGGTGAGGGCGGCGGCTTCAAGAACCCCCGCGACGTCTCGACCATGGTCCTCGTGCCGCTCGTGCGCTCGAAGGTCGACGTTCCGATCATCGCCGCGGGCGGGATCGCCGACGGCCGTTCGATGGCGGCCGCGCTCGCGCTCGGTGCCGAAGGCGTGCAGATGGGGACCCGCATGGTGTCGGCGGCCGAGTCGCCGGTGCACGAGAACTACAAGCGCCTGATCGTCGACGCGGCCGAGACCGACACCGTGTTCCTCAACCGCTTCGCGCGACCGGGCTTCCGTGTCCTGCGCACCCCCTACAGCGAGGCGCTCGAGCGTGAGGAACAGGTGTCACTGGGCGAGCTGGGCGGCGTCCTCGACCTCTACTTCGGCGGCAACCTCGACGCTGCGTTCGCGTTCGGCGGACAGGTCGCGGGCCGCATCGACTCGGTTCGGCCCGTGCGCGAGATCCTCGAGGACACGATCGCGGAGTGCCGTGACGTCCTGGCGGACTGGAGCAAACGGGTCGCCGACTAGATTCCGCGCGATCCGCAGGGAGGTCCCCGTCATGCCCGCATCCGGCTCGATCCTCGGCAATGCCGTCCCCCGCCGGGAGGACCCCGGCATCCTGCGCGGCATGTCGCGGTACTTCGACGACATCCAGCTGCCGGGAACGGTCCACCTCGCGTTCGTGCGCTCGACGGTCGCGCACGCGCGCCTGACGAACGTCGACGTCTCGGAGGCGCGAGACATGCCCGGTGTCGTGTGCGCGTGCGCGGCGCCCGACCTGCCCCTCGCGCCGGTGCACGGCTTCGTCATGCTGCCGCCGGTGTTCGTGCGTCCGCCGCTCGCGACCGACACCGTCCGCTTCGTCGGCGACGTGATCGCGGTGGTCGCGGCGGAGACGCGCGCGCAGGCCGTCGACGCCGCCGAGGCCGTGATCGTCGACTTCGACCCACTACCGGTCGTCGTGGACCCCGAGGCCGCGCTCGCGGCCGACGCGCCGCTGCTGTTCCCCGACCACGGTTCGAACGTCGCCATCGAGTTCAACTTCGGCGAGGACCCGAACCTCATGGACGCGGCCGAGGTCGTCGTCTCCGGTCGCTTCGTGAACCAGCGCGTCGCCGCGGTGCCGATGGAGGCCAACGGCATCGTCGTCGACCCGCGCCCGGCGGACGAGATCGAGCTCACGGTCTATGCGCCGACGCAGGCGCCGTTCGGTGTGCGCGACCCGCTCGCCGCGAACCTCAATCTCGATCCCGACAAGGTGCGCGTCATCGCGCCGGCGGTCGGCGGCGGGTTCGGCGCGAAGACCGGGCTCTACGTCGAGTACCTCGTCGCGGCGGCGATCGCGCGTCAACTGGGCCGGCCCGTGAAGTGGACCGAGACCCGCTCCGAGAACATGATCGCGATGAACCAGGGACGGGCCCAGATCCAGTACGTCGACATGGGTCTGAAGCGCGACGGCACGATCGTCGCGGTCAAGGCGCGCATCGTCGGCGACGCGGGCGCGTACCCCGCGACGGGCGCGTTCCTGCCGTTCCTCACCCGCATGATGGGCCAGGGCGTGTATCGGATCCCGAAGGTCGAGGTGTACGCGATCAGCGCGACGACCAACACGTCGCCGACGGGCGCCTACCGTGGGGCCGGCCGTCCCGAGGCCACGGCGTTCCTCGAGCGCATCCTCGACATGGCCGCCGACGAGCTCGCCATCGACCCCGTCGAGATCCGCCGCCACAACTTCCTGCGTCCGGAGGAGTTCCCGCTCTCGACGGTGACCGGCGCGAACTACGACGTGGGGGAGTACGACAAGGCGCTGACCGAGGCGACGCGCATCGCCGGCTACGACGGGCTGCTCGCGGAGCAGGCGGCGCGGCGTCGGCGCGGCGACGCCAAGCAGCTCGGCATCGGCGTGTCGACGTACGTCGAGGTGACCGCAGGCGGCCTGTTCCAGGAGTTCGGCTCGGTCGAGGTGCACTCCGACGGCACGGTCACCGCCGCGGTCGGGACGTCGGCGCACGGTCAGGGTCACGAGACCTCGTTCTCGATGATCGTCGCCGAACTGCTGGGCGTACCGATGGAGTCGGTGCGCGTCGTGCAGTCCGACACGACGTTGGTGCCGCGCGGTCAGGGGACCATGGGCTCGCGCTCGTTGCAGACCGCGGGCAGCGCGCTCTACAAGGCGAGCGAAAGTGTGCTCGACAAGGCGAAGCGGCTCGCCGCGCACCTGCTCGAGGCGAATGTCGATGACATCGTCCTCACCGACGACGGACGTCTCGGCGTCGCGGGCGTGCCCACGTCGGCGTTGAGCTGGGGCGAGCTCGCGCACGCGGCGCACGACCGCTCGAAGCTGCCCGAGCACATGGAGCCCGGGCTCGCGGTCGCGCTCGACTTCAACCAGGGCGATGCCACGTTCCCGTTCGGCGCGCACATCGCGGTCGTCGAGGTCGACACCGAGACCGGTCGGGTCGAGCTGCTCCGTCACATCGCGGTGGACGACTGCGGGCGGATCCTCAACCCGCTGATCGCCGACGGCCAGGTGCACGGCGGCGTGGCCCAGGGCGCGGCGCAGGCGTTGTTCGAGGGCGTCGTCTACGACGAGGACGGCAACCCGCTCACGGGCAACCTCATGGATTACGCGATGCCGAGCGCGGCCGAGCTGCCGAGCTTCGAGCTCTCGCACACCGAGACGCCGACGCCGCTCAACCCGCTCGGCGCGAAGGGCATCGGGGAGTCGGGCACGATCGGCTCGACGCCGGCGGTGCAGAACGCGGTCGTCGACGCGCTGTCGTACCTCGGGATCAAGCATGTCGACATGCCGACAACGTCGGAGCGCGTCTGGCGCGCGATCCAAGACGCACGGGCGTGACGACGGAGTTCTCGGAGCCGGTGCTGCGACTCACCGTCGAGCAGTACCGGCAGATCGTCGCTCACTGCTACGACGGGCTGCCCGACGAGGCGTGCGGACTCATCGCGGGTCCGTTGCGCCCCGACAACGAGCCGACCGGCGCGGTCAGCCGCGTCTACCCCTGCCGCAACGCGGACGCGTCGGCCCGCACGTACACGGTCGACTCACGCGACCTGATCCGCGCCATGCGCGACGCCGAGTCGAGCGGCAGCGAGCTCGTCGGCGTGTGGCACTCGCACACCCACACCGACGCGTACCCGTCCGACACCGACGTGCGGCAGGCCGCCGAGCCCGGATGGCTGTACGTGCTCGTGTCGCTCAAGCACGGTGACCCCGTGCTGCGGTCGTACCGCATCCGCGACGGCAGGATCACCGAGACCCAGGTCGTGCTGGAGGGCCGCTGACCGAACATCGCTCGTGTGGATGTGGATCCCGAAGACCGGGACTGGGATCCACACCAGGCCGGTGCTCCCAAATACCAGTGCCGGGGTCAGGGTTGTAGCCTGAACCCATGGCCGTCGAAGTGCGTCTCCCCACGTTGCTGCGCCCCCACGCCGACGGCGCCGCCACCGTCACCGCCGAGGGCGCCACGATCGGGGAGGTGTTCGCGGCCCTGACCAGCCGCTACCCGGGGCTCGCGGGGAACCTCGTCGACGAGTCCGGCGGGCTGCACAAGTTCGTCAACGTCTACCGGGACGACGACGACATCCGCTACCTCGACGGGCTCGACACCAAGGTCGCCGACGGCGACGTCGTCTCCATCCTCCCGGCCGTCGCCGGCGGGTAGCGCGACGGACGGGGCGACCGCGTGGCGCGCTACGAGTCGATCCTCGAGCTGATCGGCAACACGCCGCTCGTCGGCTTGCACGCGCTGTCGCCGAATCCCGACGTCCGCATCTACGCGAAGCTCGAGGGGCAGAACCCGGGCGGCTCGTCGAAGGATCGCATCGCGCTCACGATGGTCGAGATGGCCGAGCGCGAGGGCAAGCTGCACCCGGGCGACACGATCCTCGAACCGAGCTCGGGCAACACCGGCATCGGACTCGCACTCGTCGCCCGGCTGCGGGGCTACAAGCTGCGCGTCGTCCTGCCCGAGAACGTGTCGCCCGAGCGCGCGCAGCTGCTCGAGATCTTCGGCGCCGAGGTCGTGCGCTCGCCCGGTGAAGAGGGGAGCAACGGCGCGATCCGCATGGCGGAGAAGCTCGCAGCCGACGACCCGACCCAGGTGTTCCTGTTCCAGTACGGCAACGAAGCCAACCCGCTCGCGCACTACACCGGCACGGGCCCCGAGATCCTGCGCGACTGCCCCGAGGTCGACGTGTTCGTCGCCGGGCTGGGCACGAGCGGCACGCTCATGGGCGTGGGCCGCTACCTCAAGGAGCGGAAGCCGGGCGTGCAGATCATCGCGGTCGAGCCGCCGGCGGGGGAGCTGGTGCAGGGGCTCCGGTCCCTCGACGAAGGCTTCGTGCCGCCGGTGTTCGATCCGTCGGTGCTGGACCGCAAGCTCATCGTGCGACCGCGCGAGTCCATCCAGTGGACGCGACGGCTCCTCGACGACTGCGGCGTGTTCGCCGGCATCTCATCCGGCGCGGCCGTCGCCGGCGCCGTGAAGGCCGCCGGATCGATGGAGTCGGGGACCGTCGTCACCCTGCTGCCCGACGGCGGGTGGAAGTACCTGTCGTCGGGCGCGTGGACCGACGACCTCGACGTCGTCGTCGAGCGCGCGACGCGCATCAACTACTGGTAGCGCAGCGCCCGGCAGCCGCGTGCGCTCAGCGGTAGCGGGCGGCGAGGTCTGCGATGGTGCCGGTGGCGGTCTCGAGATCGGCCGCCAGCGCCGCGAACCGCTTCGCGTCGTCGTCGAGCTGCTCGGTGAGGTACGCACCGGCCTCGCGCACCGGCGGCGGCATCGCGGCCGCGCTCCCGAGGTACTCGACGGGCAGCTCACCACCCGACTCTCTCGGCAGCGGGAGCTCGAACTCCTCGCGGCTGTAGTCGCGGATCACCACGACGCCGCGACCGTCCACGCGCCGCAGCCGCCCCGGCTCGGCGCGCGCCAACGCCTCGAGCACGACGTTGCGCGCGTCGGGCCGAAGCTTGCGCTCGAGCAGCGCGCGCAGATCCGCCGCCCCGAACGTGTGGACACAGCGCCGCAGCGGCAATTCCGCGGCCTCGGTGTCGACGATCAGCCGGCGCTGCGCGTCGGACGGCAACGCCAGCGCGTGCAGCAACGTGAAGCGCGCCTGGAGCGACTCGGCCGACCGGTACAGCGCGCACCACAGCTCCTCGTCGAGGAAGTCGTTGTGGCACGCGGCCGCCGCCGCGAGGGCTCGTTCCTCCGTCGCGACGCCCGCGATCAGCCCGCGCAGCGCGCCGGGGCCGAGCTCCCCGTACTCGAGCAGACGGGCCGTCCGGGGGAGCGCGTCCACGGACCGCCCGAGGGCGCCGTCGGTGATCGGCGGGATGTCCGGCACCGTCAGCGTCACGGGCGGGGCAGGGAGCAGGCACAGCTTCGGGCTCGACATGCGCGCGCGTATCGACGGCGGCTACCGGGGTCTTGACGGAGGCGATGGTCCCGTTCGCTCCCGAGATGGTGCAGACCGCCCACACGGCGCGATCGTCGCTCCTCCGGAGGCTTTCCCCGATCGGACGCCGTATTGGGCGAAGATGGAGGCCTTGCCCGTCGATCCCTCCTCTGCACGCGCGCCGGACCTCGCCCGCGCGGTCGCGGCCCTGCGTCGTGGGGGTCTCGTCGCGTTCCCGACCGAGACGGTCTACGGCCTGGGCGCCGATGCCACCCTTCCCGGAGCGCTGCGCCGCCTCTACGCGGTGAAGGGCCGCCCGCCCGCCCATCCCGTGATCGTGCACCTGGGCGGCGCCGACCAGCTCACCGGGTGGGCACGCGACGTGCCGGACGCGGCCCGGGCCCTGACCGATGCGTGCTGGCCGGGTCCACTCACCGTCATCGTCCGCCGGAGCGCCCGGGTGCCCGACGAGGTGACGGGCGGGGCCGACACCGTCGGTCTGCGGGTTCCCGACCAGCCCCTCGCCCTCGCGCTCCTCCACCAATTCGGTGACGGCATCGCCGCTCCCTCCGCGAACCGATTCGGTCGCGTGAGCCCGACGACCGCGCAAGCAGTCGTCGACGACCTCGGCACCGATGTCGACGTCGTGCTCGACGGCGGGCCATGTCGCGTCGGCGTCGAGTCCACCATCGTCGACTGCACCGGCGCGCAGCCGGCCGTGCTCCGTCCGGGCGGCGTCACGGCCGCGCGCCTGCGCGAGATCCTGGGGACCGACGTGCCGGTCGTCTCCGGCTCGACGGTCGCGGCCCCGGGCACGCTGCCGTCGCACTACGCACCCCGCGCGTCCGTCGTGCTCGCGACGCGCGAGGACGCGGGCGCGCGGGCCACCGCCGCGTTGGACGACGGTCGTCACGTCGCGGTCCTGTGCGAGTCTCCCTCGCCCGACCTCCCGCCTGCAGTCGTGTGGCTCGATGCGGGCTGCGACGCCGACGACTACGCGCGCAACCTCTATGCGCGCCTGCGCGAGGCCGATGCACGCAAGGTCGACCTCCTGCTCGCGATCCCGCCGGTGTCGACGGGCCTCGGCCAGGCCGTCGCCGACCGCCTGCGGCGCGCCGCGGGCGCCCGCCAGCACGTCGAGGCCCGATGAACGCCATCGACCGTCCCGTCGGCGTGTTCGACTCCGGGCTGGGCGGTCTCACCGTGCTGCGCGCCCTCATCGACCTCGTCCCCGAGGAGGACGTCGTCTACTTCGGCGACACGGGACGGTTCCCCTACGGACCGAAGCCCCGCGACGAGGTCGTGAAGTACGCGACCGAGATCACCGACCTGCTCCTCGACCGCGACGTCAAGGCGCTGGTCGTCGCGTGCAACAGCGCTGCATCGGCCGCGCTCGACGTGCTGCGCGAGCGCTGCGACGTTCCGGTGATCGGCGTGGTCGAGCCCGGGCTGCGCGCCGCGTCGCGCGTCACCGCGACCGGACGGGTGGGCGTGATCGGTACGGTCGGCACGATCGCGTCCGGCGCCTACCAGCATGCGGCCGACACGCTCGCGCGCGACGGCCGCCGTATCGAGCTGACGTGCGCGGCGTGTCCCGGGTTCGTCGAGTTCGTCGAGGCCGGTGACGTCGAATCCGACCAGGTGCACGTCCTGGCCGAGCGGCTGCTCGCGCCGGTCAAGCAGGCCGCGGTCGACACGCTCGTCCTCGGCTGCACGCACTACCCGCTCCTCGCGCGCACCATCGCCGACGTGATGGGTCGCGACGTCGTGCTCGTGTCGAGCGCGGACGAGACCGCGTTCGAGGTGCGCGCGCTGCTCGAGGCGCGCGGTGAACGGCGACCGCCGGACGCGCGGCGCGCCCCCGTGCACCGCTTCGTCACGAGCGGCGACGTCGCCACGTTCGAGCGGCTCGGCACGCGGTTCCTCGGCCCCGAGGTGCGGAACGTGGAGGCCTGGCAGTGGACCTGATCGTCCTCGGTTGCTCCGGGTCCTACGGCGCGCCCGCGGGCGGCGCGTGCAGCGGGTACCTCGTGCGCGAGGGCGACACCACGTTGTGGCTCGATTGCGGCAACGGCACGTTCGCGAACCTCCAGGAGCATGTCGCGGTCGAGGACCTCACGGGGGTCGTCATCACCCACGAGCATCCCGACCACTGCGTCGATCTCTACGGGCTGCACGTGCTCGTGCGCTACGGGCTCGAGCGCGCCGGCGTACCGGTCTACGCGCCACCCGGCGCGCAACGACGCCTCGGCGCGCTGGTCCCCGACTGGGGCGACGCGTTCCTCTGGCACGAGCTCGACGACGGTGCGCGCGAGCGCATCGGCGACCTCGGCCTCGCGTTCTCCCGCACCGACCATCCGCCCCCCACGTACGCGGTCGAGGTCTCCGCCGACTCGAAGCGCATGATCTACACGGCCGACACGGGCCCCGAATGGTCCGTCGGTGCGTTCGATCCCGGTGCAGACCTCGTCCTGTCGGAGGCCACCTACCTCCACGACGACAGGCGCTCCCCGATCCACCTCTCCGCACGCCAGGCGGGCGAGGCGGCCCGCGACGCGCGCGCCCGCCGGCTCGTCCTCACCCATCTCTGGCCCCGCATCGATCCGGTCGCGTCGGCGGAGGAGGGCTCCGAGGGCTTCGGGCAGTCCGTCACCCTCGCCGCCCCGCATCTCGTGACCCGCATCTGAACGACGAACCTCACGACACGAGGAGAGCGAACCCACATGGGCATCCGCCAGGACGACCGAGAGCCCGACCAGCTGCGCCCGGTCGCCTTTCACCGCGACTTCACCGAGTTCGCGGCCGGGTCGGTGCTCGTCGAGATGGGCAAGACGCGCGTGCTGTGCACCGCGTCGGCCGAAGAGCGGGTCCCGGCCTGGCTACGCGGTCGCGGCAAGGGCTGGGTCACGGCCGAGTACTCGATGCTGCCGGGCTCGACGAGCGAGCGGTCGGAGCGCGAAGCCGCGCGCGGCCGTCAGTCCGGACGCACCCAGGAGATCCAGCGTCTCATCGGCCGGTCGCTGCGCGCGGTGACGGACCTCGCCGCGATGGGCGAGGTGCAGATCGTCGTCGACTGCGACGTGCTCCAGGCCGACGGTGGGACACGGACCGCCTCGATCTGCGGCGGCTGGGTCGCGCTCCACGACGCGTTCTCGCGTCTCGTCGCGAACCACAAGCTCGACGCCCATCCCATGACCGACGGCTGCGCGGCGATCTCCGTCGGGATCGTCGACGGTCTCTCGTACCTCGACCTCGACTACTCCGAGGACGTGCGCGCCGAGGTCGACATGAACGTCGTGATGACCGGCTCCGGTCGGTTCGTCGAGGTGCAGGGAACTGCGGAGGGCGCGCCGTTCTCGCGCACCGAGCTCGATGACCTGCTTCGGTTCGCGGAGCAGGGCATCGGTGAGGTGCTGGCGCTCCAGCGTGAGACCGTGGCCGAGGCGCCGCCGGCGCGCCGCGCCGGACGCGCGTGACGCGCATGACGACCAACGTCCTCGCCCGCGCGGTGCTCGCCACCGCGAACCCCGACAAGGCACGAGAGATCCGCGACATCCTCGCCCAGGCCGGTCTCGCGGCGGGTCTGGCGCCGCGACCTGCCGACGTCGACGACGTCGAGGAGACCGGCGACACGCTCGAGGAGAACGCGCGGCTCAAGGCGGTTGCGCTCAGCGAAGCGACGGGTCTCCCCGCGCTCGCCGACGACACCGGCCTGCTCGTCGACGCGCTCGACGGCCGTCCCGGCGTCTCCTCGGCGCGCTACGCGGGTGAGCACGCGACGTACGCCGACAACGTGGCCAAGCTGCTCGACGAGCTGCTCGACGTCGCCGCGCCCGCGCGCACGGCGCGGTTCGTGACCGTCGCGATCGCGCGCTGGCCCGACGGACGCGAGCTCGTCGCGACCGGCCGGGTCGACGGGACGATCACCACGGAGCCGCGCGGCGCGGGCGGCTTCGGCTACGACCCGGTGTTCGTGCCCGACGAAGGTGACGGGCGCACGTTCGCGGAGATGAGCGCGGCCGAGAAGCACGGGTACTCACACCGGGGCCGGGCGTTCAGGGCACTCGCCGACGCAGTGCGCGACGCTTGAGCGGTACGCAGGGACCCGACGACAGGAGCTGAGGCACGGGTGGCGGTCATCGACATCGCGGGTTTCGTCGCCGATCTCAAGGACCACGCGGTCGAGCACGGGTTCCACGTCCACGACGAGCGGCACTTCGTCGAGAGCTACTCGCTCCGCCAGAACTGGGAGGTGGACCTGCATCCCGAGGAGGGGTGCGAAGGCCCGGTCGACCTCTATCTCTCGCTCGAGATCGACCCGCGCACGCTGCTCGGCTTCGAAGACGTCGTCGTCAACACCCCCGACGAGGAGGAGCCGCCCGACGAGTTCCACTTCCCGCTCAGCTTCACGTGGGCGCTGCCGCCCCTCCCGCACAGTCCCGACCTGCTGGTGCTGGCGACCGAGCTGGCAGGGGTGGGCGGCGTGGACCTCCCGCTCGAGGTCTCGGCCATCGACTCCTTCCCGACCGCGACCGACGCGCCCGAGCGCAGCCTCCGGGTCGTGGCCCATCAGCGTGTCTCGCTGGTGCGCATCCGTGACGGCGAGGAGGTGCCCTGCGAGACACTCGACCGGTGCCTCGCGGTGAGCCGCTACCTGCTCGAACGGGCCCCGGAGTGGCTGGGCTGACGCCCACCCTTCGCGTTCACGAAGCCTCAAGCGCGGGGCCCTCCCGTCCGATGGAGGACGGGGCGATCGACACGCTCGACCAGTGGGAGCAGACGAGGTGGACACGAGCGCGCTGAGCGACGAGCTGCGCCGGGTCCCCATGCGTGAAGGGACCGCCCTCGAGCTGCTCCGCGTGCTCGACCAGCCCGACGTCTCGGCCTCGGGTGTGGCCCAGCGCGTCGGCACCGACCCCGTGCTGGCGGCCCGCTGCCTGCACCTCGCGAACTCGCCGTACTTCGGCGTCGGCGGACGGGTCGGGGAGCTCAACCAGGCGGTGGTCCTGCTCGGGATCTCGGTGATCCGCGCCCTCGCCCTGACGACCGCGGCCGGCCTCTTCGTCGATCCCAAGCGCATGCCCGACGGGTTCTGGGACCACAGCGTCGCGGTGGCGGCCGCGTCGTCGTTGCTGGCGCGCCACCGCGGCCTGCCCGTCGGCGAGGCGTTCAGCGCCGGGCTCCTGCACGACGTCGGCGCGGCGCTGCTGTTCCGGTACGACCGCGAGCGCTACGACATCGTCCTCACCGCCGCAGGTCACGACGAAGCGCGCCAATGCGCGCTCGAGCGGGCGGTGTTCGGCCTCGAGCACGGCGAGGCGGGTGCGATCGCCCTCGCGGCCTGGGGTCTGCCGGGCTACCTGGTCGAGGCGGTGCGCCAGCACCACGCCGACCTCGACGCGATCACCGAGCCGCTCGCGCTGCTCGTCTCCGGCGGAGAGGCGGTCACCGCGGTGATGGTGCGCGACGACCCCGGCGTCGCCGACCGCCTCGACGTGGCACTGATGGCGGCCGGGCTGGAAGGCGTGCCGAGCGCCAGCATCGTCGAGCAGCTGCGGGCCGAGATCCTCCGCCTCGACGGGCTGTTCGCAACCGCCGCCTGACGAACCGGCGAATCGGTCACAATGGACGCATGCCGATGCGCACCGAGTGCCGGTACTACGAGAGCCGCAGCTACCCGAACGGCGAGACCGTCCGGAAGTGCCGGCTCGACCTCGCGCCCGAGGCCCCGTGGCGCTGCCCCGAGAACTGCCCGAGCTTCGCGATGCGCCGCATCGACGCCGGCTGGCACTACGGCAGCCTGAGCCAGGGGGCCGAGCCGCCCGAGACCGAACCCGAGGGCGAGCACGTCGCCGCGCTGCTCGACCAGGCCGAGGACATCGTGAACGCGGCCGCGCCCGACATCATCGCCGAGTTCCAGGCCAAGGAGGCCAAGCGGGGCCGCCGCCGGAAGCGGCGCCGCTAGCCGGACCAGCCGCTAGCCGGAGTAATCGTCGGGTCCGGCGTACGGGCGCTCGTCGTCCTCGTCGGCCGTCGCCGCGAACGGCTCCGCCTGCTCGAGCGCGTCCGCCTCCGGGACCTCGGCATCGTCGGTGAGGTGGGGGAGGCGGGAGCCGGTCGGGATCGCGGGCTGGCGGCCCTGCTCGAGCGCGTCGGCTTCGGGCACGTCGGCCGGGACCTCGAGCACGGCCTCGTCCTCGTCGGCGAGCGGGTCGCCGGGCGCGGGGAGGAGCTCCTCCAAGACGTCGGGCTCGGGGGCCTCGGGATCCGCCATCACGGCACCTCCGGTCGTCAGGCCGCGTTCGTCGGGAGGCGATCACCCCACCGCGCCACCGACCATGCTGGACAATGCGTCGAGCTGGACAGCGGTCCCGATCGCAATGAGGAGCTGACCGCCCGCCAGCTTGGCATCCGGTTCGGGGTTCGTCACGAATTCGCCGTCCGCGCCGCGGATCGCGAGCACGAGCGCACCGGTGCGGTCGCGCAGCTGCGCGTCACGAATCGTCGCGCCGACGAGGCCCGAGCTCTCGGGTACCCGCACCTCCTCGAGGCGGAACTCGAGACTGCCGTCGTGCATCACGACGTCGAGGAACTCCGCGACGGCCGGTTGGAGCACGAACGCGGCCATGCGTGCACCGCCGATGCTCTGCGGGTTGACGACGCGGTTCGCCCCCGCGCGCAGCAGTTTCTCCTCGGTCGCGTCCATGCGCGCCCGCGCCACGATGAAGAGGTCCGGCTTGAGCGCTCGGGCGCTCAGCGTCACGAACAGGTTCGCGGCGTCGGTGTCGACCGCGGCGACGAGCGCGCGGGCACGGTCCACACCGGCGCGCAGGAGCGTTGCGTCGTCGGTCGCGTCCCCCGCCACGGAGGGATAGCGGAGATCGGTCAGCCGGGTCGCGTCGGTGTCGACGACCACGACGTCCTGGCCCGCGCCGGCCACATAGCGCGTGATCGCGTGCCCGACGCGTCCCCACCCGCACACGACGACGTGACCGTTCATCCCTGCGATGGCCCGTTCCATCCGCCGCCTCCCGAACAGCTCGAAGAGCCGTCCCTCGATGAGCGTCTCCAGCACGACCCCGAACGTGTAGAGCGCGGTGCCGACGCCGACCATGATGAGCGCGATCGTGAAGATCTTCCCGGCGTCGGAGAGCGGCCTCACCTCGCGGAAGCCGACCGTCGCGACCGTGGTCACGGTCTGGTACAGCGCGTCGAGCCATCCGAAGCCGAGCACGACGTAGCCGATCGTGCCGACGACGATGACCGACGTCAGCGCGACGAGCGCGAGGAACAGCCGGCTCCAGCTGCCGGTCGTGCCGGTAGGTATCAGGCGACGCATCGCGTGAGCCCGCCGTCGACGACGAGCTCCGCGCCGGTCACGTAGCTCGCGTCCGGTGAGAGGAGGAAGCGCACGACCCGCCCGATCTCCTCGGGCGCCGCCACGCGCCCCAACGGCACCCGTCGCTCCATCCGGGAGCGCATCTCGGGCGCGCTCATGATCGGCGCGGTCATCGGCGTGTCGACGTAGCCGGGGCACACCGCGTTCACCCGGATGCCGTCGGACGCGAGACCCACCGCGAACGACCGCACCAGTCCGAGCAGCCCGGCCTTCGACGCGCAGTACGCAGGGATCCGGCCGTCACCGACGATCGCCTCGATCGAGGCGATCCCGACGATGGAGGCGTCGCGCACGCCGCCTGCCGCGGTGTCCCGCAGCGCAGGGAGGAGCGCGGGCACGAGCAGCGCGAACGCGCGCAGGTTGACGTCGACGACGCGGGCCCACGCGTCGGCGTCGAGGCGGTCGGCAGGGTCGATCGAGACGACACCGGCCGCGTGGACCATCCCGCCGATGGGCCCGACCGCCGCGAGCGACGACGCGACGGCGTCGGCGAAGGTCGCCGGGTCGCGCACGTCGACCCCCACCCCGTGCGTCGCGATGCCGTGCGTGTCCGCGAGCTCCTGCGCGACGGACGCGGCGTTCGCGCCGTCGAGGTCCCAGATCGCGACGTTGCGCGCCTGCTCCGCGAGCGCGGTCGCGCACGCCCGCCCGATGCCCGATGCGCCGCCGGTCACGACCACCGCGCGGCTCGGGATCCCGTTCGACATCGCACCTCCCCCGATCCGGCGCAGCGTAACGAACGGTGGTCCACGGGCCACACGGGACGCCGGGATAGCGTGCCCCGTATCAAGACCCTGGCTGCGGCGGTCGTTCGCGTGTTCCGTGACCCGGCGTGGTGCTTCGCGCTGGTCGGGTCGATCGTTGCCGTGACGTTCGCGTTCCTCGTTCCGACCCTCGGCGGGATCGACGAGGGCGGCCACTTCATGCGCAGCTACCAGATCTCACAGGGGACGCTGGTCCCGCACAAGTCGCCGCTACCTTCGTTCGACGCCAGCGGCGCGTGCGTTCCCGACGAGCTCGCGATCAAGGCCGAGGCGTACAGCTTCCTCAAGTACATCGGCAGCAGCCCCGCGAAGATCACGCCCGGCGCGAAGCCCCACTCCGTCGCGCCCGCGAGCGAGGCCGAGGTCAACGCCGCGGTGCGGAAGCTCCGACCCGCGCTCGAGAAGGCGCTCATCCATTGCGGCGCGCCCAACTCGGGCAAGAGCTTCTACGAGTTCACGACGTTCGCGTGGTACTCGCCGGTCCCGTACCTGCCGGCCGCGCTCGGCGTCGCGGTCGGCCGGGCGTTCGGGTGGGGCGCGACCGGTCTCGACCTCGCCGGGCGACTCACCCAGCTGGTCATCGTGCTGCTCGCGTTCTTCGTCGCGATCCGGCGCTCGCCGTGGGCGAAGTGGGTGTTCGCAGCCGCGGCCCTGCTGCCGATCACCTTGTTCCTCTCGGCCACCGTCACGCCCGACGCGATGACCGCCGCGGCTGCGTTCCTCGTGGTGTCGTCGGCGTTGCGCATGACCAAGGTGCGAATGTCGACGCGCGCCATGGTGGGCGAGGCACTGGTGTTCGGCGTCTTGCTGGGGTTGTGCAAGCCGACGTACTGGATCGTCGCGTTCGTCTATCTCATCCCGATGTTCGCACGGTCCCGGGAAGCGGCGTGGTCACGGGAGGAGCAGGGCCGGAGCCGTTGGCGGGATCCGCGGTGGTTGCTGCTCCTTCCCATCGCGGCGTCGGTGGGCGTCTCGGAGCTCTGGCAGAGCGTCCAGCGGCACCTCTTCATCTGCGACGTGCGCTACTTCAACATCGTCGCCGACCCGCCGAAGCAGGTGCACCTGTTGCTCACGCAGCCGTGGACGTTCGTCGGTCGTGTCAGTCAGATGATCCCGACCAACGGGCCGACGTGGGTGCATCAGATGGCGGGCGCGGACAGCTCGATCACCGGGACGTGGCCGACCGTCGTCGCCGCGCTGGTGATGGTCGGGTTCCTCGCCCTGGCCTACCAGCGCGCGCCCGACGAGGACGCGCCCGACCTTCCCGCCAAGCGCCGCATCGGCCTCGGGCTGCTCGTGGTCGCCGCGCTGCTGCTGATGTCGGCCGGCTTTGTGATCTTCTGCAGCGCGCCCGACTCGTTCTTCTTTTTCTTCTTCGGCGCGCGGTTCGTGATCGCGTTGATCCCGCTCGCGCTGCTTGCCGCGTACCCGCCGTCGCGGTGGGGGACGTGGAACCTGCGGGTCCCGTTCCCGCCCGCGCTCGCGCTGGTGCCCTTCTACGCGGTGTTCTTCACCGTGACTGCGCACACGCTGCATTAGGAGGTCAGACCGGCGCGGGGAAGAGCCCGTCCACGAGCTCGCCGAAGCGCGCGACGACCGGCGACAGCTCGCCGTTCGAGCACCACCACAGCTTGAACATCTCGGCGGTCGCTTCACCGGGTGCTGTCGCCGCATAGGCCGAGACCTGCTCGACCAACCGGCGGTGCGCGGCCTGCCACGGCGGGGGCGCGTTGCGGGTCCCGCCCAGCGTGGCCTGCTCGAGCGTCTCGACGCCGAGGCACTCGCCGATGCGGCGGCGGAACTCGATGCTGTCGCGGTAGTGCCCGGCCTCGAAGTTGCCGTCGATCTGGTGCCACATCTCGTGCGCGGTCGTACCGTCGACGGCCGAGTACGGCGGCGGGACCCCGGCCGACACACTGGCGCGGCCACGCGCCGCGGCGCGTCGCCGGGCCATCTCGATGCCCTCCACCAGGCAATGATCCGCGTTCATGTGGATCACACCGACCTGCTTCGCCGCGGACCCGCTGATGACGCCCGTCCGCAGCCCCATGTCGGAGTAGTCGAACGACAGCGTGATCGATGCCGGCGCATTCGCGCCGAAGCGCCGGCGTATCCCCACGAGAGTGTCGACGCAGCGGGCCACGTTCTCGACCACGACGTCGGGGCGCTGCGGGACGACGACGCGGATGCGCTCTCCGCCGTCGCGGGGGTCGACGAGCAGGTCGACCATCGACGGCAGGCCGAAGAGCGCGCGCCGGACGCCCGCACGCAGCGGGTTGCGAACCGCGCGCCCGGCCACCGCCGCATCGGGTACGAGGCGTCCGACCGCCGCCGCGAGCTCGTCCGCGTCGAGCGGCTCCGTGCCCGGTCCGCGCGGGTCCAGATCTGCGATGGATGCGACGAGCACTCCGCGCAGCTGGCCCTGCATGCCGGCTCGGGCCGCGGTGTCGCGCAGCAGCGCGTCTTGCGTGTCGAGCTCGAGACGCACCGCTCCCCGCGCTCGCGCGAGCTCGACGATGCGGACGAAGAGGTCGCGCGTATCCGTGCCTCCGAACGCGAGGGGATCGAGCCCGGCCCGGATGTGAACGGTCCTGTCGGCCGGCGCCAGATCGAGCATCCCGACCACGCGGTCTTCCCGCCGGGCCGTGATCCGGATCGCGCCCGATCCGTCGTCGGGCTCTTCCTGGAGCTGGAGGACGTCGTCGGGCACGGGTCACGCCTGGTTCGGGGGTCACCAGCATCGCGTGTCCACACCGCGGCCCCGGGCGCGCCGCGTTCTCCAGGAGATCTTGGGGATTCCTTCATGTACCCGAAGGCCCGAACCGTCAACGTTCGTCGGGTCCGGACACGAGGAGGAGAGATGCCCGAGGCCGGTGCGCGCCGCCCGCCGGAGCGCTACGACGTGGTGGTGGTCGGCGGCCGGGTCGCGGGCGCGTCGACCGCGCTGCTGCTCGCCCGCGCCGGCCACCGGGTCGCCGTGGTCGACCGGGTGCGCTTCCCGAGCGACACGCTGTCGACCCACTTGATCTGGCCGGCCGGCGTCCACCTGCTGGACGAGTGGGGTGTGCTGCCCGAGCTCCTCGCGGCAGGGACGCCCCGTCTTCGGAGGATCCGGTGCGACGTGGACGGCGTCGCGATCGACATTCCGGTCTGGCCCGAGAGCGGCGTCGACGCGCTGTGCGCGCCGCGGCGCCCGCTGCTCGACTCCACGCTGCTCACGGCCGCCGCCGGCGCGGGTGCGGCCGTGTTCGAGCAGGTGACCGTCGACGGTGTGGCGCGTGATGGGGACGGCCGGGTGTGCGGGGTGCTGGGACGTGACCGGCACGGACGGCCGCTGCAGCTGCGGGCGTCGCTCGTCGTCGGTGCCGACGGCTGGCGCTCCCGGGTCGCGCGCGATGTCGGCGTGGCCGGCGAGCGCGACCAGCCCGCCCGCAACGCGATCCACTACGCGTACTGGACCGGGCTCGACGACCGCGGCATCGAGCTGTCGTACCGATCGCCGGAGCTCATGGCCGGCGTGTTCCCCACCAACGGCGGCGCGTGCGTGTGGGTCAACTGCGACAACCGGCGCGTCGACGAGCTGCGCGGCGACCTCGACGCCGGTTACCTCGGGTTCCTCGGTGCCGCCGCGCCCGACCTCGTGGTGCGGCTGCACGAGGCCGCGCGGGTCACGCCGATCCGCGGCACGACCGGCCTGCCCGGGATCGTGCGCGCCCCGTGGGGTCCCGGCTGGGTGCTGGTCGGCGACGCGGGTTGCACGAACGATCCTGCCAGCGCGCACGGGATCACGGCCGCGCTGCTCGACGCGCGGCTCGCGGCGTCGGCGATCGACACCGCGTTGCGGGATCCCACACGCGCGGTCACGGCGATGCGCGGGTTCCACGCGACGCGCGACCGCATCGGCCGTGACATCTACGACCTCGGGTGGGCGATGGCCGGCTACGGATGGGACACCGCGACCATGCTCGAGCTCCAGCGCCGGTTCGCGGCCGCGCTCGTCGCCGAGGCGCGTGAGGTCTCCGAGCTCCCTCGGTGGCCGGCGGAGACGCGCACAGACCTCCCGGTCGCGAGCACGGGGTAGCGTGCACGTTCGAGCTCCGCGCCGCGGGGAGCGCCCGCAAGCTGGAGCCGCAGGTCTTCGACGTTCTCGCGTTGTTGGTCGACGACGACGGGCGACCCCAGGAGGTCATCCGGACCGTCCACGGTCGTGGCTGAACTCGTACGCGCATCGCTTCCGTGATGACATCCCCGACCTGGCGGCGAAGGTGCGCGAACACTGGGGGACCGGTGGCGTGTTCGGTGCCCTGGCGCCGAGCTGGAGGAGTCGTGAGGACCGGCGCTTCCTCGCCCGTTACGAACGGCTGAGCGCGACGCCCGACGCCGCTGCGCACCTCCTCATGCTCTGCGACTCGATCGACGTCCGCCCGATCCTCCCGATGATCGGGGTCCCGACCCGCATCATCCACCGGCGTGGCGACGAGGTGTTCCCGTTCGCACATGGGGAGGGCCTCGAGGCCGCGATCCCCGGGCCGATCTCGTCGCGCTCGACGGCCGTGACCACCTCATCTATGCCGACCAGGAGCCGGTGCTGCGCGCGATCGAGGAGTTCGTCACGGGCTCGACCACGGCCTCCGTTCCGGACCGGTTGCTCACCACCGTCGTGTTCGTGAACGTCTTCGGTGCCGGTGCCGGTGCGGCCGGCTTCCGCGACGCGGTGTCACGGCGCGTCGGCATCCACACCGCGGAGGTCGAGGAGTGCGGTGACGACATCGCCGGCGTGGGGGTGCATGTCGGCGCCCGCGTCGCGGCCGCCGCGACCCGGGTGAAGTCTGGGTGACGCGCACCGTCCGCGATCTCGTCGCGGGCTCCGGCCTGGTCTGCGAGCCCCGGGGCACCCGCACGTTCGCGGGGATCAGCGAGCCCTGGGAGCTGCTCGCCGCGGGCTGACCGCTCGCCGATGCGTCGGTTCACCCCGTGTGGGTGATGCCGCCTGCAGCGATCCGCACCACGCTGACGACTCGAGTCGTGCCCGCACGAAGTAGGTGGTGCCCTGGTGACAGACGAACTGGACGCGCTCGGTCCGATCAGCTACCTGGTCGTCGAGTTCCCCGGGAACAAGATGACCGGTGAGGGCCTCCCGATCCTCGTCGACCTCGTGGATCGCGGTGTGATCCGCATCCTCGATCTCCTGTTCGTCGGCCGCGAGGCCGACGGGACAGCCCATGTCGTCGAGCTCGCCGACCTGGACAGCGACGGCACGCTCGACGTGGCGATCTTCGACGGCGCGACGTCGGGTCTGCTCGACGAGAGCGACGTCGCCGACGCCGGATCGGTCATCGAGCCCGGCTCGTCGGCCGCGGTGCTCCTCTTCGAGAACCGTTGGGCGACTCCCTTCACCCAGGCGCTCCGTCGCGGCGGCGCCGAGCTCGTGGCGGCCGGCTTCATCCCCCACGACGCGCTCGCGGCCGCGGTCGACGCGACCGAACCCACCCAGGTCTGAACGAGCAGGGAGACGAGGATCATGCCGGGACTGCTGCGTGGTGTCGCTCGTACGGCCGTCGTCGCGGGAACCGCGACCGCGGTCTCCAACCGCGTGTCACGCCGTCAGGCGAACCGATGGGGAGCGCAGGAGGAGCAGCAGTACGCGCAACAGCAGCAGGACGCCGCGCCCCCGCAGCAACCTGCCGCGGCACCAGCGCCCGATCCGATCGCGCAGTTGAAGCAGCTGGGCGAGCTGCACAGCCAGGGCGTGCTGACCGACGCCGAGTTCGAGGCCCAGAAGGCCAAGGTCCTGGCCTCCACCTAGCCGTGCTGTTCCTCCTGCGTCCGCGTCAGACGTGGATGCCCTACGCGATGCCGCGCGACCGCGTCCAGGTCGAGGAACGCAACCGGGAGTGGGATCGTGCGTACGACGCGACGCGACGCGTGCCCCGCCCGGCGCCGGCCGTCGAGCCGCAGCGCGACGCGGTCGCCGACCTGAAGGGCCTCGCGGAGCTGCACGCGTCCGGTGTGCTCAGCGACGCCGAGTTCAGCGCGGCGAAGGCGAAGGTCATCGGCCTCGAGACCGACGGGCGATGACCTCGAGCGTCACCCGGGCGGCGACCTTGGTGCAGGTGCTGCGCGCGGCCGTCGAGGGCGACGCGGCCGCGGTGGAGAAGGTGTGCACTCCGGACGTCGCCGCGTGGGCACCGGCGGTCTCGGTGAGCTCGGCCACGGAGCTGGCGGCGCTGCTCGCACGCCGCGAGCACGCGTTCACCGATATCGAGCTCGACGTCGCGCCGCTCGACGTCGCCGGTGACTTCGCGTGTGCCGAGTGGAGCGTCACGATGACGCACACTGGTCCGCTGGTGCTCGCCGACGACACGGTCGTCGAGCCGACCGGGGTGCGCGTCACCCTGCACGGGGCCACGGTGGCCGAGTACCGGGGTGACCTGATCTGCTCGCTGCGTCAGTACTGGGACGAGCTCACGATGGCGGAGCAGCTCGGTCTCGTCGACCGCGCCGACAATTCCGCCCCCTGAATCCCTCCGTCGAGACATCGGCGGTGCCTCGGGGTACGCAGATGTCCCAACGTCGCATGGGGTCGGACGCCTATGGCCTACCGGCCGCCCAGCGCCAGCAGGAACGAGACGAAGAGGGTCGCCTCCTTCTGTGCCTGCTCGGCCGTGAGCGTGTACTGCGCCTCGACGTCCTTGAGCGCGCCGACATCCGCCGTGGTCCAGGTCGTCGAGTACGCGACCGGGCCCGTCGACATCGGAGGCGGAACGATCGGGGACGGCGCCGGTCGGGGGTGCGCGCTCAGGAGCAGAAAGTCGAGCAGCTGGACGCTCGTCTTCTGCAGCGCTCCGGGCGTCTCCGAGAGGTCCTCCGCCGACTGCTGGACGCGCGGATCCTCGGCGGTCGTCCAGTTCGTTGTCACGGTCCCGACGTTGGAGCTCGTGAGCACCCCGAGGCCGAGACCGAATCCGCCGATCGTCGCGTTGGTCGGCGAGCTGAACACGAGCGCGAACATCTTGTCCGGCACGATGTTCGGATCGCCCTCCACCGTGACGGGGACCGACTTCGCGATCTCACCGGGTGCGAACGTCAGCGTCCCCGACGCCGCGACGTAGTCGCCCGGCGCGACGGCGGTGACGTCGTGGGTGGTCCACTGCACGGTGACGGGCAGCAGTGACGGGTTCGACAATGCCACCGGCACCTGGATGACCGTCGTGCCGCTCGCGCCGCGGTCCAACGACGCGGTGCCGGCCAAGACGGCCGGTGTGCCGAGCTGCTTCTCGAACGCGGCGGCCAGAATGGTGTGCCCGAACGCCGTCGTGTGGACGTTCGGGTTGCCGCCACCCGTCATGCACATGTGCGTCCAGTTGCAGATGTTCGCCACGTTCTGGGGCAACGTGACGCCCAGGTACGAGCCGGTCATGGCGAAGTTCGTCGTGTCGAAGGGTGTCACGACGTCGGCGACACCGGCGCCGAACTGCGCGTAGATGGTGCTGAGCTCCTGGTTCAGCGCCTGGGCCGCGGGAACGCTGTCCTGCGCGAGCGTCGGGTTCGGCGCACCGTTGTAGAACGCGCCCGAGTAGTACGCCGCGAGGAACGTGTCGTAGTAGGTCATCCCGACGAGCGGCAGCGTGCCGCCCGCGTCCCGAAGGCCCGAGAGGATCACCGGGAGGTTCGCCTGGATGTGCGCGAAGCCGTTCGCCATGCACGTGAGGTCCAGGTTCCCGGTCTTCGCGCAGCCGTCGACGTCGTCGCCACCGACGTCGATGGTGATGAACGACACGGCTCCGGGGTGCGCGCGCAGGAACGCCTCGGCGTCGCCGAGCTGGTTGCCCGTCGCGTAGTTGGTGCAGAGACCGCCGTGGATCATGCGGGTCGTGGTATCGCCGCTGCAGCTCAGGTTCGCGAGCTGGAGGCCGGGAACGCGCTGGCTCAGTGCGGCGAACACGTCGTCGACGTAGCCCTGTCCCGCGGGCGCGCCGCCGCCGTCGGCGAGGGAGTCGCCCAGCGCGAGGTAGTACGTCGTGGGCGGGGCAGCGGGGGAGACCGACGCACGACTTCGCGCCGCGCCGTGTGCGCCGCCGGCCGAGGCCGCGACCGCGAGCGAGACGGCGATCACCGCGACTGTCGCGATGAGAGCCGTGAGGACGTGCTGCCGGCCGGATCGGGCGATCATCCCTGCGTTCCCCCTGTCGTCCTGATGCGTGCGAGCGGGGGGACTCGAACCCCCACATCCCGGAGGACACCGGGACCTAAACCCGGCGCGTCTGCCAGTTCCGCCACGCTCGCGTCGCCCGTAACGGTACCGGGCCGGCCGGCGACGCACCCGAGCACGCGTTCACCGATCCCAGCTGGACGTCGCGCTGCTCGAAGGTACGCTGACACGCGCGACGCAACTGGCGGGGTGCGCCATGGACGAGGCGACCGGCCCAGGCACGGGTCCCCAGCTCGACCCGAACGATGTCTACGCGCTCGGTAGCAGCAGCGCGGAGAGCGCGCGGCTGCAGCGGCAGGCCGACGAGCTGGCTCCGCTCAGCGCGGCGCTGCTCGACCGGGTCGGCCTCGCGCGTGGCCACCACGCCGTCGACGTCGGTTGTGGTCCGCGCGGCGTCATCGACCTTCTCGCGGCGCGTGTCCTGCCCGGCGGCCGGGTGGTCGGCATCGACGCCGACCCCAACCATGTCGCGATGGCCCGGGAGCTGACGACGCGACTCGGATTCAGCGACACCGAGATCCTGCTCGCAGATGCCCGCAATACCGGGTTGCCGTCGGGGGTGTTCGACGTCGTCCACGCCCGCACCTTGCTCATCACGGTGCCCGAACCCGAGGTCGTGCTGGCCGAGATGGTCAGACTGACGCGCCCCGGCGGCTGGGTCGTCGCTCTCGAACCCGACACGGAACCGATGATCTGCTACCCGCCGCACCCGGCCGTCGAGCGCCTGCGCGAGCTCTTCGGCGCGGCCTTTGCTCGGAATGGTGCGGACCCCTCCATCGGGCGCCGCGTGCCCGAGCTCTACCGCCGCGCGGGTCTCACCGACGTCGGCGTCGAAGCCGTCGCCGCGCTGTACCCGCTCGGTCATTCCCGCCGCTCCATCCGCGCCGATCTGGTCCGGTCCATGCGCACGCAGATCATGGCGATGGGCCTCAGCGATGCAGTCGAGCTCGAGCAGATCGATGCCGCGGCGCGAGATCACTACCGAAACCCCGACGTGCTGGTCATGCCCAGCTTGAACTTCCTGGTCTGGGGCCGCAGACCGGCGGTCGTCTGATGCTTACCTTCCCTTGGTCTTCCGCTGGCCGGGCGCGCGTCGTTGCGTTCATAGGCTCCGGTTCCCGTGCCCCCCGCTTCGCGCCCTGTTCCCGACCTCCGACGCGCGGTCGCTCTTCCGGGTTGGGTGCTCCTGCCGCTCCGAGGCTTCCTCGGCGTCACGTTCACGTACGCCGGCCTGCAGAAGCTCGCTGACAAGAACTACTTCGACTCGTCGTCGCCCTCGTCGGTGCAGGCGCAGATGCATGCCTACGCGCGCAGCAGCCCGATCCATCCGCTGCTCACGCTCGCGTCGCACCAGGGCGTGATCGTCGGTCTGCTCATCGCGTTCGCGGAGCTCGCGGTCGGCGTCGGCGCGCTCCTCGGGCTATGGACGCGGGGCGCCGCGGCGGGCGGGATCGTGCTCTCGCTCGCGTTCCTGCTCTCGGTGAGCTGGCACACGCATCCGTACTATCTCGGTCCCGACATCGTGTTCCTGTTCGCGTGGATCCCGTTGCTGCTCGCCGGGGCGGGCGACGTGCTCTCACTCGACGCGTACCTCACGGGGCGTGCGCGGCGTGAGATGCACCTCGCACCATCGGGCACGGTCTCGATCGAGTTCGCCGCGGTGCGCAAGCTCTGCGGCGCGTACGACCGCGGCCGTTGCCTGGCCATGCGCAACCGGCCGTGCGACCCCAAGCCGTGCCCCGTGCTCGCGGCCCGGCCCGCGCTCGAGCCGCAGGTCGCGGAGGAGCTCGACCGGCGCACATTCCTCCGGAAGTCGTCGGTCGCGCTGCGCATCGGGGTCGCGGCCGTCGGTCTCGGTGGTGCGACCGCGATCGTAGGACGCGCGCTCGCACCGTCGCGCTCGCGCACCGCAGCGCGCTTCACCGCGCGACTCGGTGGCGCGACAGGCTCCAGCTCGACGACCGGCGCGCCGCCGACCGCGCCGCCCGCGACGACTCGCACCACGACCGCGGGCCCGACCGCACCGCCGACCACCGCGGCACCGGCGCCGACCACGGGGGCGCCGCGACCGGCAGGTACCGCGATCGGGAGCGCCGCTGCGGTCCCGATCGGGGGTGCCGCGTCGTTCGACGATCCGCGCACCGGCAATCCCGCGTACGTCGTGCAACCGCGCTCGGGCGAGTACCGCGCGTTCAGTGCGGTGTGCACGCACCAGGGCTGCACGGTCGGCTACTCGGGTGGGGGACGTTTCGTCTGCCCGTGTCACGGCGCCGAGTTCGACGCGAGCAGCGGCACGGTCCTGCAGGGTCCTGCGCAGCGTCCGCTGCCGCGCATCACCGTGCAGCACGGACCGGATGGGCAGCTCTACGTGAGCTGATCCGGGTGGAGCGGCGCCAGGTCGACGCCGTCGCGCTACGGTGCGCCGGACGAGGAGGACGCACATGCTGCAGCCCGGCGCGCCGGCTCCCGACTTCACCGTCAGCGATCAGGACGGGCAACCCGTCACGCTGTCCGACCTGCGTGGTCGCTGGGTGCTGCTCTGGTGGTACCCGATGGCCGACACCCCCGGTTGAACGATCGAGGGCAAGGGCCTGCGTGACCAGGCCCAGGCGTTCGAGGCCGCGAACTGCGAGATCCTCGGCATCTCCTTCGACGCACCCGACGCGAACAAGGCGTTCCGCGAGAAGTTCGACTTCCCGTTCCGGCTGCTCTCCGACTGGGACGAGCAGGTCGGTGTCGCGTACGAGACGCGCGGTCCCGGGACCGAGAAGGTGAAGTTCGCGAAGCGGCTCAGCTACCTCATCGATCCCGACGGCGTGATCAAGAAGTCGTACGAGGTCGGCGACATCCCCGCGCACCCGGGCGAGGTCCTCGACGATCTCCGGTCCGCGCAGGGATGAGCGACTTCGCGCTCGTGCACGGCGCCTACCACGGCGCCTGGTGCTGGGAGCCCGTCATCGACGAGCTGACGGCTCGCGGGCATCGCGCGGTCGCGATGGACCTGCCTTGCGAGGACCCGAGCGCGGGCGTCGAGCGCTACGCGGCGGCCGTGGTCGACGCGATGGCCGGGCTCGACGCCGACGCCATCGTCGTCGGCCACTCGCTCGGGGGCATGACGATCCCGGCCGTCGCCGCGGCGCGCCCGGTGGGGCGGCTCGTCTTCCTCGCCGCGATCGTCCCGGCACCCGGGCGCCACTTCATGGAGGTGGCGGCCGCCGATCCGCCGGCGGACCCGGAGTTCATGGTCGCCGGTGTCGACCACGGGGACGGCACGTCGCGTTACCAGCCCGAGTACGTCGAGCGGTTCTTCACCTACGAAGCCCCCGACCGGACGGAATGGGTCGCGGCGCGGCTGCGACGTCAGTCGTGGGCGGTGACCAACGAGGTGTACCCGCTGGCCGAATGGCCGAGCGTGCCGTGCGCGTACATCGTCTGCCGCGACGACCGCGTCGTGCTCCCCGACTGGCAGCGCCGCGCCGCCCGCGACGTGCTCGGTGTGGAGCCGATCGAGCTCGACGGCGGTCACGAGCCGATGATCGCCCGACCGGCGGAGCTCGCGTCGCTGCTCGATCAGATCGCGGTCCAGCCGCCGTCGACCACGAGCGTCTGACCGGTCACGAAGCTGCTGGCGTCGGACGCGAGGAACAGCAACGCGCCGTCGAGCTCGTGCTCGTCCCCACCGCGGCCCATGGGCGTGCGTGAGCGCATCCACCGCTCCGAGGCCTCGTTGCCGAACATGCGACCCTCGGTCATCTCGGTCCGGAACCACCCCGGCGCGAGCGCGTTGACGCGCACGCCGCGACGCGCCCACTGCGCCGCGAGCTCACGGGTCAGGTTCACGAGCCCGCCCTTCGACGCGGCATAGCCCGCGTCGGGTATCTGACCCACGCCGACCGATCCCCAGATCGACGCGATGTTGACGATCGCGCCACCGTCACCGCGCTCGAGCATCGTCCGCGCCGCGTGCTGCGCGAGTGCGAAGGGGGCGACGAGGTTCACGTCGAGCACGCGTCGGAACTCGTCGGCCGTGTGCTCGAGCGCGGGCTCGGTGTGGGTGGTGCCGGCGTTGTTCACGAGCACGTCCAGGCGGCCGAACCGCTCGACCGCGGTGCCGACGACGCGTTCGGGCGCGTCCGCATCGGTGAGGTCGCACGGCAGCGCAACCGCGTCAGTCAGCTCTTTGGCGAGGTCGTGGAGCCGGTCGGCCCGGCGGGCGACGAGCACGATATGGGCACCGACGGCGTCGAGCACACGGGCGAAGCGCGAACCGAGACCGGAGCTCGCGCCGGTGACGATCGCGACCTTGCCGTCGAGTCGGAAGGTGGCGACGGGATCGAGACCGGGCACGGCGGGGGAGTGTAGGAGCGTAACGTCACGCGATGCGCGAGCTCCGGGCCGTCTGCGTCTACTGCGGATCGTCGTCGGGAACCGATCCCGGGTACGCCGCGCTCGCGGCCGACGTCGGTCGTCGGCTGGCCCGGGAGGGGATCACCATCGTGTACGGCGGCAGCGCGGTCGGGCTCATGCGCGAGCTCGCCGATGCCGCGCTCGGCGAGGGCGGCCGCGTCGTCGGTGTGACACCCCGGAGCGTGTTCCGCACCGAGGTCGCGCACCGCGGGCTCACGGAGTTGTTCGAGGTCGACTCGATGCACGACCGCAAGCTGCTGATGTTCGAGCTGTCAGACGGGTTCGTGGCGCTGCCCGGCGGCATCGGCACGCTGGAGGAGCTGACCGAGGTCGCGAGCTGGGCCCAGCTCGGATTGCACGACAAGCCGGTCGTGACCCTCGACGTCGACGGGTTCTGGCGTCCGTTCCACGACTTTCTCGACGCGGTCGTCACCGCGGGTCTCTTGAAGCCGCGTAACCGCGCGCTGGTCGGGCACGTCGACGATCCCGCGCGCGTGCTCGATGTGTTGCGGGTCGGCACGGTCGAGGCCCGTGAGCCCGCGATCGGTCTCGACGAGACCTGACGACGCGCAAGATGCGGCATTCAGGCACGCGAACGCGTGCCTGAATGCCGCATCCCCGTTGGCGACGTCAGTCCCGCGACGCCTCGACCGCTCGCTTCAGGCGCTCGAGGACCTCGGGCCAGCCCTCGGCGTGGCTGTCGCGTTCCGAGACCGGGAGGTCGTGGTGCTCGAGGCGCACGAGCGTGCCGGCGCCTTCCGGCGTGAGCGTGAACTCGACCCGTGACGAGCCCGGCGGCAGGTTGAGCTCCGGCTCGGCGAAGCCCCAGGTGAACACGACGCGCTCCGGGCGCGTGATCTCGACGAACTCACCGCGCATGTCGAAGCGCTCGTCGGTGCCTTCGTGACCGTGGATCTGGTGACACACGCCGCCCGGACGCAGGTCGTGCGTGACCTCCTTGGCCAACCAGCGCGTGACCTTGTCGGGATCGACGAGGAACTCGAACACGGTCTCGGGCGTCGCGTCGATGTGAATCTCGCGGACGATCGGGTCAGCCTTCGTCGTCGGCGGCATCTCTTCTCCTCTGCTCTCCTTCGGCTTCGGCGCGCAGGACGTCGAGCCGCGCGTCCCAGAAGTCCTCGAAGAACGCGCGCACCTCGCGGAACCCCTCGGGCCGGCAGCGGTACAGCCGCCGGGTGCCGTCGCGACGCTCCTCCACGAGCCCGGCCTCGCGCAGCACCCGGAGGTGCTGGGAGATCGCGGGGCGGGACACGTCGGCGAAGCGGGCCGCGATGGTCCCGGCGGGCAGCTCCGCGGTGCGGAGCAGCACGAGGATCTCGCGGCGGCGCGGTTCCGAGACGGCGTCCAGGACATCCTGCACCCCGCCATCGTAAGTCATCCACTTACGTAAGTCAACAGCTAACGCATATGCCGGTCCGAGCCCGGCGAGGGGTCAGGGCTGGGGCGCGGGCTCCACGTAGGTGCGACAGGGCTCTCCCCGCAGGCTCGGGCACGGCGGCAGCGGTGTCGGGATCGTGAACGGAGGGATGACCGGCAGCACGATCGCGGACGGCCGCCCGAGCGAGTGGGCGACGTCGTTGGTCTGCGTGCCCGGCAGCGTGTCGAACGTCCACACCGGCCGATCGCCACCGGGCGCCTCGATCGTGATGCGGATGCGGCTGCCGGCGCGGAACGCGTGCGCGAACGGGAACAGCGCGACGCGCACGGGCACGAACGTGTTCGCCGGCATCGGCGCGACGTCGGTCGCGAGCTGCGACTGCACCGGGTTCAGCGTCGTCGACTGCTTCGGGTCGAGCGCGCGCTCGCTCGCGCGCATCCAACCGGCCTGCACGTAGGTCTCGAACCCGTCGGGTCGGACCTCGCTCAACGTGACCTGGAGATCGGTGTCGGCGGCCGACGACCGCAACCAGAGGTTCACGCTCCCGGTGCCCGCCATGATCGTGTCGGCCGAGAGTGGCGCGGTGACGTAGGACAACGACTTGCCGTCCACCACGGGCGTCCAATTCCACGCGGGCAGGCGGCCCCACACGTTCCCGCTCGGCAACGACACGGCGGGACGCGCGGACGGGTCGGACACGTACGTGTCGATCGTGCCCGGCGCGTCATCCGCCGCGGCCGAGTGCTGGCCGACGAGCGCGCCGTTCGGGCCGAGGAACCATGTCGTCGCGGTCGTGCCCGGGATCGGCCACCTCGGGTAGTCGCGTTCGAACGCCGCGGCGGGTACGCCGGGCTGGAGCCCCGATGCGTCACCGGTTCCGGCTCCGTTGTCGAACAGCACGTGCACGACGGGCTCCGCCTCGTACGCCGCGAGCGCGGCCGCGTAGCTCGGGTAGCCGGTGAAGCGGTTGGGCGGGAAGGGGTCCGTGACGGGCGCGCCGAGGATCCCGCTGACCACGACCCCGCCCGCGAGCTGGAGCGCGGACGTGTCGGGGATCTTGTGGGCGACGTAGAAGTCGAGGAACTCGAGCCACCGGCTCAAGATCTCGGGAACCGCGTAGCCCTCGGTGTGCGCGCCGTTCACCAGGTAGAAGTGCTTCGACGGGCTCGACGTGAACTTGTCGAGCATGGTCGCGAAGTGCGCGCCGGTCTGCTCGTCCTGCCACGCGCCGGCCAGGAACACGGGCACGTCGATCTTGTTCACGAACGTCCGCGGTGCGAGCGAGTCACCGATGCCGAGCTCGGTGGGGTAGTAGGGCTGGGTATCGACCTGCTGACCGACGTCGAAGTTCTGCGCGGGTCGGAACTGCTGGTTGTACGCGCAGAAGATGTCGCCGTTCTCGACCCGCTTCTCGGCCCACGGCTGACCACCGGGTGTCGGCTGCGAGTCGTGGGTGCGGTCCGCGAGCCAGGAGACGGTGAAGCCCTGGTTGAGGATGCCGCCCGGTCGGAGCAGGTTCCGGAACGCGTCGTCGAAGACGGAGACGGGCGCGATCGCCTCGAGGTGCGGCGGCTGGGTCTGCGCCGCGAACAGCGACGTGATCGCGGGGAACGAGATGCCCACGAGCCCGACCTTGTGGTCGAGCACCCAGGGCTGCGCGGCGACGGCCTCGACGATGTCGTAGCCGTCGGTCGACTGCTGGTGCTCCCAGAGCTGGAAGCCACCACCGGAGCATCCGGTCCCGCGCATGTTCACGCCGACGGTCGCGAACCCGAGCGCGTTCGCGAGCCGTTCACTCGGCTGGGGGGTGTCGGGGTTCGCGGGGTCGTAGCCCGAGTACTCGATCACGGTCGGGTACGGGCCCTTGTCGGGTGGGCCGGGCAGACGGATCATCGCCGCGAGCGTCTGCCCGTCGCGCATCGTGATGTAGCCGTATCCCGCGTTGAGCTGTTGCGACGCGTAGAAGCTCTGCGGCGGGTTCTGCTTCATCGACGTCACCCGCACCACGTCGGACGCGAGCACGGCGTTGGTGTCGGTGCGGCGCACGCGATAACGCCCCGGCTGGACGTAGCGCATGATGAGCCGGCCCTTCGCGTCGGTCGTGCGGGTCGTCACCGACTGCAGCGGGACCTGGGGCAGGTACGTCGGCACGACGTTGCCGTGCGTGTCGAGCAGCTGCACCGGGACGTTCGGGTCGGTGACGACCCAGACCTGCTCGGTGCCGCCGCCCGCGAGCACCTTGGGCGGGAACGGCACACAGGCCGAGGCGACCAGCACGACCGCACCGACGAGGACGACCAACGGCAACCAGCGACGGCGCATGCTCTCCACCGACCCCCCGTGACCCCACCGCGAGAGCGAACGAGCGACCGTAACACGGCGGGTCCCGGCGACACCCGGCGGCGTGCACCTCGTAATCCGAGCGTTGCCAACGGACCCTCACCTCGCGGAGACTCGACCCATGACCCCTGCGAGCGCGATCCCCCTCGTCAACCACTGGATCGACGGCAAGCTCCTCGACGCCGACCCGGAACGGCGCGGCGACGTGTTCGACCCCGCGACGGGCCGCGTCACGAAGCACGTTGCGTTCGCGTCCACCCGCGACGTCGACGACGCGGTCGCGTGCGCGGCGAGCGCGTTCGCGTCGTGGCGCTCGACCTCGCTCGCCGAGCGCAGCCGGATCCTGTTCCGGTTCCGCGAGCTGCTGCACGAGCGCGCGGGGGAGCTCGCCGCGATCATCACTTCCGAGCACGGCAAGGTGCGGAGTGACGCGTTGGGTGAGGTGACGCGCGGGCTCGAGGTCGTGGAGTTCGCCTGCGGCATACCCCACCTCCTGAAGGGCGGGTACTCGGAAGGCGTCTCGTCACGCGTCGACGTGTACTCGGTCCGTCAGCCGCTCGGTGTTGTCGCCATCATCAGCCCGTTCAACTTCCCGGCCATGGTGCCGTGCTGGTTCTTCCCCATCGCGATCGCCGCCGGGAACGCGGTCGTGCTCAAGCCGAGCGAGAAGGATCCCTCCGCGGCGAACTGGCTCGCCGAGCTGTGGGCGGAAGCCGGTCTGCCGGCGGGTGTGTTCAACGTGGCGCACGGCGACAAGGTCGCGGTCGACCGGTTGCTCGAGCACCCGGACGTGCAGGCCGTCTCGTTCGTCGGCTCGACCCCGATCGCGCGCTACGTCTACGAGCACGCCACACGCGCGGGCAAGCGTGTGCAGGCGCTCGGAGGCGCGAAGAACCACATGGTCGTGTTGCCCGACGCCGACGTCGACCTCGCCGCGGACTCGGCCGTCAACGCCGGCTTCGGTTCGGCGGGGGAGCGGTGCATGGCCATCTCGGTCGTCGTCGCGGTGGGAGAAGCGGGCGATCCGCTCGTCGCGGGGATCGCGGAACGCATCGGCGGTCTGCGGGTCGGCGACGGTAGTGGAGACGTCGACATGGGCCCGCTCGTGACCGGCGCGCATCGCGACAAGGTCGTGTCGTATCTCGACGCCGGCGTGCAGGCGGGCGCGACGCTCGTCGTCGACGGCCGTGACCGCGACGTCGAGGGCGACGCGTCCGGGTTCTGGCTCGGGCCGACACTGTTCGATCACGTCACGCCGGACATGTCCATCTACACCGACGAGATCTTCGGGCCGGTGCTGTGCATCGTGCGCGTGTCGACCTACGACGACGCGCTGACGCTGGTGAACGCGAACCCGTGCGGCAACGGCACCGCGATCTTCACCAACGACGGCGGCGCGGCGCGACGGTTCCAGAACGAGGTCCAGGTGGGGATGGTCGGGGTCAACGTCCCGATCCCGGTGCCCGTCGCGACGTATCCGTTCGGCGGATGGAAGGCGTCGCTCTTCGGCGACACCCACGCGTACGGCACCGATGGGGTCCACTTCTTCACCCGGACGAAGGTCGTCACGAGCCGCTGGCTCGACCCGAGCCACGGCGGGGTCGATCTCGGCTTCCCCCGGAACACGTAATACATCCCGGTGGTCGGGCGATTCGTTGCCTGACACGGCCGTCAGTTGTACGGTCCGGGAGCCAGCTCCGTCAGAGGTAGGGGGACCGCATGGCCGTCGCTTCCGAGCAGGTGAAGGTCGTCGACGCCGACACCCACATGACCGAGGCCCACGACCTGTGGACCAGTCGTGCACCGGCGAAATACAAGGACCGCGTGCCCCACGTCGAGCGGGTGGACGGCGCGGCCACGTGGATCGTCGACGGCGCGGAGCTCGGCCGGGCGGGAGCGGGCGGCGTGATCGACCGCGACGGGCACAAGGGCCGCTCGTTCGAGGGGCTCTACGAGTGGGAGATCGAGCAGGCCCACGTCGCCGCGTACGACCCGCGGGCGCGCATCGAGCTGCTCGACGAGATCGGCATCTGGGCCCAGATCGTGTTCCCGGGCGTCGTCGGACTCGGCGGGCAGGGCCTCGCCGACGTGGTCACCGACGTCGAGCTGCGCACCGTGTGCCTCGAGATCTTCAACGACGCGAGCGCGGAGATCCAGGCCGGGTCGGGGAACCGGCTCCTGCCGATGGCGTTGCTGCCGGGCTGGGACGTCGACGCGTGCGTGCGCGAGGTGCGCCGGGCCAAGGAGCTCGGCCTGCGCGGCGTGAACCTCACGTCCGACACCCAGGACCTCGGCTCACCCGACCTCGCTGACCGCGCGTGGGACCCGGTGTGGGAGGCGTGCAGCGAAGCCGGTCTGCCGGTGCACTTCCACATCGGTGCGAGCCTCACGACGATGAACTACTTCGGCACGTACCCGTGGCCGTCGCACGACGACGACACGAAGCTCGCGATCGGCGGGACGTTGCTGTTCATCGGAAACGCCCGCGTCGTCGTCAACATCATCTGCTCGGGCATGCTCGAACGGTTCCCGGAGCTCCAGATCGTGTCGGTCGAGAGCGGGGCGGGCTGGATCCCGTTCATCCTCGAGGCGCTCGACTACGAGATGGCCGAGAACGCGCCGGGCCTGCGCGCGTCGCTGCCGCTGACGCCCTCCGAGTACTTCAAGCGCCAGATCTACGCGACGACGTGGTTCGAGCGCACGGATCTCCCGACGATGATCGCGTCGGTCGGTGAGGACAACGTCATGTTCGAGACCGACTTCCCGCACCCGACGTGCCTCTACCCCGATCCGCTGAAAACCGCGGAGGCGAACATGCGCGGGCTCACCCCCGCGGTGCAGCGCAAGATCCTCGGCGAGAACGCCGCCAGGCTCTACCACCTCTCCTGACCCCACTGACGATCGGTCGCAGGTCAGCGGGGCCGGAAGCGGCGCGCGACGTCGCGGAGCGGCTTGGTGACGCGCCACGACACCGTCCGGTGCACCGCGTCGAGCTCGGTCTGGACGCGTTGGCGATCGGCGTCGGTCGCGTCGAGCCGGGCCCGGGTCGCGTCGAGCTCGAGCACGAGCCGCTCGATCTCGAGGGAGAGATCGGGCTGCGGCACCGGCTCCGGCGTGCGACCGCGGGCCTCGACCTCGGCGAGCACCCGCTCGAGGGCGGGCGTGCCGTCGAACACGCCGAGCAGGTCGTGGACCGGGCGGCTCGTCGCGTTGTCCTGCAGCAGCCGCCAGGCGTCGGTGTCGGTCACGACGGGCGCCAGCCGGCCGTCGGGCTCGATCACGAACACCCGGTCGAACGTGTCGCGGATCGTGGTGAGCGCGTCCGCGGGCAGGGTCGACTCGTGCAGTGTGAGCGCGAAGCTCGAGAACTCCATCGCGACCGCGGGGCGGAAACGTCGAAGCGTGTCTCGGGCCCCGGCGAGCACCTGCATGTCGTGGCCCTCGGTATCGATCTTGATCACGTCGACCCGCTCGAGGTCGGCGGTGAGCTGGTCGAGCGTCATCGTCGTCACCTCCTGCACGTCACCCCACGGCGTCCGGGTGGGGTCGGCGGGCTGCGCGCCGTCACCGGTCTGCGCGATCGCGAGATGCGACTGGAACAACGCCGACGCATGCTCGACGACCATGCTGCCGGCCGCATACTCGCGGTTCACGTAGAGCCGCAGCGTTCCGGGCTCGGCGCTCATCGCCGCGTGAACGACCGTGACGTTGCCGGTGTCGTTCGCATCGACGTTGGCGCGCAGCAAGCCGACCGTGCGCTCGGCGGCCTCGATCGCGTAGACGTGTCCGTCCGGCGTGAGGCGCGAGAGCGCGATCGCGTGGATACCGAGGTTCGCACCCACGTCGACGACCACGTCGCCGTTCCGCACGAGAGGACGGACCGCGTGCAGCACGTTGTCGGTCGCGTCCCGGCCGTCCACGAGGGAGGTGAAGTACTGGTCGGCTGGGTCACCGGCCACCGTGATCGCGTGGCCGTCGACCACCGGGTGCCGCCGCGCATCCATCGCAAGGGAGGGTACCGGTGCCGACCCCCGACGGTTGGGACGCTAGGAGACGCGGCGGAACTCGGGTTGGTCGATGACGCGCAGCCAGGTTCCGTCGGGTTGACGCCGCACCACCTGCGCACGCGCGCCCGCGTCGTCCTTCGGTGGTGTCGATGTCAGCGCGAGGTCACCGGTCCGTGCGGTGGGCAGCGACGGCTCGGGCTCGAAGTGCGGGCGCGACGCCAGCATCTTCTCGAACAGCTCGCGGATCGCGCCGCGTCCGACCGTGAGCTCGCCGAGGGGATAGGCCAGCACCGCGTCGGGTTCGTAGAGCTCGGCCAGGCCGCCGGCGTCACCGGCGTTGGCCCGCTCGACGAAGAGTCGGGTGAGGTCCTCGGGTGTTCTGGCTCGTTCGTGGTCACTCATGGTCTCGCTCCCTGTGTCGTGTCTTCGCCTGTTGTGTCTTCGCCGTGTGCCTCCTCATCGTCCGCCTCGTTGGATCAGAAGTCCAACAGCTGATAGCTCTCGTTACTAGAATCAGTGGTTATGGATCTGCGCCAGCTCGAGTACTTCGTCGCGGTGGTCGAGGAGGCCAACTTCACGAGGGCGGCCGAGCGGGTGCACATCAGCCAGTCGGGCGTGAGCGCGCAGATCCGCCAGCTCGAGCGCGAGCTGGGCCAGCCCCTGCTCGACCGGTCGGCAAAGCGCGTGCGCGTGACCGATGCGGGAGCGATCGTCCTCCCGCACGCGCGTGCCGCGCTGGCCTCGGCCGACGGGATCCGTCAGGCCGTCGACGAGCTGCGCGGGCTCGTGCGCGGCCACGTGTCGGTCGGCATGGTGACCGCGTGCTCGGTGCGCGACCTGTTCGACCTTCTCGCGGAATTCCACGAGACGAATCCCGGGATCGACGTGACGCTTACCGAGGACACGTCGGATCGCCTCGTCGACGCACTCCTCGACGGGCGCCTCGACCTCGCGCTCGCGGGCATCGCCGCGGGCACGCCGGACGGAGCGGAGTCGCGCGTGCTCGCCGACGAGGCGCTCGTCGCCGCGGTGCGCCACGACGACGCGCTCGCGGGCCGCAGGTCCATCAGCGTCAGGAAGCTCCTCGACCGTCCGATCGTCTGTCTTCCCAGGGGCACCGGGGTGCGCACCGCGTTCGACGACGGGTGCGCATCGCGAAACCTCCAGCCTCGCGTCGCGTTCGAAGCGAGCGCGCCCGACGTCGTCGCCGGGCTCGCGATCCGGGGACTCGGCGTCGCGGTCCTCTCGGAGTCGATGGTGGCCGTGCACGCGCGCGAGCTCCGCGCGGTCGCGATCACCGATCCGCGTATGCGGAGCCGGCTCGAGCTGATCTGGCGCGCCGACGCTGCGGCCACGCCCGCGGCCCGTGCGCTCGTCGCCCACGCCAGGCGCGCGGCGTCGTCCTGACCCCCGACGGCGCTCCGGCATTTCATCCACCGGGGGTGATGACCCGTGCCACCTGCGGTGACGACGCTGGACCGTCGCGCTTGAGCAGAGCGCAGCTCGACGGATCAGGAGGGGAGCCATGGCCACGACCAGCGGCCGGGACCGCGTCACGTCGGCGACGCAGAGCGATCAGCTGATGGCCTACCCGGAGGAGGAGCGTGGCGGCGGATGGCTGTTCTTCGCCGGCACCGTCCTCGGTCTCGCGGGGATCATGCGGATCATCGACGCGATCTGGGCATTCAGCTACAAGGGTGCGCTACCGGAGAACCTGAAGGACGGGGTGCTCGGCTCCAACCTCAAGCACTACGGGTGGGCGTGGCTCATCGTGGGCGCGATCCTCATCGTGGCGAGCTTCCTCGTGATCGTGCGCTCGCAGGTCGCGCGCTGGATCGGCATGATCGCGGCGGGCATCGCGGCGATCAGCGCCATCACGTGGATGCCGTACTACCCGGTGTGGTCGCT
>DATBEZ010000095.1:0-111434 GCA_036558745.1 Acidimicrobiia bacterium
CCTCGCCTACTGGCTCTCCACTCGAAACGGAGGGTCCGACTCGACCGGTGCGGAGTCACTGGCGCTGTTCGGCGCCAATCCCACCCTTGCCCGGGTGTCCATCGAGGCGGTGCTGCTGGGCGGTCTGCTGATCGTCCCGGCGGTGATCGGCGTGCTCCGCCTGGTGCCGCGATCACGCCTCGCCGCGGTCGGCGGCTGGCTGATGATCTTCGGCTACATCTGCTACTTCGGGGTGCTGCTCAGCAACGTCACCATCCTCACCATGGCCGAGCGCGGCGGGCCGACCGCCGAGTTCGCGGCGGTGATCGACGCCAGCCAGTCCCAGCTGTTCGCGGCCTGGGTGTTCTTGCTGTTCGTGGTTGGGAACCTGATCGGCACGCTGATCTTCGCCATCGGTCTGCTGCGCAACCGAGTCGCAGGGATCTGGCCGGCGATCCTGATCATGTGCTGGCCGCCGCTGCATGTCGTCGGCCTGGTCGTCGGCAACGAACTGTTCGAGGTCGCCGGCGCGGTGCTGCAGGCGATCGGCTTCGGCGTGCTCGCCGTGAGCATGCTCCGCGGTGGTCGTACCGACTGATCGACACCAGCCTGCCTTCTCGTGCGCTGTTCCGGCAGGATGCTGCCATGCCGGACACCGCCGAACATCGCCGCCTCGCGGAGGCCACCGGACGCGCCGAGGACGGCCTGTTCCACGCCAATCCCTGGTACGAGTGGGGGCCTTACCTCTCGGAGCGGGCCTGGGGCACGGTCCGCGAGGACTACAGCGCCGACGGCGACGCGTGGCACTACTTCCCGCATGACCACGCCCGCTCGCGGGCGTACCGCTGGAACGAGGACGGGATGGCGGGTCTGTCCGACATCCGGCACGAGCTGTGCCTCTCGCTGGCCCTGTGGAACGGCGTCGATCCGATCGTCAAGGAACGGATGTTCGGGCTCACCGGACCACAGGGCAACCACGGCGAGGACGTCAAGGAGTACTGGTGGTATCTCGACGCGCTGCCCAGCCACGCCTGGCTGCGCTGGCGCTACCACTATCCGCAGGCGCCGTTCCCCTACCAGCAGCTGATCGAGGAGAACGCCCGGCGATCCCGCGACCAACCCGAGTTCGAGCTGCTGGACACCGGGGTGTTCGACGACGGCCGCTACTGGGTCGTCGAGGTCGCCTACGCGAAGGCCGGGCCTACCGACGTCCTCGCCAAGATCAGCGTCACGAACAAGGCGGCGGACGAAGCGACGCTCTCGGTGCTGCCCACCCTGTGGTTCCGGAACGACTGGCGCTACGTCGGCGGCGAGCCGCCGAGCCTCCGCCTGGATGCGAGCGGCATCGTCGTCGACGACCACGAACGGCTGGCCGGCTACCGGCTGGACGCCGCGTCACCCTCGGAAGGCGAGCCCCCGCGCGCGCTGTTCTGTGACAACGAGACCAACACCGCCCGGCTCTTCGGGTCGTCGCCGATCACGCGCTACCCGAAGGACGGGATCAACGATCATGTGATCACCGGCGCGGACACGGTGAACCCGGATCAGCGCGGCACGAAGGCGTGCTGGGAGTACCGGTTGACCGTGCCGGCCGGCGGTACGGCCGAGATTCGGCTGCGCCTGCACCGACCGGGATCCGGCTCCGCGCACGAGGCCGACTGGTGTGGCGGGTTCTTCGACGAGGTGATGGCCGCCCGGGAGGCGGACGCGAACGAGTTCTATGCGGCCCTCGCTCCGGCAGAGCTCGGAACCGAGGAGCGCCGCATCCTGCGCCAGGCATGCGCGGGACTGGTCTGGAGCAAGCAGATCTACCCGTACCGGGTGAGGACCTGGCTCGACGGCGACAAGTGCGAACCGCCGCCACCGCCGGGGCACCGGACGGGTCGCAACGCCGGTTGGCGGCACCTGGACTCGTTCGACGTGCTGGCCATGCCGGACCCGTGGGAGTACCCCTGGTTCGCCGCCTGGGACCTCGCCTTCCACACCATCCCCTGGGCGCATCTGGACCCGGCTTTCGCGAAGTACCAGTTGCTGGTGCTGCTGCGGGAGTGGTTCCAGCATCCCAACGGGGCGCTGCCCGCGTACGAGTGGAGCTTCGACGACGTCAACCCGCCGGTGCACGCGCTCGCGGCGATCCGCGTGTTCCTGATCGACGGCGGTACCGATGTCGAGTTCCTCGAGCGCGTGTTCCAGAAGCTGCTGCTCAACTTCACCTGGTGGCTCAACCGCCAGGATCCCGACGGCAACAACCTCTTCGGCGGCGGCTTCCTCGGGCTCGACAACATCAGCCCGCTCGACCGGTCGCACCTCCCGGACGGCGTCCGGCTCGAGCAGGCCGACGGGACCGCGTGGATGGCCTACTACTCGCTCGCCATGCTCGGGCTTGCCACCGTCCTGGCCCAGCACAACGACGTGTACGACGACATGGTCGTGAAGTTCCTCGAGCAGTTCGTGCTCATCATGGACGCGCTCGACCGCTCCGGCTTCTACGACACGACCGACGGGTTCTTCTACGACCGCCTGCTCGACCGGGCGGGGAACGCGACACCGATCGAGGTGCAGACGCTGGTCGGCGTCATCCCGGCGCTGCCCGCAGGCTCCGTCGTGGTCGGTCCGTCGAGCGGCCTCGCGAAGCTGCGCAAACGCTTCGCGCGGCTCCTCGAACAGGCCGAGGTCGGCGACGAGTCGTGGCGCTTCCACGACGAGGGTGACGCGCGGCGAGTGCTCGTGTCGGTCGTGTCACCGGACCAGCTCCGGCGCGTGCTCACGACCCTGTTCGACGAGGACGCGTTCCTCTCGGCGCACGGGCTCCGCTCCATCTCGAAGCGTCACGAGACGCCGTACACGGTGCCCGGGGTGCCGGGTGCGACGATCGACTACGAGCCGGCCGAGTCGCGCACCGCGATGTACGGCGGGAACTCGAACTGGCGCGGGCCCGTGTGGTTTCCGGTGAACTACCTCGTCATTCGCGCCCTGCTGCAGTACGACCGGTTCTTCGGATCCAACTTCACCATCGAGTACCCGACCGGTTCGGGCAAGTTGCTGACGCTGCGCGACGCGGCCGGCGACCTCGCGGACCGGCTCGTCTCCATCTGGCTTCCCGACCACGACGGCGCCCGCCCGGTGTACGGCGGCATGGAGCGGTTCCGCTCCGATCCTGCGTGGCGCGACAATCTCTTCTTCCACGAGTACTTCCACGGCGACATCGGCGCCGGTCTCGGCGCCTCCCACCAGACCGGCTGGACCGCGCTCGTCGTCGACCTGATCCTCGACCCGCCGCGCGACACCACGCGCATCGCCGGCTACTGAGCGCCGCGGCCCTTCGGGGATCAGCGCTTCTTGCGGCGCGCCTGCTGTGACCGTCCACGCGAGCCGGAATGCGAGCCGGAATGCGAGCCCGAGTGCGGGTGCGCGTGCGCGACCGGCTTGGGCTTGCGGCTCGGCGCGATCGCCTGCCAGATCGCGAGGACGAGCACCGCGCCGGCGATCGAGCCGATGATGCCGGTGAAGCGCAGCCGTAGGCCGTCTCCTGCCAGCAGGCTGACGATGAGGCCCGTGGCCAGCGACCCGACGAGTCCAATGACGATGTCCTCGCCCCACGAGTTGCGGCGTCGGTTCCCGATGAGGAGATGGGCGGCCCATCCGGCGGCCATCCCGATCACGATCAGAACGAGAAGAAGCACGTCAGGATGCTCGGTCGGGGCCCCGGCGCGGGCATCACCCATCTCGGACGATCCTGGCGGTCGCGCGGTTCCGGCCGACCGGCGAGCCCCGATGAGAGCCGGCTGATCCGATCGTTCCCTCGCCGTCAGCCACCGTTCGGTCGGGATTCGGTTCCACGACACGGCGCGGGTGATCCCGCGTGGGCACGCACCCGGCTACGGATCAGCGGTGACGCGCGACACCGACGCGAACGTGAACCTGATCCTGCGCGAGTGCGTACTCCTGAGTGATCACATCACGACGACTCAGGAGATCCTCCGATGCGTGTCCCCCACCTCGTCGCCGTCACGGCGCTCGGCGCGATCGCGCTGGCCGCCTGCGGTGGCGGCGGTTACTCGTCCTCTTCCTCCGGGTCCACGACCCGCCCTTCCGCGGTCGCAACCGCCACGCCCGCGGCCGCCACGGTGAAGACCGCCGCCACCGGACTCGGCACCGTGCTCGTGGACGGCAACGGCATGACGCTCTACGCCCTGACCCAGGACGTGAACGGCATGCCCACATGCACCGGCGGGTGCGCGCAGGCGTGGCCGCCCTTGACCGTGAACGGCGCGACGCTGCCCGCCGGGCTGGACGCCATGGTGTTCTCGGTCGTCGCCGGCCCCGACGGCACGCATCAGCTCAAGGCCGGCAAGTGGCCGCTCTACCGGTTCGCGGGTGATTCGAAGCCCGGTGACACGAACGGTCAGGGCATCGGCGGCGTGTGGTTCGTCGTCATGCCGACGGGCGCGTTGCACAAGTAACTCCACAAGTCCCCCCGCCGCCGAGCGCCGGTCCCACACCCCCTTGGGACCGGCGCTCGCGCGCGTCCTGATGCTCCTGTCGGCTACCGCGAGATGGCGACGAGGAAGGCGATCAGCTCCACACCGTGACGTTGGAGGCTGGGAACGTCCGTGGAGAAGCTGGCGGCCGCGTGCTGCACGGTCGCGTTCTCGTCGGGCGCGTACGACGTGGTCACGACGAGCGGGCCGCTGCCGGGATCGACGCCGAGGTTCGGTGCGCTTGCGTGCTGCCCTTCGATGAGCCCGTCGAGATAGGCCATGAACATCGCGCCCGTGTGCGCAGGAGAGCCGCGGGCAACGAGACCCACCACCGACAACGCGCCGCACGCAGCCAGGATCGCCATCCGCCGCCATGCCGTCGTCGGGCCGCGCGCGCCCGCCGTCATCCCGCTGTACACCATGCCCGCCCCCGTTCCCAGCCCAGTGCAGCGCACCCTAGGGCGCGGACGAGCAGGTCGAAAGGCCGGGTCTCCCCGTCGCAGTACCAGGTGATGCAGGCGGCACGCGGCACACGCGTCTCACGCGGCGAGAGACGCACGTCACGCCCAGATCGCGAACCGGTTCGCGTGCGCGGCGCGTACTGCGAACGATCCCGCAGACGCGGGAACCGAGGGACGAAGGAGTCACTCATGCATGCACCGTCGCTGCGTACCCGTGTGCTCGCCGGCGTCGCCGCTGCTGCGTTCGCCGGATCCATCGGCGTAGCGGCCGCGTCGAGCTCCAAGCCGCGGCACACGACGTTCGCGATGTTCCCGCAGACGCAGTTCGTGAACTGCCTGAAGCCGAGCCCGTCATCGCCGACGCCTCGGGTCACGGTCGACGTGCACCGCGGCGATCTCAACGACACCGCGGAGGTCGAGCTGCGCGGGTTCAAGCCCAACCTCGACTTCGACCTGTTCACGATCCAGCACAGCCCGCAGACCGCGACGGGCGCGCCGGACGCGAACCCGAGCGTCGGGCTCGCGTGGTACCAGTCCGACCTGCACGTCGACAAGCACGGATCGGGCGAGGCCAAGGTTCGCACGATCCTGCTCGACCAGATCTTCGGGGTCGACAAGGACGTCTCGCTCGCGCCGACGAACACGTTCAACCTCGGCTTCTGGTTCAACAACCCGGCGGACGCGCACACCTGCGGGTTCACCGGTACGACGCCCTTCAACGGTGAGCACCAGGCCGGCCCGCTCGCATTCGTGACCCGTCCCAACGCGATCACGGCGCTCGGTCCGCTCTGCACCGACCCGGTCCACAGTGGTAGCGGCTTCAGCTGCAACCCGTGAGCGGACGCGGAGGCCTCGCCCGGCAACGGCGCCGGGCGGGGCCTCCGTCGTACCCTGTGCGCTCGTGGAGCCGGCGGCCCTCGATGCGTTCCAGCGGCGCGAACCCGATGCGGTTCGCGCGCTCTACCGCGAGTACGGGCGTCTCGTGTACGCGGTCGCGTACCGCGTCCTCGGACGTCACGACCTGGCCGAGGACGCGGTCCAACAGACCTTCGTGCGGGCGTGGCAGGCCGCGGAGCGCTACGACACCACGCGCGATCCGGCCTCGTGGCTCGCGACCATCGCAAGACGCGTCGCCATCGACGTGTGGCGGCGCGAGGACCGCGGATCCGCGGACCGGCTCGGGGATGTCGCGACCGACGACCCGGCCGTCGTCACCCTCCCGCCCGACATGGAGACGCTCGACGCGGTGTGGCACGTGCGGCGGGCCATCGACGAGCTCCCCCCGGACGAGGCCACGGTCGTCCGCCTGCAACACCTCGACGGCATGACCCACATCGAGATCTCGGAGAAGCTCGGTCTCCCGTTGGGAACCGTGAAGTCGAGATCGCACCGCGCCCACGGCAAGCTGGCCTCGTTGTTGGGCCACCTCAGGGAACCAGTCACATGAACGACCGCCGACGCAACGAAGAACGGGAAGCCCTGATCGCCGGCGACCGCGCCGGCGCGCTCACGCCCGACGAGGCCGCCGACCTGGCGTTCCTCGCGGACGTCCTGGCCGACCCGTCGAGCTGGGCCGAGCCGCGCGCGGGACTCGAGGACTCCGTCGTCGCCGCCGTGCTCGACGCGCCCGCCGAAGCCGCCCCGTCACCGAGGCGAAGCGCTTCACGCCGTGACGCGTCGCGCGGCCGTCGAATCGTGCTGGGCGCGGTCGGCATCGCGGCGGCGATCGCGATCGTCGTCGGGCTCGTCGTGGCCACCCGTGGGAGCGGGTCGAGACCCGACTTCACGGCGACGCTCGTCGCCACGGCCCTCGCGCCCGGCTCGCGCGCGTCGGCCGACGTCACCCGCACGCCGGCCGGCTTCCACATCACGCTCGACGCGCACGGCCTACCCGCGCTCGGACCCGGTCAGTACTACCAGGCGTGGCTCAAGAACGACGCCGGCGTCCTCGTACCGGTCGGCACGTTCAGCTCGAGCGACGGGCAGGTCACGCTGTGGTCGGGCGTGTCGCCGAAGGACTTCCCCACGCTGACCGTGACCATCGAGGCCACCGACAACGACCAGGCGTCGTCGGGCCGGCGCGTCCTCGTCGGCGAGGTACGCCCCCACTGACGCTCGGTCATCGTCGAAAGGCAGCTGCGGTGCACGAGACGACGGCCGCGCACGACGCGACCCGGACCGCGGTGCTCGAGACCGCGGGGTTGAACTGGGCGAGCGAGAAGTCGCTCGTCGAGGCCGTGCTCGGCCGTCGACCGGGCGTCGTGCACGTCGACGCCAATCCCGTGGCGCAGACCGCGACCGTGGTGTTCGAACCCCGCGCGACCTCGGTCGAGGAGCTCCGGTCGTGGATCGAGGAGTGCGGGCTGCACTGCCGCGGTGAGTCCGTCCCGCACCACGTGTGCGACCCGCTCCTCGCCGGGCCGGCGGAGCACGAGGCCGCACCCGCGGAGGTTGCGCACGGGCACGACGACATGTCGATGGACGCGATGGTCGCCGACATGCGGCGACGCTTCCTCGTCGCCCTGCTGTTCTCCATCCCGATCGTGCTGTGGTCGCCGATCGGCCGCGACGTCCTCGGCTTCGACGTCGCGGCGCCGTTCGGGCTGCGCGACGACCAGTGGTCGTTGCTGCTGAGCCTGCCGGTGATCCTCTACTCGTGCAGCATCTTCTTCGTCGGTGCGGCGCGCGCGCTGCACGCCCGCACGCTCGACATGATGGTGCTCGTCGCGGTCGCGGTCGGCGCCGGATGGGGCTACTCCGTCGCGGTCACCCTGACCGGTGGCGGCGACGTCTTCTACGAGGCCGCGACCGTCCTCGCCGCGTTCGTGCTCCTCGGGCACTGGTTCGAGATGCGGGCGCGCGGCGGCGCCAACGACGCGATCCGCACGCTGCTCGAGCTCGCGCCGCCGAAGGCCGTGGTCATCCGCGACGGCACGGAGACCGAGGTCCCGACCGCGGAGGTGCGCGTCGGCGACGTGCTGGTCGTCCGACCGGGCACCAAGATCGCGGTCGACGGTGTCGTGGAGACGGGCGACAGCGAGGTCGACGAGTCGATGGTGACCGGCGAGAGCATGCCGGTGCACAAGCAGGTCGGCTCCGAGGTCGTCGGCGCCACGATCAACCGGTCCGGAAACCTTCGGGTCCGGGCCACGAAGGTCGGTGCCGACACCGCGCTGGCCCAGATCGTGAAGCTGGTCCAGGAGGCCCAGAACTCGAAGGCACCCGGACAACGTCTGGCCGACCGGGCCGCGTTCTGGCTGGTGCTCGTCGCGCTGCTCGGCGGTGCGGTCACGTTCGCGGCATGGATGCTCTTCAGCTCGCGACCGTCGTCAGACGCGGTGCTGTTCGCGATCACGGTGGTCGTCATCACGTGTCCCGATGCGCTGGGCCTCGCGACACCGACCGCGATCATGGTCGGGACGGGCCTCGGCGCGCGGCGTGGGGTCCTGTTCAAGAACGCGACCGCGCTGGAGAACGCGGCGCGCATCGACACGGTCGTGATGGACAAGACCGGGACTCTGACCAGGGGCGAGCCCGAGGTCACCGACGTCGTGAGCGCCGAGGGCGCCGACGAACGCGAGGTGCTCGCGCTCGCGGCCGCGGTCGAGCGTGAGTCGGAGCATCCCCTCGCCGTCGCCGTCGTCCGGCATGCCGAGGCCGGCGGTGTGCCGGTGCTGCCGGCGACCGGGTTCGACTCGGTGTCGGGCGAGGGGGCGAGCGCGACCGTCGACACCCATCGGGTCGCGGTCGGGAACCTCCGGTTCATGGCGCGCTCGGCGGTCGACACACGCGCGCTTGCCGCGACGCGCGACGAAATCGCGACGGGCGGAAAGACCGCGGTCGTCGTCGCGGTCGACGGTCGCGCCGTGGGCGTCGTGGGCATCGCCGACGCGCCCCGCGACACGGCCGCGGCCGCGGTCCGGGCCCTGCACGACCGGGGCGTCGTCGTCGTGATGCTGACCGGCGACAACCAGGCCACGGCGGATCGCATCGCCGCCGGACTCGGCATCGACACCGTCATCGCCGAGGTGTTGCCGGGCGACAAGGCGGCCGAACTCGCGGCGTTTCAGCACTCGGGTGCGCGCGTCGCGATGGTCGGTGACGGCGTGAACGACGCGCCCGCGCTCGCGCAGGCCGATCTCGGCATCGCGATCGGAGCCGGCACCGACGTCGCGATCGAGACCGCCGACGTCGTGCTGATGCGCTCCGATCCGCTCGACGTCCCGACCGCGCTCCAGCTCGGCCGGGCCACCGTGCGCAAGATGCGCCAGAACCTCGGGTGGGCCGTCGGCTACAACACGCTGGCGCTGCCGATCGCGGCGGGCGTGTTCGCGCCGATCTTCGGGCTGGTGCTGCGACCCGAGATCGCCGCGCTGACCATGTCGGGCTCGAGCATCATCGTCGCCGTCAACGCCGTGATGCTGAAGCGCATCCACCTGCCTGACGCCGATGCTTCGGTGTCTTCCGGCGCCGCCCCGAGGCCCGGAACGCTCTAGCGAGCTCTGGACGGCGTTCACGTCCCGAGGTGTAGCGACGCGCTCTCGACCGGCTCAGGCGGCTTCCGTCGCCGCGCCCATGAACTGCGCGTTGTAGAGGTTGTAGTAGGCGCCGCCGGCGGCGAGCAGCTCCTCGTGGTTCCCCTGCTCGACGATCTGGCCGTACTCCATCACGAGGATCGTGTCGGCGTCGCGGATGGTCGAGAGGCGGTGCGCGATCACGAAGCTCGTTCGCGACGAGCGCAGCTTCGCCATCGCTTCCTGGATCAGGACCTCGGTACGGGTGTCGACCGACGACGTCGCCTCGTCGAGGATCAGGATCGCCGGGTCCGCGAGGAACGCGCGGGCGATCGTGAGCAGCTGCTTCTCGCCCGCGCTGACGCTCGTGCCCTCGTCGTCGAGCAGCGTGTCGTACCCGTCGGGCAGCGAGTGCACGAACCGGTCGACGTACGCGGCCTTGGCCGCAGCGCGGATCTGGTCCTCGGTCGCATCGAGGTTGCCGTACGCGATGTTGTCGCGGATCGTGCCGCCGAACAGCCACGTGTCCTGGAGCACCATGCCGATGTTGCGGCGGAGATCGCGCCGTCGCATCGTCGCGATGTCGCGCCCGTCGAGCGTGATGCGACCGCCGTCGAGCTCGTAGAACCGCATGATGAGGTTCACGAGCGTCGTCTTGCCGGCGCCGGTCGGTCCCACGATCGCGATCGTCTGGCCGGGCTCGGCCACGAGCGAGAGGTCCTCGATGAGCGGCTCGTCGTCGCGGTAGGAGAAGGTGACGTGCTCGAACTCGACCCGGCCCTCGGGCACCCGGTTCTCCTCGCGGATCGTCTCCTCGCTGCTCTCCTCCGGCGCGTCGAGGAACTCGAACACCCGCTCCGCCGACGCGATACCCGACTGGAAGATGTTGAACATCGATGCGAGCTGGGTCAGCGGCTGCGTGAACTGGCGCGAGTACTGGATGAACGCCTGAACGTCGCCGAGCGACAGTGCACCACTGGAGACGCGGATCCCGCCGATGACCGCGATGAACACGTAGTTGAGGTTCCCGAGGAACATCATCGCGGGCTGGATCGTCCCGGAGATGAACTGGGCGCCGAAGCTCGCCTCGAACAGCTCCTCGTTCTTCTGGTTGAAGCGGCCCTCGACCTCCGGCTGGCGACCGAACACCTTCACGACCGTGTGCCCGGTGAAGGCCTCCTCGACCTGCGCGTTGAGCACGCCGGTGTGACGCCACTGCTCCATGAACTTGGCCCGTGAACGCGCGGCGACGAACTTCACGATGAAGGTCGACGCGGGGATCAGCAACGCCGCGAACAGGGCGAGCAGCCACGAGATGTAGAACATCATCACCAGCACGCCCACGAGCTGCAGCGTCGAGGTGAGCATCTGGCTGAGCGTCTGCTGGAGGCTCTGGGCCAGGTTGTCGATGTCGTTCGTGACCCGGCTCAGCATGTCGCCGCGGGGCATGTGGTCGACGTACTTGAGCGGCAACCGGTTGAGCTTCTGCTCGACGTCCTCGCGCAGCCGGTACATCGTCCGTTGCACGACGTTGGCGAGCAGCCACGACTGGACGAACGAGAGTGCCGCAGAGGCGACGTAGAGGCCGGCCGCGAGGAACAGCACGCGGTGCAGCGCGGCGAAGTCGATGTGGTGCGACGGGCTGAGGAGCCCGTCGTAGATGATATTCGTGGCGTGACCGAGCACCTTCGGACCGATGACGTAGAGCGTCACGGCCGTCACCGCGAGGAACAGGACCACGATCGCGCCGACGCGCTCGGACCCCATCTGCTTGAACAAGCGGCGGATCGCGGCGCCGAAGTCCTTCGAGCGCTCCATGGGCATGCCCGCCGCGCCCATGCGCCCGACCATCGTCGCCCGTTGCTGGGTCTCGTGCTGCCGGCGCTCCTCGTCGTTGAGCTCGGGCGACTCGTCGCCGAGGAACCCCGCGTCGCGCGAGACGTCGTCGGGCGTGAGACTCACGCGGCACCCACGGCATGCTCGCTTCGCGCTGTGCTGTCGCCGTGCGCCGTCAGCATCGTGCTCCGCTCGCTCACGCGGCTTCCTCCGCGCTCATCTGCGACGCGACGATCTCGGCGTAGGTCGGGCACGTCTCAAGCAGCTGCGCGTGGGGGCCGATGCCGACCGCGCGACCGTCCTCGAGGACGACGATCTGGTCCGCGTGCTTGATCGTCGACACGCGCTGGGCAACAACGACGATCGCGGCCTCACGCGTCCACGGCACCAGCGCCGCGCGCAGACGCGCATCGGTCGCGACGTCGAGGGCCGAGAACGAGTCGTCGAACAGGTAGACCTCGGGCTTGCGTACGAGCGCCCGCGCGATCGCCAGACGCTGGCGCTGACCACCCGAGACGTTCGTGCCGCCCTGCTCGATGTGCGCGTCCAGGCCGCCGGTCATCGCGCTCACGAAATCGCGGGCCTGGGCGATCTCGAGCGCCTCCCACAGCTCCTCGTCGGACGCATCCGGGTCGCCGTAGCGCAAATTGCTCGCGACCGTGCCCGAGAACAGGTAGGCCTTCTGGGGAACCAGCCCGACCCGCCGCCAGAGGGTGTGCATGTCGATGTCGCGCGCGTCGACACCGTCGACGAACACTGCGCCCGACGTCACGTCGAACATGCGCGGGACGAGGTTGAGCAATGTGGTCTTGCCCGCGCCGGTGCTCCCCACGATCGCAGTCGTCTCTCCCGCGCGAACCGTGAAGGAGATGTTCTCGAGCACGGGCTCCTCGGCGCCCGGATAGTGGAACCCGACGTCGCGCAGCTCGAGCCGGCCGTGTTCCGGCAGGTGGAACACGGGCTCGTCGGGCTCGGCGACGGTCGTCGGCGTGTCGAGCACCTCCTGGATGCGATCGGCGCAGACGGCGGCGCGCGGCATCAACACGATCATGAACGTCGCCATCATCAGCGCCATCAGGATCTGGATGAGGTAGCTCAAGAACGCGATCAGCGCGCCGACCTTCATCTGGCCCGACGAGATGCGGTTCCCACCGATCCAGACCGCGGCCGCGCTCGACACGTTGAGGACGAGCAACACGGTTGGGAACATGAACGCCTGGAGGTGGCCGGCGCGAAGTGACGTGTCGGTGAGGTCCGTGTTCGCGCCGTCGAACCGGCGCTCCTCGTCGGGCTCGCGGATGAACGCCCGCACCACGCGGATGCCGGTGATCTGCTCGCGCAGGATCTGGTTGACCTTGTCGATCCGGGTCTGCATGGCCTGGAACTGCGGAACCATGCGGGCCACGACGGTGCCGACCGTGAGGACCATCACGGGGACACTGACGAGCAGGATGCCCGACAGACCCACGTCCTGGCGAAGCGCGAGGATCACGCCACCGACGACGATGAACGGCGCCGCGATCAGCAGCGTCGCCGTCATCTGCACGAGCATCTGCACCTGTTGCACGTCGTTGGTGATGCGCGTGATGAGCGACGGCGCGCCGAAGTGCGCGACCTCACGCGCCGAGTAGTCGGTCACCTGGTGGAACAGGCTCCTGCGCACGTCGCGACCGAACCCCATCGCGGCGCGCGACCCGTAGTAGACGGCCGCGATCGCGAAGCCCACCTGCACGAGCGTGACTGCGAGCATCACCGAGCCGTGGGTCCAGATGTAGCCCGTGTTCCGCTTGACGACGCCGTTGTCGATGATGTCGGCGTTCAGGCTCGGCAGGAACAGCGTGGCGACGGCCTGGCAGGCCTGGAAGACGACCACGAGCAGCAGCTCACGCCGATACGGCCGGAGATGGCTGCGGAGGAGCTTGAAGAGCATCTTGACCATGGGGTGCACAACGGTAGCGCCGGGCCGCCCGCGGCCGCGCCGGGCCACGGCGCGAGCGACGCCCACGACGCGTCAGGATGGGGCGTGACCGACGATTCGACACCCCGCGACGTCGTCGTCGTGACCGGTACCGGCGGGATGGGCCGGGCGATCGCGCGCCGCCTCGGCAGCGGCCGCCAGGTCGTCCTCGCGGACGCCAGCGAGGCGCAGCTCACCACGGCCGCCGACGAGCTCCGCGACGCGGGCTACCGCGTCCACGCGCAACCCACCGACGTGGCGTCGAAGGACGACGTCCTCGCGCTGGCGCGCACGGCCTCCGAGCTCGGGAGGATCCGCAGCGTCGTGCACACGGCCGGCGTGTCACCGGTGCAGGCGACGCCCGAGCGCATCGTCGACATCGACGTCGTCGGCACTGCGCGCGTGCTCGACGCGTTCGAGCCGCACGTGCGGCCCGGGACCGTTGCGGTGTGCATCGCGAGCATGGCCGGCACGATGACCGCGCTCCCACCCGACGTCCTCCACGTCCTCGCGACGACGCCCACCGACGAGCTCCGCGCGCTTCCCGTCCTCGATCCCGAGACGATCGATCCGGGCGCGGCGTACGGGATCGCGAAGCGCGCGAACCAGGTGCGCGTCGAGGCCGCGTCGGTCGCGTGGGGTCGGCGCGGCGGGCGGGTCGTGTCGGTCAGCCCCGGCGTCATCGCCACCCCCATGGGTCGGAGCGAATTGGCCGGGCCCTTCGGCGACGTCATGCGCACGATGATCGAGACCTCGGGGACCGGGCGGATCGGCACGCCTGACGACATCGCGGCCGCGGTCGAGTTCCTCACCGGACCGAACGCCTCGTTCATCACCGGGATCGACCTGCGCGTCGACGGCGGAGTCGTCGCAGCCATGAGATCGACGGCGGAGTCGTCGCAGCCATGAGATCGACGGCGGAGTCGTCGCATCCATGAGATCGACGGCGGAGTCGTCGCAGCCATGAGCGCCGGGAGCGCATCCGTCTAACATCCGTGTCAGTCGAAACGGGGAGGTGGGGCGATGCGAGCCGTCGTCTTCGGCGCATCGAGCGGGCTCGGACGCTGCATCGGGATCGGCCTGGCCCAGCGCGGCGCGAAGGTCGCGGTGCTGGCTCGGCGGCGCGAGCGCCTCGACGACGCCGCGAAGGAAGCGGGGCCGGGAACGCTGGCGGTCGAGTGCGACGTCACCGACGAGGCGTCGTGCCGGCGGGCCGTCGCCGAGGCGGCGAAGGGGCTCGGCGGCATCGACGGTCTGGTCTACGCGCCGGGGATCGGCCCGCTGCGGCGCCTCGCCGAGACCGACGCGGACACGTGGCGGCGCGTCTTCGACACCAACGTGATCGGTGCCGCGCTCGTGACCGCGGCCGCGATGCCGTACCTGAGCGACTCCGCGGGTACTGCGGTGTACCTCTCGTCGGTGAGCGCGTCGATGACCCCACCGTGGCCCGGCCTCGGTGCGTACGCAGTGAGCAAGGCCGCGCTCGACAAGCTGGTCGAGGCGTGGCGCGCCGAGCACCCCGGCATCGGCTTCACGCGTCTCGTCGTCGGCGACTGCGCGGGTGGCGAGGGCGACGCGATGACCGGCTTCACCCAGGACTGGAACCAGGAGCTGGCGGCGGAGCTCGCACCGGTGTGGGTCACCCGCAACTACATCGCCGGCGCGCTGATCGACGTCGAGGAGCTCGTCACCGTCGTCGACGCGATCCTGAACGCGGGCGCCAGCGTGTCGATCCCCTCGGTGACGGTGGCACCCCGCGTCAGCGTGTCGCCGCAGCAGTCATGAGCACCGTGCGGACGGAGCGGAGCTCCGCCGGGCGCAGCCCTCTGGAGCGGGAGCGGAGGGAGCCATGAGCACCGTGCGGACGGAGCGGAGCTCCGCCGGGCGCAGCCGTCTGGAGCCGGAGCGGAGCTCCGCCGGGCGCAGCCCTCTGGAGCGGGAGCGGAGGGAGCCATGAGCACGACGGCCGCCGTCGAGTTCGACCCGTTCTCGGACGAGTACTTCAACGACCCGACCGAGGTGTACCGGCGGCTGCGCGACGAAGTGCCCGTCTCCTTCAACGAGCGCTACGGGTTCTACGCGCTCTCGCGCTTCGCCGACGTCGTCACGGCCCATCGCGATTGGCAGGGCTTCTCGAGCGCCCACGGTGTCGACCTCAACTCGCTCACGAAGGACCCGGAGCTCATCAAGAGCTTCCGCAGCATCATCATGATGGACCCGCCCGAGCACGATCGCCTCCGCGCGCTCGTGAGCCGTGTCTTCACACCGCGGGCGGTGAGCGCGCTGGAACCCATGATCCGCGAGGTCATCACCGAGGTCCTGGAGCCGATCGAAGCCGCGCGTGAGTTCGACGCCGTGCGGGACTTCAGCGCGCACTTCCCGATCGAGATCATCTCCCGCATGCTCGGCGTGCCCGAGGGCGAGCGCCGGGGCATCCGCGAACGCATCGACCTGAGCCTCCACCGCGAGCCGGGCCAGCTCGACCCCACTCCCGAGGGCATGCAGGCGATGGCCGAGAGCGCGGCGTACTTCTCCGAGCTCGCGGGCGAGAAGCGCAAGCACCCCGGCGACGACATGATGTCGCGCCTCACCCAGGTGACGGTCGACCGCGGCGATGGTGTGGAGACGGGCCTCGACGATCTCGAGATCGCCGGATTCGCGAGCCTGCTCGGCGGCGCGGGCGCCGAGACGGTGATGAAGCTCGTCGGCAACGCGGTCGTCCTCTTCTCCCACCACCCCGCCCAGTGGCAGACGATCCTCGACGACCGCGCGAAGGTCCCGAACGCGGTCGAGGAGATCCTGCGCTACCTGCCGCCCTCCCAGTACCAGGGCCGCTTCTCGGTCGCGGATCGCGAGTTCGACGGCGGCACGATTCCCGCCGGCTTCCCCGTGCTGTTGCTGACGGGCGCGGCAACGCGTGACCCGCGCGCGTTCGAGCGCGCCGACGAGTTCGACATCGACCGGCCGCCCAGCGTCGCGATCGGCTTCGGGCACGGCGTGCACAGCTGCCTCGGCGCCGCGCTCGCGCGCATGGAGAGCCGCATCGCGATCGAGGAGCTCGCGGCACGCTGGCGGCGGCTCGACGTCGACGACACGGGCCTGCGCCGGGTCCACATGTCGAACGTCGCGGGCTACTCGAACGTCCCCGTTCGCGTCACCCGCTGAGAACGTGGCCGACGCGATCGAGCGCTTCGAGATCCGGGTCGAGGACGACGTCCTCGACGACCTGCGCGACCGGCTCGCCCGGACCCGTTTCCCCGACCAGATCGACGGCACCGGCTGGGAGTACGGGATGCCCGTCGATTACCTGCGCGAGCTGGTGCGGTACTGGCGTGACGTCTACGACTGGCGCGCCGAGGAGGCACGGCTCAACCGCCTCGAGCACTTCCGCACCGTGATCGACGGGCAGTCGATCCACTTCGTGCACGCGCGCTCGCAGCGCGCCGACGCGATGCCGCTGCTCCTCACGCACGGCTGGCCCGGCTCGATCGTCGAGTTCCTCGACGTCATCCCCCGACTGAGCGCCCCGGAGGCATACGGCGGGAGCGCCCACGACGCGTTCCATGTCGTCGCACCGTCGCTCCCCGGCTACGGCTTCTCCGAGCCCACGCGCACGCGCGGCTGGGACACCTGGCGTGTCGCGCGCGCGTTCATCGAGCTCATGCACCGACTCGACTACACGCGCTACGGCGCCCAGGGCGGCGACTGGGGTGCGCAGGTGTCGACCAGGATCGGTGCGCTCGATCCCGACCACTGCGCGGCCATTCACCTCAACATGCCGATCGGTGCGCGCCCGAAGGATGCGGTCGAGCTCAGCGACGAGGATCAGGCCACGCTCGCGGCCATGGCGCACTTCCAGCGCGAGGAGAGCGGCTACGCGAACGAGCAGGCGACGAAGCCACAGACACTGGGCGCCGCGCTCAACGACTCTCCCGCCGGCCTGCTCGCGTGGATCGTCGAGAAGTTCCGCACGTGGAGCGACTGCGACGGGCACCCCGAGAACGTCTTCACCCGCGACCAGCTCCTGACCAACGTCACGATCTACTGGATCACGCAGACGATCACGCCGTCGGCCCGGCTCTACTGGGAGAACCAGCACGTGCGCGCCGAGGACGGCGCCGGTCGACGGGTCGAGGTCCCGACGGGCGTCGCGTGCTACCCGAAGGAAGTGGTGCGCTTCCCGCGGGCGTGGGTCGAGCGTCGCTACAACGTCACCTACTGGAACGACATGCCCCGCGGTGGCCACTTCGCCGCCATGGAGCAGCCAGAGCTGTTCGTCGACGACGTGCGCGCCTTCTTCCGCACGGTGCGCTGAGCGACCGGCCACGTCGCGGGCGCTCGACGACACAGTTGCCCTCCGGTAATTGGCGCCATACTGTATGGCGCGAATTCTCGGGGGACGCGGAGGTCGGTCGATGGGCCAGTTGGACGGCAAGGTCGCGGTCATCACGGGGGCAGGGTCCGGCATGGCCAAGGCCTCGGTGAAGGTGTTCGTCCGCGAGGGGGCGAAGGTCGTCGCTGGTGACATCAGCGGCGCCGAGAAGGACACCGCCAACGAGGTCGGCGAGGGCGTGCTCCCCGTCCACTGCGACGTGACGAAGGAGGCCGACGTCGAGGCGATCATGCGCGCCGCGGTCGAGGAGTTCGGCCGTCTCGACGCGGTGCTGAACGTCGCCGGCATCGCCGAAGGCGTCATGCTCACCGACGTCACGATGGATCACTACGACCGCACGATGGACATCGACCTGCGCGGCGTGCTCCTCGGGATGAAGCACGGCATCCGCACGATGCTCGAGGCCGGGAACGGCGGCGCGGTCGTCAACTGGTCGTCGATCGGCGGGCTGAACGCGTCGATCTTCACGAGCGTCTACGGCGCGGCGAAGGCCGGCGTGATCTCGCTCACGAAGACGGGCGCGCTCGAGTACGCGGCCCAGAACATCCGCGTGAACTGCGTGTGCCCCGGCTTCATCAAGACCGAGATCATGGGCGCGAGCCTCGACCACATGCCCGGCGCCGCGGAGAACACACCGCTCAAGCGACTGGGTCAGCCGCAGGAGGTCGCGGAGGTCGCTGCGTTCCTCGCGTCCGACCGCGCGTCGTTCGTCACCGGCGCGGTCATCCCGGTCGACGGTGGTCGCAGCGTCGCGATCGTCTGAGGTCCCGGCCCCGGTGAAGCCCGCGCCGTTCGAGTACCACGCGCCCGAGTCGCTCGGCGACGCCGCGGCCCTGCTCTCGGAGCTCGGTGACGAGGCGAAGGTGCTCGCGGGCGGGCAGAGCCTCGTCCCGATGCTCGCGCTCCGGCTCGCCGTGTTCGAGCACCTCGTCGACGTCGGCCGCGTCGCGGAGCTGCGCGGCATCGAACGCCGCAACGGCTCGTTGTGGGTCGGCGCCGCGACCACGCAGGCACGGGTCGAGCGCGACACGGAGGTCGCGTCTGGGGTGCCCCTGCTCGACAAGGCGACACCGCTCATCGGTCACTTCCAGATCCGCAACCGCGGCACGCTGGGTGGGTCGATCGCGCACGCGGACCCGGCGGCCGAATACCCCGCGGTCGCGCTGGCACTCGATGCCCGCATGGAGGTCGTCTCCGCATCCGGTGGCCGGACGATCGACGCGCGCGACTTCTTCACGGGCACGTGGACGACGAGCATGGCTCCCGACGAGCTGCTGACCGGCGTGTCGTTTCCCGTCTGGACCGGGCGGTGCGGCTTCGCCGTCGAGGAGTTCGCCCGCCGCCACGGCGACTTCGCGATCGCCGGGGCCGCCGTCGGCGTGCAGCTCGACGACACCGACCGCGTCCGCCGTTGCGCGATCGGGCTGATCGGCCTCGGCTCCACCCCCGAGCGGGCCGGCGCCGCGGAGGCCGCGGTGACGGGCCGGTCCGTCGCGGAGATCGATGCCGCGGAAGCCGGCCGCGTCGCGACGGCGGACCTCGGTTCGGTCCCCTCCGACCTGCACGGCTCAGCCACGTACCGGGCGCGGGTCGGCGCGGCGATGGTGGCGCGCGCGTTGGCCGGGGCGATCGCGGAGGCCGGTGGTGGCTGACGCGACCGGCAGCGCGCCCGGCGTCCGCTACGTCGGGGCGCGGGTCAACCGGGTCGAGGACGCGCGGCTCGTCACGGGCCGGGGCGCGTACGTCGACGACGTGGTCCTCCCGGGGATGCTGCACGCGTGCTTCGTGCGGAGCCCGTTCCCACGCGCTGCCATCGGCGGCATCGACACGTCGCCCGCCCTCGCGCTGCCGGGCGTGCGCTTCGTGTTCACCGCGGCCGACCTCAACCCCGATGTGAAGGAGCAGTGGCACACGTCGATGGGACCGATGGGTCCCGAGACGCCGCGACCACCGCTCGCCGAGGGTGAGGCCCGCTTCGCGGGCGATCCGGTCGCGCTCGTCGTGGCCGAGAGCCGCGCCCTCGCGGAGGACGCGGCCGACCTCGTCGACGTCGACTACGACCCCCTACCGGCGGTCGTCGACTACATCGAGGCCGAGGCCGCGGACGCGCTGGTCCACGAGGCCCACGGGTCGAACCTCGTCGGCGAGATCAACGGGTTGCCCGCGTCCGCGCTCGAGGAGGTGTTCTCGCGGGCCGCCCACGTCGTGCGCGAGACGATCCATCAGCAGGCCTACGCGGCGGTGCCGATGGAAGCCCGCGGTCTCCTCGTCGACTGCTCGCGCGCCACCGGCGACATGACGATCTACGCGGCGACGCAGGCACCGCACGAGGTCCGCCTGTTCTGCGCGCGACTCCTCGGCATCCCCGAGCAGCGCGTCCGGGTGGTGATGCGCGACACGGGCGGCGGGTTCGGCCAGAAGGTGATGGTGCAGCGCGACGAGATGTGCGTGATGCTCGCGGCACCGAAGGTCGGCGCGCCGTTGAAGTGGGTCGAGGACCGTCGCGAGAACCTGCTCGCGGCGGGCAAGGCGCGCCAGGAGCACGGCGACGTGACCATGGCCTTCGACGGTGACGGTCTGCTCCAGGCCGTGCACATCGACTTCGTCGCGGACTCCGGTGCCTACCCGACACCGTGGCCGGTGATGACGTCGGCCGCGGTCGGCATGATCTTCCCCGGCCCCTACCGCATCCCCCGGTCGGGCTTCAGCGCGAAGGCGATCTACACCAACACCGTCGGGCGCGCCGCCTACCGGGGGCCGTGGCAGTTCGAGTCGCTCGCGCGCGAGGTGATGCTCGACATCTCCGCGCGCCGCATCGGCATGGACCCGGTCGAGCTGCGCCGGCGCAACCTGCTGCACCGTGACGAGCTGCCGTACCGCAACCCGAACGGCATGACCTACGACAGCATCTCGCCGCTCGAGACGTTCGAGCAGGCGCTCGAGATCCTCGACTACGACGCCTTCCGCGCCGAGCAGGCTGCCGCGCGCGCGGCCGGTCGGTACCTCGGCGTCGGCGTCTCGAACTACGTCGAGCCCTCGACGCCCGGCTTCGGCTACTACGGAACCGAGGCGGCGACCATCCGGGTCGAGCCGTCGGGCGCGGTCAACGTCTACATCGCGGGCGGCTCGACCGGGAACAGCATCGAGACCACCGTGGTGCAGCTCGCCGCCGACGCGCTCGGCGCGCGGATCGAGGACGTCAACACGATCCAGGGCGACACCGCGGTCGCCGGTTTCGGCGCGGGTGCGGCCGGCAGCCGCAGCGGGTCGATGACCGCCGGCGCGGTCGGCGAGACCGCGAGCATCCTGCGCGAGCGCATCCGCGCCATCGCCGCGCACAAGCTCGAGGCGGCCGTCGACGACATCGAGGTGTCGGAGAGCCGTGCGAGCGTCCGCGGGTCACCGTCGGTCGGCATCTCGCTCGCGGAGATCGCCGGCCTCGCCTACTTCCAGCCCCAGGCGCTGCCGCCGGGCATGGCCGCCGGCCTGGAAGCGAGCGCGCGCTACACCGCGGCCGCACCCTCCATCTGGGTGAACGCGGCCCACGTGTGCACGTGCGAGGTCGAGGTCGAGACGGGCCACGTGACGCTCCTCCGCTACATCGTGAGCGAGGACTGCGGCCCGATGATCAACCCCAACGTCGTCGAGGGCCAGATCGCCGGTGGCGTCGCGCAGGGAATCGGCGGCGTGCTCTACGAGCACCTCGCCTACGACGACGACGGCAACCCGGTCGCGACCACGTTCATGGACTACCTGATGCCCACCGCCACCGAGATACCCGTCATCGAGTACGGCCACATCGAGACGCCGAGTCCCGGCCCGGGTGGCTACAAGGGCGTCGGGGAAGGCGGCGCGATCGGCGCGCCGCCCGCGGTCGTCAACGCGGTCGCCGACGCGATCTCGCCGTTCGGCGTGACGGTGACGCGCCTGCCGTTGACACCGTCCCGGATCACCGCACTCCTGGAGGGAGACGCTCCGTGAGCGACCTGTATTACGACCCCTACAACGCGATCAACAACGTCGACCCGTACCCGTTGTACCGGCGCCTGCGCGAAGAGGCACCCCTCTACTACAACGAGAAGTACGACTTCTACGCGGTCAGCCGCTACGAGGACTGCGAGCGCGGGCTGGTCGACGCCAAGCGCTACATCTCCGGGCGCGGCGGTGTGCTGGAGCTCATCAAGGCGAACATCGAGATGCCGCCGGGCAACCTCATCTTCGAGGACCCGCCCGCGCACGACGTGCACCGCAGCCTGCTCTCCCGGGTGTTCACGCCGCGACGCGTCTCGGCGCTGGAACCGAAGATCCGCGAGTTCTGCGCGAACAGTCTCGACCCCCTCGTCGGCACGGGCGAGTTCGACTTCATCGCGAACCTCGGCGCGCAGATGCCGATGCGCGTGGTCGGCCTCCTCTTCGGCATCCCCGAGGCCGACTTGGAGACCGTACGTGAGGGCACGGACGCGAACCTGCGGACCGAGGCCGGCAAACCGATGGAGGTCGCGCAGGACGTCACGTTCGGCAGCGAGATGTTCGCCGACTACATCGACTGGCGTATGGACAACCCGTCCGACGACCTCATGACCGAGCTCCTCCACACCGAGTTCGAGGACGAGCACGGCACGACGCGAACCCTGACCCGGGACGAGGCGTTGCTGTACACGACCGTCGTCGCGGGCGCGGGCAACGAGACGACGACGCGTCTCATCGGGTGGGCCGGCAAGGTGCTGGCCGAGAACCCCGACCAGCGTCGCGAGCTCGTCGAGGACCGGTCATTGATCCCGAACGCGATCGAGGAGCTGCTGCGCTACGAGTCGCCCGGACCGCAGATCGGCCGGTACGTGCCCGAGGAGGTCGTCGTCTACGACACCAAGCTCCCCGAGGGCAGTTGCATGATGTTCCTGGTATCGGCCGCGAACCGAGACGACCGCCGCTACGAGGACCCGGACCGCTTCGACATCCACCGTAAGGTCGGTCAGCACCTCGCGTTCGGCTACGGCATCCACTACTGCCTCGGGGCCGCGCTCGCCCGCCTCGAAGGCCGGATCGCGCTCGACGAGGTGCTGACGCGCTTCCCCGTGTGGGACGTCGATCTCGAACGCGCGCGGATCTCCCCGACCTCGACCGTGCGCGGCTACGAAACGCTGCCGGCGACGGTGTCGTGACGGCCACGCCCGAGCCGGCGAGACGCCGGTACGACAGCCCGGTTCGGCGTCAGCGCGCCGCGGAGACACGCGAGCGGATCATCGTCGCGGGGGCCGCGATCCTCCACGACAACCCGGTGTGGAACTGGGACGCGCTGACCGTGCGCGGCGTCGCCGAACGCGCCGGCGTGAACGAGCGCACCGTGTACCGGCACTTCGAGGGCGAGCGAGAGTTGCGCGACGCGGTGATGGCGCGTCTCGAAGAGGAGGCCGGCGTCTCGCCCGAAGGTCTCGAGCTCGATCAGCTGCCGCGGTTCACGGAGCGGCTCCTGGAGTACGTGTCGTCGTTCCCGCTCGAGCCCCGAACACCGCGCGACCCCACACTCGTGACCGCGCACGCGCGCCTGCGCGACACGCTCCTCACCGCGGTGCGGCGTGCCAACCCGGAGTGGTCGGAGCGCGACCGCACGATCGCGGCGGCGATGCTCGACGTGCTGTGGAACGTTGCGTCCTACGAACGGCTCGTGGCCGACTGGGATCTCGACCCCAAGGACGCGGTGGCCGGTGTCACCTGGGCGATCGGGCTCGTCGAGGACGCGATCCGCGAGGGCCGCGCGCCGCGACGCTGAGGTCGACCACGGTAGGGTTCGGGACGCGGCGGCTACGGAGCTTCCTCAGCTCGGGAGGAACGGTGGGCGCCGGTATCCGAACGTGTCGCCGCTCGACGTTGTTTGCGCTGGCCGCGATCGCAACCGTCGCGACCGCGTGCGCGGGCAGCGGATCGAAGCCGGCCTCGAGCGCGCCGACGACCGCCGCGCACACCTCGACGGCGGTGAAGCTCGGGAGCGGCGGCACCTACGCCGCGGTCGGGAGCTCGTACGCCGCCGGCCCCGGCATCCCGAGCCAGCTGCCCGGCACGTGTGCCCGCTCCGATCACAACTACCCGCATCTCGTCGCCGCGGCGCTCCACCTCGACCTGACCGACGTCTCCTGCAGCGGGGCGACCACCGCGAACGCCGTCGACACGCCACAGGGGACGAACCCTCCGCAGCTGGACGCGGTGACTGCACGCACGACACTCGTCACCATGACCATCGGCGGGAACGACGTCGGCTACATCGCGACGGCTCTCGCCTGCGGTCAGCCCCACGGCTCCGGCTGCTCGGCCGACCCGGCAACGCTCGATCGCGAGTTCACAGAGCTGCACGGGTCGCTGACCTCGCTGATCGCGGACGTGCGCGCCAAGGCCCCGTCGGCCACGATCGTGCTCGTCACGTACCCGCGTCTCGTTCCGACGAATGCGTGCCCCGCGCTCTCCTACACGCCGGCCGGGACGGCACTCGTCGGTTCGATGGGCCAGCGGTTGCAGCAGGTGTTCGTCGCGGTCGCGAAGGACACAGGAGTGCGCCTGGCCGACCCGTACGCCGTCGGCGACGGTCACGGGCCCTGCGCGCCTGCGAGCGCGCGCTGGATCGACGGCAAGGTCGCGCCGGGGGCGTTCCCCTACCACCCGACTGCGCTCGGCCACCTCGAGATGGCCCGCCTCGTCGAGCACGCGCTCGGCCACTGAGGTGCTGCGCGATGAAGCGGGTCTCGTCGTTCATGGACTCGGGTACGGCGAGCTCGGTCAGGTCGCACGCGACGTCGAGGCTCGCTTCCACGTCCTCGGGCGTCATGCCGTCGAGGCCGGGGGTGTACCAGCCCCGGCTTGTCGCGACGACGACCCGCGCGACGTGCCCGCAACCAAACGAGAAGATCCGTCGGTGACCGTGCAGCGCCGGCTCGCGAGGTACGTCACGAGCGGTGCGACGTTGTCGACGGAGAGGTCCTCGAAGGCGGCGTTGCGCAACTGTCCCGCGTTGTTCACCCGGATGTCGACCGAGCCGAACGCGTCGACCGCGCGCGCCACGATCGCCGCGCCGCCCGCGGGCGTCGCGACGGACCTCGTCTCCGCCACCGCGGTGCCGTTCCGGTCGACGATCTCCCGCGCCGTGCGCTCTGCCGCGTCGACGGCGACGTCGTTGCACACGACGGCCGCACCGCGGGACGCGCGCTGCAGCGCGTAGCCGCGACCCAGCCCGTTGCCCGCACCGGTCACGATCGCGACCTGGCCGTCGAGCCGGATCCGGTCGTCGTTCACCGCCGGCGCGTCGTCTCCGACACGCGGCCGAGCACCTTCGTCATCGTCACGTACACCGCGTTGCCGTAGGGCCACTGGGTCACGACCTTGCCCGTCGGCGCCTTGAAGTAGTTGTTCGTCACGGCCCACGACGTGCCCTGCATGCGCGACTGGAGCCACCGGTCCCAGCCGGCGGCGAAGCTCGGCCTGACCTCCACGGCGGTGACCCGCTCGCGCATCATCCGCTGCACGACGCGCACCGCGTACGAAGCCTGGCCCTCGAGCATCGACACGATCTCGCCGCCGTTGGTCCCCGGCCCGTAGAGCATGAAGAAGTTCGGGAACTGCGGCACCGTGATGCCGAGGTACGCGCGTGGCTCACCGGCCCAGTGCTCCTGCAAGGTGCGGCCGTCGCGCCCCACCACGCGCAGCCGGGCGAGGTAGTTCGCGGGCTGGAACCCGGTCGCCATCACGATCACGTCGACCGGCCGCTCGACGCCCTCGCTGTCGACGATCCCGGTACGCGTGACCGAGGCGACGGCCCGCGGCACGAGCTCGACGTTGTCCTTCTTCAGCGCGGGGTAGAAGGTGCTCGCGAGCACCGGCCGCTTCCCCGGATACGGGTAGTTCGGAGTGACCGCCTCGCGGAGGTCCGGCCGGTCCTTGAACTGACGGTCGATGTAGCGCCGGCACACCTCCTCGCGCGCCGCGTTCGCCTTCGTCCCCGGCCGGTAGAGGGACCCCCGCCACAGGTTCCGTTCGAGCAGCCATCGCAAACGCCAACGCTCGCGCACGCGCGGCAACCACTTCGCGAGCTCGGCACGCTCCTCGTCGGTGAGGTCGCGTTCACCCTTCGGCAACAACCATCCCGGCTCGCGCTGGAACACGTAGAGCCGCGCCACGATCGGCTGGATCGCGGGGACGACCTGCGTCGACGACGAGCCGGTGCCCACGACCGCGACGACCTTGCCGGTGAGGTCGTGCTGGTGCTCCCAACGCGCGGTGTGGAACTTGGGACCCTCGAAGTCCGCCAACCCGGGCCAGTCGGGATAGCGCGGCACGTTCAAGAAGCCCACGCCGCTCACGACCACGTGGCACTCGTCGACGGTGCCGTCGGCAAGGCGGACGGCCCACACGTGGCGGTCGTCGTCCCACGTCGCCGACTCCACCGCGACGCCCAGGCGGAGATGGGGCCGCAGCCCGAACTCGTCGACGGTCTCCTCGAGGTACTTCTGCAGCTCGGCCTGACGCGCGTGCGTGCGAGTCCAGTCGTGCGGCTTGAACGAGAAGCAGTAGAGCGCCGAGCCGACGTCGACCTCCGCACCCGGGTACGTGTTGTCCCACCACGTCCCGCCGATCCCGAACGACGACTCGTAGATCGTGAACGTGTCGATCCCGGCCCGCTTCAGCTTGACGCCCGCCGCGATCCCACCGAACCCCGCGCCGACGACCACGACACGCGGCGTCCCCGTCGGACCGAACAGCTCCTCGCGCGTCGGGCGGGAGGCGCTCACGGCGACACGACCTCGGGGAGCGGGTGTCGGTACAGCGCGGCGGCGTTCTCGCAGCACATGGCGCGCAGCTCGCGTGCGGGCACGTGACCCCACGCCTTCTCGACGACGAGCTGGGTGTCGGGCCACGTGCTGTCGCCGTGCGGGTAGTCGACCTCGACCATGATGTTCTCGACGCCGATGCGATGCCGGGTATCGATCGTCGAGTGGTCCTCGAGCGTGCAGAACCAGAAATTGCGTTTCAGCACGTCGGACGGCCGCTCGTCCCATCCCTGGCCGTAGCTCGAACGGTCGACGATGTAGTCGAGCCGGTCGAGCAGCATCGCGACCCAGCCGATCCCGCCCTCGCTCAGCGCGATCTTCAGGTTCGGGTGCTTCACCGGATAGCCGGACCACAGCCACTCGGCGCACGCGGCCAACGAGAGCTGCCCGAAGAGCGTCGACGCGAGCTGGGCCGACGGCGCGCCCGGCGGATACGGATGCACACCGGAGCTGCCGACGTGCAACGAGATGACGGTGTCGGTGTCGGCGCACGCCTCGAGGATCGGGTCCCAGTGCTCTCGCTCCCACAGCGACGGGAGGCCGATCGCGTGGGGCCGTTCCGGCAGTGTCACCGACGTGAACCCGCGCTCCGCGTTCCGTCGGATCTCGGCGATCGCCTGTGCCGGATCGGCGAGGTAGGTGATGCCGAGCGGCACGATGCGCGCCGGATGCCGCGTGTACCACTCGTCGTACAGCCAGTCGTTCCAGGCGCGCACGCACGCGAGCCCGAGCTCCCGGTCGGCAACCCCGGAGAACACGCTGCCGCAGAATCCGGTGATCTGCGACGGGAAGTTCACGGATGCCCACACCCCGTTGACGTCCATGTCGCGCACGCGCGCGTCGACGTCGTAGCAACCGGGACGCATCTGCTCGAAGCGAAACGGCTCGAGCTTCACGGTCTCGGGCCGGCGACCCGCCACCGCGTTCATCCCGACCTGGCTGTAGCGCCGGCCCTCGAACTCCCAGACCTGGTGGCCCTTCGACGTCTCGACGATACGCGGCGCACGCGCCTGGAGCGCCGCGGGGAGCCGGCCCTCGAACGTGTGCGGCGGCTCGACGACGTGGTCGTCGACCGAGATGACCGTGTACTTCACCTCCCGGCGCGCAGGCTCCGGGAGGAACAGGTCGGCGGGAAGCTCAGCGGGCATCGTCGTAGATCATGAATTCGAGCAGATTGCCGTCGGGGTCGCGGGTGTACACGCTCGTGGCGTCGGCCCGGCGACCACCCTGCCGCGCGACCGGGCCCTCCTCGATCTGCGCGCCCACGTCACGCAGCAGCGCGTGTAGCGCGTCCGCGGCGCCGTCCCACACGAAGCAGAGATCGCCACAGGGCGGCCTCGCCTTCGGCGCCCGTAAGGTGAAGCCTTCCCGCGGCCAGAGCTCCGGGCGATGCAGGTTGATCATCTGGTCGCCGACGTACACCGACACGATGCTGCGCTGCTCGGCGATGTCACAGCCAAGCCCCCGGTAGAACGCGACCATCGCCTCTGTGTGCTGCATCGGGAGCGAGACGTGATCGAAACCGCGCAGCTCAGGACGCATCGGCGAAGCCGTACAGGCGCGCGCAGTTCGTCGCGGTGATCTTGCGGAGATCCTCGGGCGGCAACGCGCCGAGGGTCTCGTCGATCGCGTGACGGGAGTTCGGAAACGTGCTGTCGGTGTGCGGGTAGTCCGAGGCCCACATGCACGAGTCCGCGCCGAGGAGCGGGATGAGCTCGACCGCGAGCGGCTCCTCCTCGAAGGTCGCGATCACCTGACGCCGGAACAGCTCACTCGGCGCGACGGCGGGCGCGTAGTCGAGCTTGTCTCGGAGCGCGCGCCACTCAGCGTCGAGGCGGGCGAGGAACCAGGGCAGCCATCCGACGCCCGACTCGGCGAGCACCAGCTTCAGGCCGGGGTGCCGCTCGAGCGCGCCGCCGAAGATCATGATCGCGAGCGGCTCGTCGAGCTGGAGCGGCAACACGCTCGCGTACGCGGCCGACTGCCACTTCCCCACCTGGTAGCTCAGCTTCGACGACGTGCCGCCCTTGATGTGGAAGCTGATCGGCACGCCCGTCTGCTCGGCCGCGCCCCAGAGCCGGTCCCACGCCGGGTCGCCGAGATCGACGTCGAACGCACCGATGATGGCGCCGCGGTGCCCGAGCGCGGCGCAGCGTTCGAGCTCGGCCGCAGCGGCCTCGGGCGAGTGGCCGGGCAGGAACGCGAGCACGCACAACCGGCCGGGATCGACCGCGTTGAACTCCTCGACCGCCCAGTCGTTCCATGCCGCGAAGCACGCGTCCTGCAGCGCCGGGTCGGCGATGGGGAAGCCGAGCGACAGCGGGCCGTAGATCACCGAGGCCGCGAGACCGTCGCGATCCATGTCGTCGAGACGCAACTTCGCGGTACCGGCGCGGTAGCCGTCGTCGTCGATGCCGGCACGCCCGATCGCGCTGAAGCGCTTCACGAACTCCTTGTTGGGCGGCATCCCGCTGCGGCCCATGACCCGGTCCTCGCAGATCCAGAACGAGCCCTTCTCGCGCGTGACGACGTGCGGCGCGCGCTCCGCGTCGGCCTTCGCGACGCGCGACCGCCACAGATCCGGCGGTACCGCGGACAGGTCCAGATGGTCGTCGCACGAGTAGACGGTGTGGACGGGCGGCATCGTGTCCCCCTGTTACGTGCTCGACGTGCTCGACGTGCTCGACGTGCTCGAGGAGCCGGCGCGCAGGTCCTTGACCGACCGGGGCGGCGCGCCGGCGGTCGTGCCGCCGTCGACGGGCAACACGATCCCCGTGACCTGCGCGGCCCGGTCACTCGCCAGGTACAGCATCGCGTTGCCGACGTCGCGCGGCGAGCCCACCCGCTGGAGCGGCTGCATGGCCCGCACGATCGCGGCCTGGTCGAGATCGGCGTTGATGCCGGTCGGGATGTGCGCCGGCGCCACGCAATTCACCCGGATGTCGTGACGCGCGAGCTCGATCGCGATCGAGCGCGTGAAGTGGACGACGGCGGCTTTGGACGCGCGGTACGCGATCACGCCCGCGCCCGCGTTGATCCCACCGATCGACGTGGTGTTGAGGATCACGCCACCACCGTTGGCCTTCATGTGCCGGGCCGCGCGCTGGCTGCCGACCATCACGCCCAGCACGTTCACCGCCATGACCCGGTCGAAGTCGGCGAAGTCGTCGTCGAGGAAGCGGCTGAACGACCCGCCGATGCCCGCGTTGTTGACCATCACGTGGAGCCCGCCGAAACGCTCGACCGCGAAGTCGACGGCGGCCTGGATCTGGTCCGGCTCGCCCACGTCGGTCTGCTTGAACGCGACCGACGGCCCGAGCTCCTTCGCCAGCGCCTCACCGCCGGCCGGGTCCACGTCGGCGACCACGACGTGCGCGCCCTCTTCGGCGAAGACCTCGACGGTCCCGCGACCGAGGCCGCCCGCACCGCCCGTGACGATCGCGACCTTCCCCGCGAGCTCTCGACCCGTCATGCGCCCCCGATCCCGCCGGCCCGCCCCTCAGCAGCCAAGGAGACACCAGCAGCCGAGGAGATAACACTCGTGTCACCGCACGCTAGCACCGGCCTAGCCCGGGCGCTTCCCGGGGGCCCCGGGCACGAGGACTCGAACTAACGGTAGTGTCATCACCGGAGACGCCGCCCGCCCGTACCGACACCGGGAGCAGCTGTGAGCAATCTCACCGAGAGCCGCGACTTCGACGAGCGCGCGTTCGACGACACCGATTTCTTCCGCGCCAGGCCGCTCTACCAGAACCCGTACCCGTACTACGAGTACCTGCGCGGGCACGGTCCGGTGTGGCGCGAGCCGCACCGGGGCGTGGTGATGATCACCGGCTACGACGAGGCGGTCGCGGTGCTCACCGACACGGCCTCGTTCTCCAACTGCAACACGGTCAGCGGCCCGTTCGCGAGCTTCCCGGTCCCGCTCGAGGGCGACGACATCAGCGCCGTCATCGAGGAGTACCGCGACACGCTGCCGTTCAGCGACCAGCTGCCGACGTTCGACCCGCCGAAGCACACCGCACACCGTGCGTTGCTCATGCGTCTGATCACGCCGAAGCGACTCAAGGAGAACGAGTCGTTCATGTGGCGGCTGGCCGACCGCCAGATCGACGAATTCCTCGCCCGCGGGAGCTGCGAGTTCGTCCACGAGTACGCGAACCCCTTCACGCTGCTCGTCATCGCGGACCTGCTCGGCGTGCCCGAGGAGGATCACGAGACGTTCCGGGAGGAGCTCCAGGGCGAGAAGCGGCCCGTCAACGGCCCCATGATGCACAAGCCGTTGGAGTTCCTCTACGACCGCTTCACGAAGTTCATCGAGGACCGCCGGCGCGAGCCGCGTCTCGACGTCATGACCCAGCTCGCGACGGCGACGTTCCCCGACGGGTCGCTGCCCGACGTGCACGACGTCATGCTCATCGCGTCCAACCTGTTCGCCGCGGGCCAGGAGACGACCGCGCGCATGCTCGGCACCGCGCTCCGCCTGATCGGCGAGAACCCGGAGCTGCAGCAGAGGCTGCGCGACCAGCGGGACCGGATCCCCGCGTTCGTCGAGGAATGCGTCCGGCTCGAGAGCCCGATCCAGGGCAACTTCCGCCTCGCGCGTGTCCCGACGACGGTCGGCGGTATCGACCTGCCCGCAGGCACGACGGTCATGGTGCTGAACGGCGCCGCGAACCGGGACCCGCGCCAGTTCGACGACCCGGCCGACGTCCGCCTCGACCGCCCGAACGGTCGCCAGCACGTCGGCTTCGGTTTCGGTATCCACGCGTGCGCGGGCGCGCCGCTCGCGCGCGCCGAGGGTCGGGTGAGCCTGGAGCGCCTGCTCGACCGGATGTCCGACATCAGGGTCTCCGAGACCGAGCACGGCCCGCCGGGCGACCGTCACTACTTCTACACACCCATCTACATGTTGCGCGGTCTCGAGCAGCTTCACCTCGAGTTCACGCCGGTCGCATGACACGGAGGCATCGCAGATGACCCATCCCTTCACCTATCGCGCGCGTCGTGTGGTGGTGACCGGCGGCGCGCGCGGCGTCGGCGCCGCGCTGCTCGAGGTTCTGGCGGAGCTCGACGTCGCGCACGTCACCGTGCTCGACCTCGGCGCTCCGAGCGGTCCGCACGACGCGTTCATCGCGACGGACCTCTGCGACGAGAAAGCGGTGCGCGACGCGGTGAAGCACATCGACGGTCCCGTCCACGCCTTGTTCAACAACGCCGGCGTCGCCGACACCCAGCCTCCGCACACCGTCATGTCGGTGAACTACCTCGCGCTCCGCACCCTGTCCGAGGAGCTGCTCGGGCGCATGCCCGAGGGAGGCGCGATCGTCAACACCGCGTCGCTCGCGGGCAACCTCTGGCGCAAGCGGCTGGAGCCGATCAACGCGCTGCTCGACCTCGACCTGGCCGATGGCTGGGGCCCGTCGTTGAAGTGGTTCGACGCCAACGCGGACGCGCTGGAGCAGGGCCCGTACAACTTTTCGAAGGAAGTGGTGGAGGTCTACACGCTGCGCTCGTCCCGGGGCACGATGCGTCGGGGCGTGCGCACCAACACTGTCTGCCCCGGGCCGATCGACACGCCGCTCCTCCCCGACTTCCGCAAGACCACGAGCGACAGGATCGTCGACTGGAACATCAGGGAGATGAACGGACGCGCCGTCGCGCCCCGCGAGGTGGCGTCGACGCTCGCGTTCTTCGGTTCGGAGGCGGCCGGCTACATCAACGGCGTCAACCTCGACATCGACGGCGGTTTCAGCGCCGCGCTGCTCACGAAGCAGGTCGACTTCAGCGGGCGCGCGTGACGCCATGACCGCGACCAGCGACCGCGGCATCTACTACGACCCCTACGACTTCGAGATCGACGACGACCCATACCCGCTCTGGCGGCGGATGCGGGAGGACGCACCCCTCTACTTCAATGAGAAGTACGACTTCTTCGCACTGAGCCGCTTCGACGACGTCGAGAAGGGGCTGCTCGACTGGGAGACGTACCGCTCCGGTCGGGGCTCGATCCTCGAGCTGATCCGCTCCGACTTCGAGGTGCCCCCTGGACTGGTGCTGTTCGAGGACCCGCCGATCCACGACATCCACCGGGGCCTGCTCTCGCGCGTCTTCACGCCGAAGAAGATGAACGCGATCGAGCCCAAGGTGCGCGAGTTCTGCGCGCGGTCGCTCGACCCGCTCGTCGGCACGGGTGGCTTCGACTTCGTCGCCGACATCGGCGCGCCGATGCCCATGCGCGTGATCGGGATGCTGCTCGGGATCCCCGAAGAGGATCAGCAGGCGATCCGCGACCAGATCGACGACGGCCTGCGCCTCGACGACGCGGACGCCGGTGCCGCGGCCCGCGACCCGAACGCGCAGGCGGAGATGTTCGCCGACTACATCGACTGGCGGTCCGCGCACCCGTCCGACGACCTCATGACCGAGCTGTTGACGGCCGAGTTCGAGGACGAGACCGGCACGATCCGCCGCCTCACCCGCACGGAGGTGCTGACCTACGTCAACCTCGTCGCGGCGGCCGGCAACGAGACGACCACACGATTGATCGGCTGGACCGGCAAGCTGCTCTCCGAGCATCCCGACCAGCGCCGCGCGATCGCGGCCGACCGGACGCTCGTGCCCCAGGCGATCGAGGAGATCCTGCGCTTCGAGGCGCCGTCACCGGTCCAGGCCCGGTACGTCGCCCGCGACGTCGAGCACCACGGCACGACCGTGCGCGAGGGCAGCGTCATGGTCCTCCTCAACGGCTCGGCCAACCGCGACGACCGCCAGTTCCCCGATGGCGACCGCTTCGACATCCACCGCGACATGGGCCATCACCTGAGCTTCGGGTACGGCCTGCACTTCTGTCTCGGTGCCGCGCTCGCGCGTCTCGAGGGGCGTGTCGCGCTCGACGAGGTGCTCCGGCGTTGGACCGACTGGGAGGTCGACCCGGAGCGCGCGGTGATGGCCCACACGTCGACCGCGCGCGGCTGGGAGCGCCTCCCCGTCTCGACGCCCTGACCCGGTTCCGCTACTGGCGGTTGTAGGGCTTCGCGTCCTGGTAGGTCGGAGGATTGTCGTTCCAGCACGTGAACGGCTTGCCCGGCTGGTCCCAGATCGGCACGAACTTACCGTTGTTCACACGCGTGTACGCGACGCAGTAGCGCGGATAGTGCTTGTCGGTGTGCTGCTTGGTCCAGTTGATCGGACCGATGAGCCCGCCCGCGTCGTAGTCGGTGAGCGTGTTCGTGTAGTCGATCACCTTCTGGCGGGTGAAGTTCGGGCCCGCGCCGCGCAGACCGGTGACGAACTGGTCGGCGTTGGACCAGCCGATCTCCGCGTTCTCGGCCAGCTTGTAGTTGGACTTGCCCATCCAGGTGATGTAGTCGCTCAGCGCTCTGAACCGGGGCGTCGTCTCGACCGGCGCCTCCTGCACGATCACGATCGAGCCCTGGAAGAAGCCCGCGTTCTTCGACATGAAGGCCTGGTCATAGGCGTTCGGCATGTACTGGATCGCGTTCAGGCCCTGCTGACGCATCTCGCGGGCCAGCGTGAGCGCACCGTTGTTATCCATGCACGTGGTGACGAAGTCGACCTTCGCGTCGAGCATCTTCTTCACGTCGGCGCTCATGTCGGTGACGCCGAAGGAGAGGCTCTTCGTCGCGTACACGATCTTCGCCGTCGGGTACTTGTTGAAGCTGGCCTGGATGCCGTCGAGGCACTGCGCCGACTCGGCGACGTTGTAGGCGAGGACGGCGAGGCGCTTCTTGCCCAGCTTCTGCGCGGCGTAAGGCAACAGCAGCGACGGGCAGTCGGCACCGTTGCAGATGGCGCCGATCGAGCCGAAGAGGTTCGGCGGACCGGTCCACTCGTTGTTGATGCCCCAGCCGTAGGCCGGGATGTTGTTCTGCGTGAGCAGCGTCGCGCCGCTGAACTGCACGTTGGTCGCGACGGGCAGCACGGCGAACGCGTTGTCCTGGTCGATGATCGCCTCGACCTCGCGCTTGTTCTGCACCATCTGGTCGTCATGACGCTTCACGAGCACGAGCTTGCGCCCGTAGATCCCGCCCTGGCTGTTGACCATGTTGAAGTAGGCCTGCACCCCGTCGAACGCGGAGCCGTAGTCGCCGCCGAGCGGGTTCGTCACCGCCGCAACGCCGCTCACGCGGATCTCGGTCGGCGTCACCCCGGTCTCGTTCACCGCCGGGAACGTTCCCGACGCGATCGACGTCGACGAGTTGCCCGAAGCCGTCGTCGTGGACTTGCTCTTTCCCGAGCTCGAGCTGCTGCACGCGGTCGCGGCCATCACCACGACCGCCGCAACCACGATCCAACGCGCACGCATCCGCAGCACCCCCCGTGTCTGCGTCGGCCGGAGCCGGCGTGGTCAGTGGCGGAACAGTAAGCCCCTCCGTGATCGAAAACCAGGCACCCCCGCTTCGGGGAGGCGCGCGCCGTGACCCGGCGCGCTCATGCGAGCTCGGGCCGCGCGCCGGGAAGCCGCGGCAGCGAGTCGAGCTGCTCGCCGTCGAGGCGGATCGGCACGCCGTTGACGAGGACGTGACGCACGCCCGTCGGCTCCTCCGCGGTCAGGCGCTCGGCGTCGGCGGGGAAGTCGCGCACCCGGCGCGTCGGCCCCGTGCCGACGGTGTCGGGATCGAACACGCACACGTCGGCCCACGAACCCTCGCGCAGGTACCCGCGGCGCTCGAAGCCGAACATGTCGGCGGGCTCGCCGGTGAGCTTGCGCACCGCGTGCTCGAGCGGCAGCACCCCGCGCTCGCGGACCCACGTGCCCAGCAGATCGGTCGGGAGCGGCGCGTCGCAGAGCTGGTCGACGTGGGCACCCGCGTCGGACAGTCCCAGCACGACGTGGTCGTGGGTGAGCAGGCGGCCGACCGCGTCGGCGTCGTCGTTCGCGATGTACGCGCGGAAGCGTGTCGCGAGATCCTCGGCCACCGCGAGGTCGCACATCACGTCGAGCGGGCTGCAGCCCCGCTCGCGCGCGAGCTCCGTCACCCGCCGGCCCTGCAGCTCGGGGAACCGGGAGGACTCCGAGATCTCGAACGTCTCCCACCGCGGCTTCATCGGCGAGTGCTCGAGATCCTCGGCTGCGAGCGCGCGCCACGCCGCGTCGCGGTACGCCGCCAGCCGCACCGGACGGCTGACCTTCAGGAGCTCGCCGAACACGGCGCCGGTGTTGAGGCTGTACGGATCGGCCAGCGTGAACTGCATGGTGAGCGGCCTCGGCGTCACCTGCGGCCAGACGTTCGCGCCCCGGGCCAGACCCTGTTCGTGCAGGCCGACCGGCTCGAGGTGCCGGTTCCCCGGGCTGGCGAACAGGGGGTAGGTGAACGGCCGCCCGACGCGCGGCTGCCATTCGTACACGTCCGCGTAGCTGCACTGGCTCCCGGGCGTGATCAGGATCACGCCCTTGCCCGCCTCCCCCGCGGCGCGGAACAGGGCCTCCACCTCGTCGGCTTCCGCGAACCGGCTCGGGACCGGCTTGCCGTCGACGCCGCGGTGCGCGTACGAGAAGCTGGTGGAGAAGCCGGCCGCACCCGCGTCGATCGCCTCACGCACGAGGGCGCGCATGCGGTCGATCTCCTCGCGCGTCGCGCCACGCTCGTAGGCCGCGTCGCCCATGACGTAGAGGCGCAGCGCGGAGTGACCGACGTACGCGGTGAAGTTCAGTACCGTCTCGCGCCGACGAACCGCCTCGAGGTACTCGGGGAACGTCTCGAAGTCCCACGCGATCCCTGCGGACAGCGTCGCCGGATCCATGTCCTCGACGTTCTCGAGCGTGCCCACGATCATGTCGTGATGGTCGGCGCGCGTCGGCGCGATCGAGAAGCCGCAGTTGCCCGCGACGACCGTGGTCACGCCGTGGTACGACGACGGTCGCAGCGCACGGTCCCAGAAGACCTGCGCGTCGTAGTGGGTGTGGATGTCGATGAAGCCCGGCGTCACCGCGCAGCCCGACGCATCGAGCTCGCGCCCGCCGTCCACATTCGGGCCGACCTCGCTGACCACGCCGTCGGTGATCCCGACGTCGGCGGCACGACCCGACGCGCCCGTGCCGTCGAAGACCGTCCCGCCGCGGATGACGATGTCGGCCGCCATCGCCGGGTCAGGCCTCTTCGATCCAGAAGCCGGGCGTGGTGTCGATGTCGTGACGGGCGAAGATCGCGTCGATCCGGGCCAGGTCGTCCCCGGCGATGGACCAGCCGATCGCGCCGACGTTGTCCTCGACCTCGTCGACCGAGCGGCACCCGACGAGCGCGGTCGACACCGCGGGATGCGAGATCGCCCACCGGAGCGCGAGCTGGGGCAGGCTCTTGCCGTATCGCGCCGCGATGCCCTTCAGCTCCTCGACGGCCCGGACGTTGTCCTTGAACTTCTCGGGGCCGAACAGCGCGGCGAACATCTTGATCGACCCCATGTTTCCCTGGCGCGCCCGCCAGTCGGCGCTGCCGAAGTCGTGGTCCTCCGTGAACGTCCCCGTGAGGAGCCCGAACGCGAGCGAGCCGTACGCCATGAACCCGATGCCCTGCTCGGCGCAGTATGGGAGGATCTCCGTGTCCATCCGGCGGTCGAACATGTTCCAGCCGTACTGGACGACGTCGACGCGACGCACCGCCATGCAGGCTTCGATCTCCTCGCGCTTGAAATTCGACAGACCGACGAAGCGGACCTTGCCCTCGCGCACGATGTCGTCGAGCGCGCCCATCGTCTCCTCGAACGGCGTGCGCCGGTCGGGCCAGTGCACGAGATAGACGTCGACGTAGTCGGTCCCGAGGTTCTTGAGGCTCTTGTCGATCGACGCGACCACGCGCTCCCGGCTGCTGTCCCGGAGGTTCGGCATGTCCCGGTAGTTCATCCCGAACTTCGTGACGACGATCGCCTCCTCGCGCCGCCGACCCAGCGCCTGACCGAGGGCCTGCTCCGACGCGCCCATGCCGTAGCCCTCGGCGGTGTCGAAGCAGTTGACCCCGAGGTCGAGCGCGCGCCCGATGGCGCGTTCGAAGCCCTCGGCCTCGATGTCGCCGTAGCCCCCGCCGATCTCCCAGCAGCCGAAGCCGACGGCGGAGACATCCACGCCGGTCCGCCCGAACGGTCGAAGCTCCATCGCCTGTCCCCCGTCTGGCCCGTCCTCTGCGGAGCGCCTGCGGTCTAACACCCGTGTCACCGAACGGTACCAGGGAGGCCGGGACAGGCGCCCGCGGCGCATCATGGCACGCCGACGGCTGCTAACGGTAGTGTCACCTGCGGGTCCCGACGACGGGCGGCGACGCGACTCGAGGAGCACCCGACTTGATCCACCCGGGCTGGAGCTGAGCGATGGCGCGCCGTCGGACGACGCCCGAACGCGCAGCCGGCCGCGGCACGCCGGAGCGCCGCGCCGACGGAGCCGCCGCGATCGTCCGCCGCGCGCCCTTCTCCGACAACCCCGAGGTCGGGATCCGCGGCCAGCGGACCCAGCAGCGAATCCTCGACGCCGCGCTGCGCGTGTTCGCCGAGGACGGGTACCACGCGGCGAGCATCGACCGGATCGCCAGGGTCGCCGGGTGCTCGCGCGTGTCCTTCTACCAGTACTTCGCGAGCAAGGAGGACGTGTTCGGCCACCTCGCCGCGCAGCTCGCGCGCCAGGTCACCGCGTCGATCGAGGCGCTCGACCCGCTCACCCCCGACCGCGATGGCTGGACCGCGATGCGGTCGTGGGTGACGCGCTACGCGGAGATCGACGCGCGCTACGAGCCCGTGTTCCACGCGTACCAGGCGGTGGTCGAGAGCGACGCGGGGGTCGCGGTCGCCGTCGCGCAGACGGGAGAGGAGACCGTCGCGAGGGTCCGTTCCCGCTTCGTCACGACGACGCTCCCACCGCGCCAGCTCGACCCCGTCATCAGGATGCTGCTCCAGTGCCTGAACCACACGTTCGACGTCGTGGGCATCCTGCGGTCGGTCGCACCCGACGCGTACCCCGATGAGCGGGTCGAGGTCGCGATCACCGACGTGCTGCACCGGACGTTGTTCGGTCTGCGAGCCGACGTCAACGCGCACGCGGCCATGGGCACCCCGTCACCGCCGCTCGAGTTCGGACCCGAGATGCTCGGGCTCCTCCAGGACGGCGAGGTGATGGAGCCGTCCGACAACGCGACGTTGAGCGCGCTGCTCGACGCGGGACGCACGGTGTTTGCCGAGCGCGGCTACCACGGCGCACGCGTGGACGACGTCGTGAACGTCGCGGGCGTGTCGCACGGCGCGTTCTACCGATACTTCCCGAACAAGGACGCGCTCGCGCGCATCCTCAACGCACACGCGCTCCGCGCCATCGGCACGACGGTGATGGACCTGCCCGACACGTCGCGCGACAGCGACGCTGCCGCCCGCACCGCGCTGCGGCGCTGGCTCCGGCGGTTCAACCGCGCCCAGTCCGACGAGGCCGCGATGCTGCGGGTGTGGGTGGACGCGGCGCTCCAGGATCCGGCGCTCAGGGCGGAGTCGGCTCCGCCGCTCGACTGGGGCCGCCGGCGGATGTCGCGCTACCTCGGCCCACGCGGCTTCGGCGACCCCGACATGGACGCGGTCGTCATGGTGGCGCTGCTCGGCGTCTTCGGGGGGCGCCGGCGATCGGCGCCCGAGGTCGAGGCGGCCGCGCACGTGATCGAACGCGGGCTGCTCGGACGATGACAATCAACAAGGACGGAGGGACGAGATGAGTGCAGCCAGGACGACGACGGCACCGGTGTCACACCCGAATCGGTTCTTCATCGGCGGCGAGTGGGTCCGACCCTCGTCCGACACGACGATCGACGTGATCGACTCCGGCACCGAGGAGGTCTACTACTCGGTCGCCGAGGCGGCAGCCGACGACGTGTCGCGCGCGGTTGCGGCGGCGCGGCGCGCGTTCGACGAGGGTCCGTGGTCGCGGCTGTCGCACGCGGAGCGCGCCGGCTACCTCCGCGCACTGGGCGCCGGCCTCCTGGAGCACAACGAGCAGCTCGGGCAGCTGTGGCCGCGCGAATCGGGCGCGCTGTTCCGGGTCGCGCAGCACGCGGGCAGGATCGGCTCGGGGAACCTCGAGCAGTACGCCGCGCTGGCCGACACGTTCCCCTTCGAGGAGGAGTGCCCGCCGACCGGTGGCGGTGAGTTCGGCCTGCTCGTCCGCGAGCCGGTCGGCGTGGTGGGCGCGATCATCCCGTGGAACGCGCCGATGGCACTGATCACCCACAAGATCGGGCCCGCGCTCCTCGCCGGCTGCACCGTCGTGCTGAAGTCGTCGCCCGAGGCACCAGGTGAGGGCTACGTGGTCGCCGAGGTCGCCGAGCAGATCGGCCTGCCGCCGGGCGTTCTCAACGTCGTGACCGCGGACCGCGAGGTCTCGGAGCTGCTCGTCCGCGATCCCCGCGTCGACAAGATCACGTTCACCGGTTCGACCGCGGCCGGGCGCCGGATCGCGTCGTTGTGCGGTGAGCGCATCGCGCGGTGCACGCTCGAGCTCGGCGGCAAGTCGGCCGCGGTGATCCTCGACGACATGGATCTCGGCACCGCGGCGAAGACGCTCGCACGCGCGGAGTGCGCGCTTACCGGACAGGTGTGCTCGTCGCTGACGCGGATCATCGTGACGAAGAACCGGCACGACGAGTTCGTCGACGCGCTGGCCGGCGCGTTCTCGAAGGTCCGCGTCGGCGACCCGTTCGACGAGACCACGCAGATGGGACCGCTCGTCGCGGAACGTCAGCGCGATCGGGTGGAGGGTTACATCGCCAAGGGCGTCGACGAAGGCGCGAAGCTCGTGACCGGTGGCGGCCGCCCGAAGGAGCTCGATCGCGGCTGGTACGTGGAACCGACCGTCTTCGCCCAGGCCGACAACGAGATGACGATCGCGCGCGAGGAGATCTTCGGACCCGTCCTGACCGTCATCCCCTCGGCCGACGAAGCGGACGCGGTCCGGATCGCGAACGACACGATCTACGGCCTCAACGCGTCGGTGTTCACCGACGACGTCGACCGTGCGCGTCAGGTGGCCGGTCAGCTCCGGTCCGGCACCGTCGGCCACAACGCGTTCCGCACCGACTTCGGCATGGCCTTCGGGGGGTTCAAGCAGTCGGGCATCGGTCGCGAAGGCGGCAAGGAGGGGCTGCTGCCGTTCCTGGAGACGAAGACCGTGATCCTCGAAGGCCGACCCAACGAGTGAGCGACGACGACGCCTTCCGCTCGGAGCTGCGGGCCTGGCTCGCGGAGCATCCGCCGCCCACCGTCGACGTCGCGACGACACGCGAGGACGCCGAGGTGCTGCGCGAGTGGCACCGCACGCTGTGCTCGGGCGGTTGGGTCGGCATCCACTGGCCGGTCGAGTACGGCGGCCGCGGCGCGTCGGTCACGCAGGTCGCGGCGTACAACCAGGAGCTGGCTCGCGCCGGCGCGCCGCCGATCCTCGGGCGCGGCGGCGTCACGCTCGTCGGTCCGACGCTGATGACACACGGCACCGAGGAGCAGCGCGTCCGGTGGATGCCGCGCATCCTCGCCGGCGACGACGTGTGGTGTCAGCTCTTCAGTGAGCCGGGCTCGGGCAGCGACCTCGCGAGCCTGTCGACGCGGGCGGAGAAGTCGGGCGGCGTGTATCGCGTGAACGGCCAGAAGGTCTGGTCGTCGTACGCGACATTCGCCGACATGGGCATCGCGCTGGTGCGGACGAACCGCGAGGCGCCGCCCCACAAGGGGATCTCGATGCTCGCGATCCCGATGGACGCGAAGGGCGTCGACATCCGCCCGCTGCGCCAGATCACCGGCGACCCCGAGTTCAACGAGGTCTTCCTCGACGACGTCGAGGTTCCGGTCGAGAACCTCATCGGTCCGGAGAACGAGGGCTGGAAGGTCGCCAACACGACCCTCGCCAACGAGCGTGGCGCCTCGTTCATCTGGCGCGAGCAGGTCTTCCTCGAGCTCGCGATCGACGTGCTGTCGCAGGCCTGCGCGCGCGCCGGGCAGGCCACCGATCCGCTCGTGCGTCAACGCCTGACGCGGTCGTGGATCGACGTGGAGATCTTCCGCCTGCACAACGCCCGCACGCTGGCGCGGTTGTCGCGCGGCGAGGAGATCGGCGCGGAGTCCAGCATCGTGAAGCTGTTCTGGGCCGGCGCGAGCCAGCGTCTCTACGAGACCGCGTCCACGGTGCTCGGCCCTGCCGCGTTGCTGATGCCCGACGACGACCAGGCGCTCGACGCGGGACGGTGGTCGCGCAACCTGCTCTGGTCGCGTGCCAACTCGATCATGGGCGGGACGAGCGAGATCCAGCGCACCATCCTCGGCGAGCGCATCCTCGGGCTCCCTCGCGAACCGAAGGTCTCGAGATGAGCACCTCGCCGGACTTCGTCGACCCCCTCGACCTCGTCGACCCAGAGCGCTACGCGCGCCGCGGCTACCCGCACGACGTGTGGACCCGTCTGCGGCGTGAGGCACCCGTCGCGTCCTTCGCGCCCGACGGGTTCGAGCCGTTCTGGGCGATCACGAAGCACGCCGACGTCGTGGAGATCTCGAAGCAGCCGTTGCGCTTCTCCAGCGAGCCCGGCATCACGCTGCGCCTCGCCGGCGCACCCATCTACGCCTCGGAGATGGTCGTCATGCTCGACCCGCCGCGGCACGGACCGATGCGTCGGGTGATCAACGGGCGCTTCACGCCTCGTGCAGTGCGCGAGCGGCGCGACGACGTCGACCGCATCGCGGTGGACGTCATGGACGCGGCGGCACCCGCGGACAGCACGGGCGAGCTCGACTTCGTGGAGCGCATCGCGGCGCCGCTCCCACTCGGCGTGATCGCGTGGGTGCTCGGCGTTCCACGCGAAGACTGGGACCTCATCTTCCGGTGGACCAACGAGATCATCGGCAAGGAGGACCCCGAGTACCGGCGCGCGGGCGAGACGCCCGACCAGACCGCCAGGCGGGCGCGCCGGGAGGTGCACGCGTACTTCCGCCGCCTCATCGAGCAACGCCGGGCTGAGCCCACCGACGATCTGGTCAGCGAGCTGATCCGCGGTGAGGTCGACGGGAAGCCGCTCACCGAGGAGCAGCTCGTCGCGTACACCGAGCTCCTCGTCGAAGCGGGCAACGAGACGACCCGCAACGCGATCAGCGGCGGCCTGCTCGCGCTCGCCGAGCATCCGGCCGAGTGGGAGAAGCTGCGCACGAATCCGGAGCTGTTGCCCGACGCGGTCGAGGAGATCCTCCGCTGGGCCAGCCCGATCAGCCACTTCACCCGCACGGCGACGGAGGACTACGAGCTGCGCGGAGAGAAGATCCGCGCCGGTGAGCAGGTCGCGCTCTACTACGCGTCGGCGAACCGCGACGAGGACGTGTTCGACGACCCCTTCACGTTCCGGGTCGAGCGCCGACCGAACCCGCACCTCGCGTTCGGCTTCGGCGAGCACTTCTGCATGGGCGCGCACGTCGCCCGGGTCGAGATCGAGACGATCTTCCGCCACCTCACCCGCCGACTGGAGGCGTTCGAGGTGTGCGGGGAGGTGGAGCGGCTGAGCTCCATCACCAACGGCAGCATCAAGCACCTGCCGCTCCGGGTCCGGATGGCCGAAGGCGATGCGTGAGGCCGTGGCGCGTGGCACCCGGGCGGGCAGGCGGTTACCATTCCACGGCAACGCCGTACTCGTAGCTGTAGAACGACCTTTCCGAGCCGCGGGCGCGGAGGGCGATCGGGGGGAGACGGAAACGATGGCGACGTACGAACGCCCGGCCGCGGCTCGCGCAGGCCGGGGACCCTCGGGGCGGGGCCTCTCGAAGGGGACCCGTTTGGTCGCGGTGGCGGCGGTGCTGGTCCTGACCGCGGCCGCGTGCTCGAACTCGAGCTCGGGGAAGGCCAAGACCAAGGACACGACGACGTCGTCCGGCAACTCGTCGACGTCCATCAAGCCCGGCAACTTCCCGCAGGTGAACGAGGTCGGCGTGACGCCGACGGAGATCCGGGTCAGTGGCGTCGCCGCGCTCACGAACCCGATCGGCGGCAACTACGGCGCCGCGTTCGACGGCGTGCAGGCGTACTTCGACATGATCAACAGCCAGGGCGGCGTCTACGGCCGCAAGCTCGTGCTGGTGAAGCGCCACGACGACCAGATGACCCAGAACAAGCGTGAGGTCGAGGCGATCATCGACCAGGACAACGCGTTCGCGGTGCTACCGGTCGCGACCAACGTGCAGTTCAGCGGCTCGCAGCTGCTGGTGCAGAACAACATCCCGACGTTCGGGTGGGGCATCAACAACGAGTGGACCGGGCCGCCGAACCTGTTCGGCTCGTACGGCGCGCTCTGCAACGGTGCCGACTGCCCGTCGCTGCTGCTGCCGTACGCGGCGTGGAAGCTCGGGAAGAAGCGCCTCGGTGTGCTCGCTTACAACGTCGCCCCGTCGGCGCAGTGCATGGACGGAATCAAGACGAGCTTCGACAAGTACCCGGTGGCGAAGATCGTGTACTCGACCAAGAGCCTCGCGTTCGGGGTCACCGACCTCAGCGCCGACGTGAAGAAGATGGTCGACGCCAAGGTCGACTTCGTGACGACCTGCATGGACAACAACGGCGTGCTGACCTTGGCCAGGGAGATGCGCCAGCAGGGCCTGAACGCGCTGATCTACCTGCCCAACGCGTACGACCAGGACTTCATGTCGAAGAACGGCGGGTTCTTCCAGGGCTCGATCGTCATCGCGCAGGCCGCACCGATCGAGACGAAGCCGAAGTTCACGGCCCTGGAGAACTACATCACCTGGATGGACAAGGGACACTTCACGAAGACGGAGCTCGCGGAGGTCGGTTGGGCCAACGCCGACCTGTTCGTCAGCGGGCTCAAGGGCGCGGGCGAGAACTTCACCCGTCAGAAGGTCATCGACGCGATCAACAAGCAGACCGACGCGGACGCGGGCGGGATGATCCCGCCGGTCGACTGGACCAAGCAGCACACCGACCTGCACTACCCGCGGGCGTGCATCGCGTACATGAAGGTCGACAACGGCAAGTTCGTCCCGGTCTGGGGTGAGCCGGGCAAGCCGTTCACGTGCTGGAACGGGACGCCCGCCAACATCCCCGACTCGAAGCCCTACGCGCGTCAGTGAGAACGCAAGATGCGGCACTCAGGCACGCGAACGCGTGCTTGAGCGCCGCATCTTCGCGAGTGAGGTCAGGTCTGGCGCGGGCCGGCTGGGGTGATGGGCGGCAGGTCGGCGGTGCTCAGGATGCCCGGCGGCGCCGCGCAGACGTAGGGGATCGCGTTCACCGGTCGGTTCGCGGTGTAGGCCGGTGTGTACGACCCGAGGTCGGCGAGAGGGACCGGGAACGGGAGCTCGACGTCGAGCGGCGCGTCGCCCCGCACGCGCACGCGCCAGCCCGTGGGGTGGATGTCCCACGCCGGATCGACGTTCGCGGTGCAGTACCAGGTCGCGGTGAAGCGCACGACACCGTCGCCGTCGCTGCAGCCGACGAGCGTGGTGCGTTGCGCGGCGACGCGACCGGCTTCGATGTCGCCCGCGACGATCGTCGTCGGCTCGCGCGCGACCGCGACCGCGCCCGCGCTGGTCCACGAGTCGACGGGGCGGCCGGCGGCCTCGGCCAGGCGTCCGAGCGACGGTCCGAACTCGCCCAGGAGGTAGGCCGCCCGCCGCTCGTCGAACGACTCGGGAGGCCGCCCGAAGCCCATCTGCTGGAACAGCAGGTAGGGCGAATCGCGCTTCGAGAGGTCGGCGTACTCCTCGATCTCGACCGAGTCGACGCGGCGTTGGAGCGACAGCAACGCGAACGGGAGCGCGTCGGTGATGAAGCCGGGGCTACTGCCGGTCGCGTAGATCGACGAACCTCCCTGTGCGCACGCGCGCACGACCCGCGCACGTCCCTCGTCGCCGAGCGGACGCCCGTCGTCGAAGAGCTCCCCGCGTGTGGTGACGACGTTCGTGCCCGCAGCGAGCAACGCGACGACCTCGTCGAGGTCGAGCACCCGCGGCATGTGCAGCACGCAATCGGCCTCGAGCGCACGGATCTCGGCCGGGTCGTCGGTCGCGAGGACGCCCACGGGCTCCTCGTCGCACAACGTGCCCGCGTCGACGCCGACCTTCGCGGGGTCGTACACCAGGACCCCGACGAGCTCGAGCGCGGGGTGGCGGACGACCTCCCGCAGCGCGCGGTTGCCGATGTTGCCCGTGGCCCACTGGGCCACCCGGTAGGGGCGCGCGCTCATTCGGCGGCCGCCTCGTCTCCGCTGGTGGCGGTCCGGCGCGGAGGATTACGCTGGATGAGAATGGCTCTCTCGAACAAGAGCATGCCTGATTCTCGCACGACCGGGCGTGAGCCGCATGGAGATCGCTGAGTTCCGCGCCGAGCTGAACCGCTGGCTCGACGCGCACGACGACGAGCTCGCACCGACATACGCGCCGCCCGGCACGCTCGACGACCACGTCGCGCAGATGCAACGGGTGAAGTCGATCCTCTTCGACGCGGGCTGGATGCGCTACGGCTGGCCCGAGCGCGTCGGAGGCCTCGGGGGCTCGCCGATGCTGCGCACCGAGCTGGGCGCGACCCTCGCCGGGCGCGACCTGACCGATCCCGGTCTCTTCTCGCTCATCGAGGTGCTGGCGCCGACGCTGATCGACTTCGCGCCGCCCGGCCTCGCGGAGGACGTCGTGCCGCGGCTGCTCTCGGGCGCGGAGATGTGGTGCCAGGGCTTCTCCGAGCCGGGCACGGGCAGCGACCTCGCGTCGCTCAGCTGCCGGGCCGTGCCCGACGGCGACTCCGCGACCGCGACGCGATGGATCGTCAACGGGCAGAAGGTGTGGACCAGCCTCGCCCAGTACTCGCAACGTTGCGTGCTGCTGACGCGCACGGGACCGCCGGAGTCGCGCCACCGGGGCATCACCGCGTTCCTCGTCGACATGGACGACCCGGGGATCACCGTCGCGCCGATCGAGATGATCAACGGGGAGCACGAGTTCACCGAAGTGTTCTTCGACGACGTCGCGGTGCCCGCCGACCGCATGCTCGGCGAGCTGAGCGGTGGTTGGGCCGTCGCGATGAGCATCCTGCCGTACGAGCGGTCGTCGTGCTTCTGGCAACGGATCGCCTACCTGTACCGGCGGCTGCAGCACCTCGTCGACGCCGCGCCCGACGACGACCGCACCGCGGAGGTCGTCGGGGACGCGTACCTCCAGCTGTACGCGCTCCGCGCGCGGTCGCGTGTCACCCAACACCGACTTGCGGGCGGCGCGACCCTCGGCGCCGAGACATCGATCGACAAGGTGCTCGTGGCGACGGCGGAGCACGCCACCTACGACGCGATCCGTCGGGTCCGGCCCGGCGCCATCGAGATGGACGACAGCCTCGCCGGCGCGATGTGGCGCAGCGAGTACCTGTACTCGCGCGCCGCCACCATCTACGGCGGGACGGCCGAGGTGCAACGCAACATCATCGCCCGTCGGCTGCTCGACCTCGGGAGCGACGAGTGATGGACGCGGCCGAGCGCGCGCTGCTCGAGAAGTCGGTGCGCGACGCGCTCGAAGCCGCCGGCACGGGCGGCGCGAGCGCAGCCGGCGCGGTCGACGGCGTGCTCGCGGGGCTCGGGTGGCCCGAGATGCTCGACGCCGAGCCGAGCGACGCGATCGCGGTCGTGTTCGAGGCGCTCGGTACCACGAACGCGACCGCGAGTGCGCTCGACGACGTGATGTTCACCGCGCTGGGACGCGCGCCGCGCGCCGACGTCGCGGTGCTCCTCCCCGCCTTTGCCGCGTGGGACACTCCGGGCCGGGTCGAGGGCGGCCGGCTGCGTGCGGCGGGACTCGGGACGGGTCGAGCGGCCGACGCGGCGGAGCTGCTCGTCGTCTGCGACACCGCGACCGGGACACGCGCGGTGACGGTTCCCGCGGGCGCAGCCACGCGCCAACCCGTCCACGGCATCGATCCCGACGCTCGGTTCCACACAGTCACGGTCGACCACCCGCTCGAGGACGGCACCGCACTCGAGGACGACGCATGGAGTGCCGCCGTCGCGCTCGGGCGCCGAGCGGTCGCGCACCAGCTCGCGGGCACCGGCCGCTCGATGCTGGGCCTCGCGCGCGAGCACGCGATGGAACGGGTGCAGTTCGGACGCCGTATCGCGTCGTTCCAGGCCGTGCGCCACCGCCTGGCGGAAGCGCTGGTCGCGATCGAGGCGCTCGACGCGGCCCTCGTCGCGGCCCGCGACGCGCCGGGTCCCGACACTGCCGCGCTCGCGAAGGCGCTCGCCGGACGCGCGGCCCGCACGGTGGCCGCGCACAGCCAGCAGGTGCTGGCCGGCATCGGCTTCACGACCGATCACCCGTTCCACCGGTTCCTCAAGCGGGCGATGGCGCTCGAGGGACTGTTCGGGACGACCGACGCCATCGTCCTCGACCTCGGCCGGCACCTGCTCGAGACGCGCGCGGTGCCGACCCTCATCGAGCTGTGACGAACGAGTCGAACGGAGGCCCCATGCAGGACGTACTGGCCGGGATCCGCGTAGTCGAGGTCGCGGCGTGGACGTTCGTACCGATCTCGGGCGCGGTGCTCGCGGAATGGGGTGCCGACGTCATCAAGGTCGAGCACCCGGCGAGCGGCGACCCGCAACGCGGACTCGTCTCGTCGGGTCTCGTGCCCGGCGGGTCGGGCGTGAACTTCATGTTCGAGGTGCCGAACCGCGGCAAGCGGTCCGTCGGCCTCGACCTCTCGACCGAGGGTGGGCGCGAGCTGCTGTACCGGCTCGTCGAGAGCGCCGACGTGTTCGTCACCAACCACCTGCCCGAGGTCCGGACGCGCCTGCACATCGACGTCGACGACATCCGGGCCCGCAACCCGAACATCGTCTACGTGCGCGGCACCGGTCAGGGCGCACGCGGTCCCGACGCGGGGCGCGGAGGGTTCGACGGCGCGACGTTCTGGGCCCGCGCCGGGCTCGCGATGACGTTCAAGGATCCTGCAGCCGACTGGCCCGTCGACCAGCGCCCGGCGTTCGGCGACGTCCTCGGCGGGCTCACCATCGCGGGCGGCATCGCGGCCGCGCTGCTGCGTCGCGAGCGCACCGGTACGCCCTCGATCGTCGACGTGTCGCTGCTCGGGCTCGGCCTGTGGAGCCTTGCGCCCGAGGTGACGTCGGCGAAGCTCTACGAAGGGGTCGAGATCCCGACGTTCGACCGCGACTCGATCCCGAACCCGCTGGTCGGCACCTACCCGACCAAGGACGGCCGCTTCGTCGCCCTCGTGCTGTTGCAGGCCGACCGTTTCTGGCCCGACCTTTGCGCCCACCTCGAACGTCCCGACCTCGTCGACGACCCCCGGTTCGAGGACGCCGCCGCGCGCTACGAGAACCGACGCGAGTGCATCCAGGTGCTGCGCGAGATCTTCCGCAGCCGGACCTACGACGAGTGGCGGGAGCGCCTGCAGACGCTGGAGGGTGTGTGGGCCCCGCTGCAGACGGCGCTCGAGGTGCACGACGATCCCCAGGTGCGCGCCAACGGCTACCTCGAGCCCATCACGTCGTCGAGCGGGACCGAGTTCGTGCTTCCCGCGAACCCCGTGCAGTTCGACGAGACGCCGCCCAGCGTGCGCGGCGCGCCCGAGCACGGCGAGCACACCGACGAGGTGCTGCTCGAGCTCGGTCTGACGTACGACGAGGTCATGGAGCACAAGATCTCGGGGGCGGTGCTGTGAGCGACGCCGACTTCTTCCGCGACCCGTCGTTCGTCCCCGACCCGTACCCCTACTTCGAGTCGCTTCGCTCCCGCTGCCCGGTGCAGCGCGAGCCGCACCACGACGTCGTCATGGTCACCGGCTACGACGAGGCGATCTCCGTCTACCACGACACTGCGACGTTCTCGTCGTGCAACTCGGTGACGGGACCCTTCCCCGGCTTCCCGGTGCCCCTCGTGGGCGACGACGTGAGCGAGCTGATCGAGGCCCACCGCGACGAGCTGCCGTTCAGCGATCAGCTCCCTACGCTCGACCCGCCGGTGCACACGGCCCACCGCGCGCTGCTCATGCGGCTCATCACGCCGAAGCGGCTCAAGGAGAACGAGTCGTTCATGTGGCGGCTCGCCGACCGTCAGATGGAGGAGTTCCTGGCCGAGGGCCGGTGCGAGTTCGTGCGCGAGTTCGCAAAGCCGTTCGCGATGCTCGTCATCGCGGACCTGCTCGGCGTGCCCGAGGACGATCACGAGATGTTCCGGGCCAAGCTCGGAGCCAATCGCGAGGGGCGCACGATCGGGAGCACCGAACGCGACGCGATGGCCCACAGCCCGCTCGAGTTCCTGTACCAGCAGTTCGGTGCCTACATCGAGGATCGCCGCCGGGAGCCGCGCAACGACGTGATGACGGGCCTCGCGACGGCGACGTTCCCCGACGGCTCCACGCCCGAGGTCATCGACGTGGTGCGCGTGGCCGCGAACCTGTTCGCGGCCGGGCAGGAGACGACCGTCCGGCTCCTCGCGACCGCGCTGCAGCTGATCGGCGAGGACCCCGAGCTGCAGCAGCAGCTGCGCGACGAGCGCGACCTGATCCCGAGCTTCGTCGAGGAATCGCTGCGGTACGAGAGCCCGGTCAAGGGCGACTTCCGGCTGTCACGGATGGCCACCAACGTGGGCGGCGTCGACATTCCGGCCGGGACAACGGTCATGGTGCTCAACGGGGCCGCGAACCGCGATCCGCGGGTGTTTCCCGACCCCGACCGGTTCGCGGTCGATCGCGCGAACGCGCGTCAGCACCTCGCGTTCGGCCACGGGATCCACACGTGCCCGGGCGCGCCGCTCGCGCGCGCGGAGGGTCGCGTCAGCATCGAACGGCTCCTCGACCGGATGGCCGAAATCACGATCTCCGAAGCCGAGCACGGACCAGCAGGCGACCGCCGCTACGAGTACGCGCCGACCTACATCCTCCGCGGCCTGACCCGGCTGCACCTCGAGTTCACACCCGCGTAGCGGGGGACCGTGGGAGCTGACGATGCCGAAGGGATCCTGTGCGTCGAATCGCGACCCACCGTCGCTGCGCCTGCTCGAGCTGACCACCACGTACGAACCCGCCGCCTGAGCCCGAAGCGGCCTCGCCCCGTTGCGTGGGGTCAGCGGCCGAGGAAGCGGTCGACGTTGGCGCGCAGGTCGTCGGTGTCGAACGACTCGGTCTCGGACGCCATCGCGAAGTCGATGGTCGCGAGCACGGCCCGCTCGACGTGCAGGTTGAGCACGCGCTTCGTCGCCTCGACCGCCTGTCGCGGCAACGCGGCGATCTTGTGCGCAGCGGCGACCGCTACGGGAACGACCTCGGCGTCGGGACATACGTGGTTTGCCAGACCGATCGCCGCCGCGCGCTCGGCCGTGATGCGCTCGCCCGTGAACGCGTACTCCTTTGCGAGGAGCAGGCTGGTGTGCAGCGGCCACGTGAGCGGTCCGCCGTCGGCCGCGACCAGCCCCACCGTGACGTGCGGATCGGCCAGGTACGCGGACTCGGCCATGTACACGACGTCCGAGAGCGCGATCACGCTGCACCCGAGGCCGACCGCAGGCCCGTTGACCGCGGCGACGACCGGCACGCGGCAGCGGATCATGTTGAGCACGAGCTCGCGCCCCTCGGCGATCACCGCGTGCCGGAGGTCCCGGTCCTTGGCCATCCGGTCGAGGAGGTCGAAGTCTCCGCCGGCGGAGAACGCGCGCCCGTCGCCGGTGATGACAGCCGCGCGGGCTTCGGCGTCGGCGCTCAGCTGCGGGAACAGCCGCGTCAACGCGAGATGGAGGTCCTCGTTGATCGCGTTGAGCTGCTCGGGTCGTGCCAGGCGGACGATGCGGACCGGACCGTCGGCCTCGACCCGGACGCAGTCGGGAAGGTCGTACTTCGTCATCGGCAGATCGCTCGCTCTCGTTCGGGCCGCGCGCTCACGTCGGCAGGCCGAGGATGCGCGTCGCGACGATGTTCTTCTGGATCTGTGACGTGCCGCCCATCACGCTCTGGGCCCGACCGTAGAGATACGTCTTGAGCGCGACGTCGTCGGGGTCGAGCGCCGCGTCCGGGCCCGACACGTCGAGCGCGGCAGCGCCGACCGTCTGCTCCACCCACGTCATCAGCAGCTTGTCGACCGAGCCACCGGGCCCGTGCTCGATGCCGTCGAGACGCTCCGACAGCCGGCGGCACACGTGCAACCGGAGCATCTCCGCCTGCACGTACGCCCACGCGACCGCCTCCCGCTGATCGGCCCGGTACGCGCCGGGGTCGGCCCGCACACGATGCTCGAGCTCCTTGACCGTCTTGGCGTACCGCGCGACATAGCCGAGCTCGCCGGGCTCGCGCTCGTGGCTCACGATCGTCATCGCCACGCGCCACCCCTCGCCCGGCGCGCCGATCATGTTGGCGGCGGGGACGCGCGCGTGGTCGAAGAGCACCTGACCGAACTCGTTCGTGACGCCGTTGATCATGCGCAGCGGCCGTTGCTCGATGCCGGGCTGGCGCATCGGGACTGCGAACGCGGTGAGGCCCTTGTGCTTCGGGACGTCGGAGTCGGTGCGCGCGAGGAGGAAGCACCAGTCGGCGACATCGGAGTAGCTGGTCCAGATCTTGTGACCGTCGATCACGTACTCGTCGCCGTCGGGTGTCGCGGTCGTGCGCAACGACGCGAGGTCGGATCCGGCGTCGGGCTCGCTGAAGCCCTGGCACCAGCGCTCGCGCCCGCTGATCAGTCCGGGCAGGAACCGGTCCTTGATCGCGTCACTGCCGTGCGTCGTGATGCCCTGCACGAGGTAGCCGAGGCTCGGCCGCGGCGGCGCGCCGGCGGCCGCCAGCTCGTCGTCGAGGATCACGTCGAACACGGTGGGCAGGTCGTGGCCGCCGTAGCTCGCGGGCCAGCTCAACCCGAAGAAGCCCGCGTCGTAGAGCGCGGTGTGCCACTCGGCCTGGCGGGCCCAGTACTCGTCGTCGGTCGAGGACGCGGGCAGGGCGGGGTTGTTGTCGGCCAGCCAGGCCCGGAACCGGGCCCGGAACGCGGCCTCCTCGGCAGAGTCCCGGAAATCCATGTCTAGTGGTCGCTCCCGCTCCCGCTCCGGAGGGCTTCGCCCGGCGGAGCTCCCGCTCCCGTGCGCGTCAAGCGCGTGCGAACGAGCTCTGACAGTTGCAGGCCGTCGTCGCCGAACCACTGCGACGAGAGCAGCGCACGACGCAGGTAGACGTGCACGATGCACTCCCAGGTATTGCCGATGCCGCCGTGCACCTGCACCGCGGTCTCGCACACCGTGCGCGCCGCACGCGCGCAGTAGGCCTTCGCGACGCGGCCGGCCGCGAGCGCGTCGTCGGGGGCGAGCTCGTCGGCCGCCCACGACGCGTGCAGCGCGACGCTGCGCGACCCCTCCATGAGACAGTGCGCTTCGGCCAGGAGATGCTGGACGGCCTGGAAGGACCCGACCGCGACGCCGTACTGCTTGCGCTCCGTCGCGTACGCGACGGTCACGTCGAGCACGCCCCGCATGAGACCGACGAGGTCGGCGCTCGTGAGCGCGAGCCCCAATGCGGTCCACGACGCGACGTCGTCGCGTGTGAGCAGCCGCCCGCCCGCCGGCCGCGAGACCGCGACACCGGCCGGGATCGCGCGCACGGCACGCGTGAGGTCGGCGCCGCCGGTTGCACCGTCGAGCGGCACCGCCCCGAGTCGGAACCCGTCACCGTCGGGCACGAGCACGTAAGCCGCGTCACCGGCTTCCGTCTCCGCGTCGACCGCGAAGGTGCTGGTGGCAGTCGCATCGCCGCCGACGACCGCCGCGCCCACCAGGTCGGCGGAGTACGCGACCAAAGCGCCGTCGCGACGGGGCGCGGCGGCGCGCCGGGCAAGATCGGCCGCGAGCACGGGGCCGGAGAACGCGACATCGGCCACCGTCTCCGCGAGCGCATCGGCGACGATCGCCGTCTCCACCGCACCGGCGACGGGCTCGCCGCCGGTGTCGCCCGCGTCGTCGCGCAGCTCGAGCCAACCGGCGTCGCGCACCGCGGCAAGCAGCCGCTTGGTCCGTGTCGCGTCGTCGAGGTCGGCGACCGCGCGCGGCCCGAGCCGGCGCGCGAGCTGGCGCGCGGCGCGCCGCAGCTCGGCCTGCTCCGGTGTGTCCCGGGTGTCCACGTCAGCGCGACAGGATGGAGACGCCCGCGGTCCCGGGCGCGCCGTACAGCTGGGTGTAGCCGACCCGCGGTGTACCCGGCACCTGGCGTTCGCCGGCCCGACCGCGCAGCTGGAGCACGACCTCGTGCACCTGGCGAAGTCCCGACGCGCCGATCGGCTCGCCGTTCGCGATGAGTCCGCCGTCGGTGTTCACCGGCAGGCGGCCGTCGATCTCGAGCGCGCCCTCCGCCACGAGCGCCTCCTGCTCGCCGTCGGCGCAGAAGCCGTTCTCGGCCAGGTGGATGACCTCCGCGCCCGCGTCGGTGTCCTGGAGCTGGATCACGTCGACGTCCTCGGGACCGATCCCCGCCGACTCGAACGCGGCACGCGACGCGTCGACCGTCGGGCCGGCCGTCTCCTCGATCGGCAACCACGGGCTGTGCACCTCGAACGCGCCGAGCCGGCGCGTCCGCACCTTGCTCGCGCGCAGGTAGACGGGTGCGTCCGTGTAGCGGTGCGCGTGCTCGGCGCGACACAGCACGACCGCCGCCGCGCCCTCGTCGGGGCTGCAGAACATGTACTGGGTCAGCGGGAAGTTCAGCATCGGCGACGCGAGGATCTCCTCCTCGGAGAGCGGCTTGCGCCGGAACGCGTTCTCGTTCAACGCGCCGTTGCGGTAGTTCTTCGCCGCGACCTTGGCCAGCGTCGAGACCGAGATGCCGTGGTCGTGCATGTACTTGTTGATCTTCATACCGAAGAACTTCGTCGTGACGAAGTGGCCGAGCTCGCCGTACCACGACGGGCACGCGTACTGGCGCGGGTCGGCACTGAACGCGCCGGGAAGGTGCTTGTCCATCCCGACCGCGAGCCCGAGATCGTGGTCGCCGAGCCGGATCGCGCCGGCCGCGAGGTTGAGCGCGCTCGCGGCGGTCGCGCACCCGTTGTAGACGTCGGTGAACGGGATCCCGGTCAGGCCCATCAGCGCGACGACCGCGTCGGGGTTGTCGACCTCGTAGCTGCCGCCGAACGCGAACTGGATGTCGCGCCATTCGACGTTCGCGTCGGCCAGTGCGCGCCGGATCGCGACCGCGCCCATCTCGATGCCCGACACGCCGGGGAAACGGCCGAAGGGGTGAAGACCCACCCCGACGATGGCGACGTCCGTCGTCATTGCTGTCCCCTCTCGACTGTCATCGGTCGCGCGACGGGCCGGAACGCGAACGTCACGACTTCGTTGCCGTCGTCGTCGGTGCGAAACGGCACGAGGACGAGCTCCATCTCCATGCCCGCTTCGAGCGCGGTGTCGTCGGTCCCGGTCAGGCGGGTCTCGACCTTCACCTCGCCGGGAAGCTCGACGTAGCCCACGCCGAAGGGGACGAAGTCCTTCCCCGTCGGGCCCGCGTACGGCGGTGACGGCGGCGGGAACTCCTGCGTCGTCCACGCCCAGAGGCGGCCGCGGCGCGCGAGGTGCTGCTCGTCCATCGCGGTCGACGCGCACCGCGGACAGGAGTCCTGGGCCGGGAACGTGACGATGTCGCACACGGTGCAGCGGCTGCCGATCAGCTGCGGATCGTCGTCGGGCCCCGTGAACAGACCCTCGGCCAGAGGGACTCGTGCCATCACCGTCTCCGTTCCGTGCGCACGCGGCCCGTCACGCGGAGGGCACCCGCGCTCGCAGCTCGTCCTTGACCACCTTCCCCGTGGCGTTCACCGGGAGCGCGTCGAGGAACTCGACCGAGCGCGGCACCTTGTAGTTCGCCATCTCCGCGCGCGCCCACTCGACGATCTCCGACGCGTCGATCGCCGGTCCCGGATCGAGCACGACGAACGCCTTCCCGACCTCACCGAGGCGCGCGTCCGGAACACCGATCACCGCGACCTGGGCGACGCGCGGGTGGCGGAGCAGCAGGTTCTCGATCTCGGCCGGGTACGCGTTGAAGCCACCGACGATGAACATGTCCTTGATGCGACCGACGATCCGCAGGTACCCGTCCTCGTCGAACGCGCCGAGATCGCCGGTGTGCAGCCATCCGCCCGCGTCGATGGCCGCGGCCGTCGCCTCCGGATCGTCGAGGTATCCCTTCGTGACCGTCGCGCCGCGCACGACGACCTCGCCCGGCTCCCCCGGCCCGGTGTCGGTACCGCCGTCGTCGACGGTGCGGACCTCGAAGCCCTCCCACGGCACGCCGACCGTCGTCGCGACGTGCTCGAAGTCGTCGGCCGGCCGGCCGCCCGTCACGGTGCCCGCCTCGGTCAGCCCGTACCCCGTGAGGATGCGCTCGAACGGCAGCTGCTCACGCACGCGCCGGATCAGCTCGACCGGGATGTCGGCCGCGCCGGTCACCGCGACGCGAAGGCTGGCGATGTCGCGGCGGCCGCGGTCGGGATGATCGAGGAGCGAACGGTAGATCGTCGGCGGGCCGGGGAACACCGAGATCCGCTCGCGCTCCACGAGCTCCAACGCGACGCCCGGATCGAAGACCGCGAGCGGGAAGATCGTCGCGCCGCGCATCAGGCAGGCGAGGCACCCCGCCTTGTAGCCGAAGATGTGGAAGAAGGGGTTCGCGATCAGGTAGCGGTCGCCGGGACGGAGGTCGGCCCAGTCGCACCAGTCGAGGTACGCGCGCAACGTCTGGGCGTGCGTCATCACGACGCCCTTCGGACTGCCCGTCGTGCCCGACGTGAACACGACGTCGCTCGGGTCGTCGGGCGCGAGCGACGCGACCCGCTCGTCGAGCGCGTCCGGCGACATGGCGTCGGCGCGCGCGAGGAACGCGTCCCAGGCGACTGCCGCCGCGTCGGCGTCACCCGACAGCAGCACGGTGTGTGCGAGCTCCGGCAGCGGCTCCCCCGCGCTCGCGAGCAGCGCCGGGTAGTCGGTGTCGAGGAACCCTCGCACCGTGAAGAGCACACGAGCGCGGCTGCGCGACAACACGTAGGCGGCCTCCGCGCCGCGAAAGCGCGTGTTGACGGGAACGAGCACCGCGCCGGCCGTCGTCACGCCGAGGGCGGCGACGATCCACTCGAGCGAGTTGGGGGCCCACACCGCGACCCGGTCGCCGCGCGCGACGCCGGACGCGACCAGCGCGCGGGCGGCCTCGGAGACGCGCGCGCCGAGCGACGCGAAGTCGATGCGCCGGTCGCCGTCGACCACCGCCTCGCGGTCGCCGAAGCGTCCGGCCGCGTCGCGGACCATGGCCGGAATCGTCGGCCACATGACCTCACTGCGCACTCGCGTCCCCCGGTCGCACTGCTGAGAGTGCCCGCCACCGTATCCGGAAACCATCCTTGCGACAAGCGGATACGACGTTCTCGCTCGGCGCCCCCCGGGCGCAGTTGGGACGCCGACCGGCGCCGTGAGCCGATCAGCGTCCCAACCGAACGATCGCCGCGGGTCAGCGCGGGACGTCGCCGGCGAGGGTGATCCGGTGCATCCGGCGCGTGAACCCGTGGTAGTCGTTGATCGGGTTGTGCATCGCGCACCGGTTGTCCCACAGCGCGAGCGAGCCGACCCGCCAGCGGAACCGGCACGTGAGCTCGGGCCGCACCGAGTGCGCGAACAGGAACTGCAGCAGCGGCCGGCTCTCCTCGTCGGTCATGCCCACGAAGCGCGCGGTGTGCGCGACGTTCACGTACAGCGCCTTGCGACCCGTCTCGGGATGGGTGCGCACGACGGGATGCTCCGACAGGTACTCGCGCCCGGCGTCGGCGCCCTGCTCGCGGATGCGGTCCTCGCGCGTCTTCGATACGTCGGCCAGCGCCGAGCTGTTGACCGCCTGCAACCCGTCGAGCATGCGCTGCATCGCCGGGGACAGCGCCTCGTACGCGGCGTACATGTTGGCGAACAGGGTGTCGCCGCCGTGCGGCGGCACCTCGCGCGCGACGAGCATCGTCGCCATCGGCGGGCGCTCGAGGTACACGGTGTCGCTGTGCCAGATCCCGCCGAAGTTCACGGTCTCGTGCGGCAGCTTCGTGACCGCGATGATCTCGGGGTAGCCGTCGATCCCCTTGACGAAGGGGTACTCGACCGGCTCACCGATGCGCCGGGCGAAGGCCAGGAACTCGGCCGGCGGCAGCTCCTGGTCCCGGAAGAACACCACGAGGTGCTCGAGCCAGGCTCGGCGGATCTCGGCGACGGTGTCCTCGGTGAGGTCGCTGCCGAGGTCGACGCCCGTGATCTCCGCACCGAGCGCGCCCGCGAGCGGCGACACCTCGATCGTGCGGTAGGTCCCGCCAGTCGACACGCTGTCCTCCGGCGTGCTCGCGAGCCGCGAGAACGAGGCTCGCATCATACGGATATCTGATTATCATAGCTGGCGACGATGCTGCCCGACCACGAGCACCACCAGGAGCACGAGTACCACCAGCTCACCGTGGCCGCCGTCGTGGACGAGACGTCCGACACCCGCTCGTTCGTCCTCGACGTGCCCACCGCGCTCGAGCCCGCCTTCGCCTACGCGGCGGGGCAGTTCTGCACGTTCCGGGCCACGATCGACGGCGAACCCGTCGTCCGCTGCTACTCGATGTCGAGCTCACCCGACACCGACGACCGCCTGACCACGACCGTGAAGCGCGTGCCCGGCGGGCGCATGTCGAACTGGATGAACGACGCGCTCGCACCCGGCGACACGATCGACGTGATGCGACCGACCGGGCTTTTCGTGCTCCGCGACACCGACGTGCCGGTCGTCGCGTTCGCGGGCGGGAGCGGGATCACGCCCGTGATGTCGATCGTCAAGAGCGCGCTCGCGACGACGACGCGACCGCTCCTGGTCGTGGACGCGAACCGCAGCGCCGACGCGATCATCTTCGCCGACGAGCTCGAACGCCTGCAGGCCGAGTTCCCCGACCGCCTCTGCGTCCACCACCATCTCGACTCGGAGCGCGGGTTCCTCGACCCCGCGCAGTGCGCGGCGTTGGTCGGCGACCGCGCCGACGCCCACTTCTACGTCTGCGGTCCCCCGCCGTACATGGAGACGGTCGAAGCGGGACTCGTCGAGCTCGGGGTCGCGCCGACCCAGGTGTTCATCGAACGGTTCACGGGACCGGACGACGCGCCGGCGGGCGGGGCCGTGAGCTCGACGACGGAATCCGTCGTGATCCGCATCGAGCGCCGGAAGCACACGGTCGCGTACCAGGCCGGCGACACCGTGTTGGAGACCGCCCGGCGCGGCGGGTTGAACCCGCCGTTCTCGTGCGAGGCCGGCAACTGCGCGACGTGCATGGCCCACCTCGACGAGGGAACCGTCACCATGCGGGCGAACAACGCACTGTCGCCCGAGGAGGTGGACGAAGGCTGGGTGCTGACGTGCCAATCGCTGCCGACCAGCCCCGAGGTCGTCGTGAACTACGACGCGTGACCGGGCCCCCGCTCCTACAGCTCCGGGCAGAGCGACGCGAGGAACGCGTCGGTCCGCCGGCGTGACTCGATGCGCTCGTCGCGGTTCGAACCCAGCGGCAGCACGCGCACGCCGAGGTCGGTGACGCCCGCGTCGCGGAACCGGTGCAAACGTTCGACGACGGCCGACTCGTCGCCCGCGGCGGCGACGTCACCGACGTCGGTCGCGTCGCCGTGCTCGAGCAGGCGCTGGTAGTTCGGCGAGTACTCGGCGTGCCCGAGCGCGACGTTGGCCCACGCGCGCGCGTCGTCGACCTCGTCGTTGCGGCACAGCACGACGGGAATGCCGGCGACGACGCGCGGCGCCCGCCGTCCTGCCTCCGCCGCGGCCTTCGTGAGACGCGGCACCACGTGCTCGGCGATGGCGCGCTCGTCGGCCATCCACAGGATCGTCCCCGACGCGTGCTCCCCCGCGATGCGCAGCATCACCGGCGCCAGCGCGGCGAGCAGGATCGGCGTCGGCGTGATGTCGGTGACGTCGAGCGGGTTGTGCACGCGGTACCCGTCGTTCTCGACGTCGACGGGCCCGGGTCCGGCGAGCGCGACGTTCAGCACGTCCAGGTAGTGGCGGACCTGGCGCGCCGGGCGGTCGTAGGAGAGGCCGAGCATGTCCTCGACGATCCAGTGGTGCGACGGACCGAGCCCGAGTGTGAGCCGGCCCCCGCAGACCGCCTGGGTCGACAGCGCCTGCTGGGCCATCGCGACCGGGTGCCGGGTCTGGATCGGCATCACCGCGGTCCCGAGCTCGATGCGCCCGGTCGCACGCCCCATGAGGACGATCGCGGTCAGGGCGTCGAAGTCGTTCGGGATCTGCGGCACCCAGATCGAGGTGTATCCCGCCCGCTCGGCCTCCTCCGCGTCGGCGACGAGGCGAGCGACCTTCTCGCGGTAGCGGCCCTTCTCCGGGCCGATCATCCGACCGATCCGCACGGGCCGACCCTACCGGCGCCTCTGCCGGGTGGCAATGGCGTTCTCGTTTTTCGAGAGCCACCTTGCACCTGGTCGGGAGAGCGGTCCATACTCGCCTTCGGCCGACCAGCGCGGCCGATCAGACTGGCCCGATCAGTCCGGAGGGGGATCGATGAGCCGCGTCGCCGTGGTCACGGGAGCCGCATCGGGCATGGGCCTCGCGGTCGGCCAACGCCTCGCCGGTCGGGGGGACCGGGTCGCGCTGCTCGACCTCCAGGGCGATGCGGTGCAACGCGCCGCCGAGGAGCTGCGGTCGACCGGCGCCCGCGCAGTGGCGGCCGAGGTCGACGTGACCGACCGTGGCGCGGTCGAGGAGGCGCTGCGCAAGGTCCGCAGCGACTTCGGGCCCATCGAGATCATGGTGACGAGCGCGGGCTTCGACGAGTTCTCGCCGTTCACCGACATCACGCTCGACGCGTGGGAGCGCATGCTCGCGATCAACCTCACGGGCACGTTCCACTCCCTCCAGCTCGCGGTGCCCGACATGCTCGCCGCGGGCTGGGGCCGAATCGTCACGATCTCGTCGTCGAGCGCGCAGTCGGGCGCGGCGCGTATGGCGCACTATGTCGCGTCGAAGGGTGGCGTGGTCGGGCTGACGAAGGCGCTCGCGGTCGAGCTCGCACCCCACGGGATCACGGTGAACACGATCCCGCCCGGCTTCATCGACACGCCGATGGCCCGCCGGGCCGAGGCCCGGGGTGACCTGCCCAGCATCGACGCCGTCGCGGCACGCACGCCGGTGCGCCGGGCCGGCACCCCCGACGACATCGCGGCCGCGTGCGCATTCCTCTGCTCCGATGAGGCCGGCTACATCACGGGCCAGCTCATCGGCGTCAACGGCGGCTGGTACCTGTGACCGACGTCGCGGAGCCGCGCCTCCCGTCGCTGCCGATCGAGCAATGGAGCGACGAGGCGCGAGCCGCGCTGCGCAGCGCGTTCCCGGCCTCGGTGGCCGACCGCTTCCTGTCCGGCGCGCCGGACGCGCCGCACGTCCCGAACGCGATCGGCACCTTCATGTACCACCCCCGTCTCGCGGGTCCCTTCCTCACCTACAACGCGACGCTCCTCGCCGATCCGGCCCTCGGACACCGCGCGCGCGAGCTGCTCGTGCTGCGCGTCGCGGCCCGCACCAGCTCCACGTACGAGTGGGAACAACACGTCCGCCTCGCGCCGCGCTACGGCGTGACCGATGAGGAGATCGACGCGATCGCCGGACGCGCAGCGGCGCACGAGTGGGGGATGCTCGACGCGGATCTGCTCGTCGCGGCCGATCAGCTCGTCGACCACTACCGCGTCGACGACGACACGTGGCAACGGCTCGCCGCGGGCCTCGACGCGCGCCAGCTCGTCGAGCTCCTGTTCGTCGTCGGCACCTACACCTGCCTGGCGATGGCGTTCAACAGCCTGGGGCTCGAGCTCGACCCGGACTTGCAGACCAGCGCCACTGCCGGCCGAAAGGTCCCGGAGGAGTAACGATGATGCCGAAGTTCGACAAGCCGGCCGAAGGCAGCTGGACGGCGCACTATCCCGAGCTCGGGACCGCGCCGGTCTCCTACGAGGACTCGATCTCACCCGAGGTCTACGAGCTCGAGCGCGAGGCGATCTTCAAGCGGTCGTGGCTGAACGTCGGGCGGGTCGAGCAGCTGCCGCGCCGCGGCAGCTACTTCACCAAGGAGCTCGCGGTCGCCAACACCTCGGTCGTCGTCGTGCGCGGCATGGACAACGAGATCCGCGCCTTCCACAACATCTGCCGGCACCGCGGCAACAAGCTCGTATGGACCGACTTCCCCCGTGAGGAGACGCGCGGGAACTGCCGCCAGTTCGTGTGCAAGTACCACGGCTGGAAGTACGAGCTCGACGGGTCGTGCTCGTTCGTGCAGCAGGAGGGCGAGTTCTTCGACCTCGACAAGGCCGACTACGGCCTCGTGCCGGTGCACTGCGACGTGTGGGCCGGGTTCATCTTCGTGCACCTCGCCGAGCAACCGAGCGAGACGCTGCCCGAGTTCCTCGGCCCGATGATCACCGCGATCGACGGGTACCCGTTCGACCAGATGACGGAGCGCTTCTCGTACCGCGCAACGGTCGGGAGCAACTGGAAGCTCTTCCTCGACGCGTTCCAGGAGTTCTACCACGCACCCGTTCTGCACGCGAAGCAGTCGCCCGTCGCGGCGCGACCCGAGGTGCAGGCCGCTGGTTTCGAAGGGTTGCACTACGAGATCGAGGGCCCACACCGCATGGTGACGACGTACGGCGGGCGCGGTTGGCAGATGCCGCCGGAGATGCTCAAGCCCATGGAGATCGTGACCCGCAGCGGGCTGTTCGGTCCGTGGGACGCGCCCGACATCGGGCTCGACAGCCTGCCGTCCGGTGTGAACCCCGCGAAGAAGGAACCGTGGGGGCTCGACTCGTTCCAGCTGTGGCCCAACTTCGTGATCCTGATCTGGGAGCGGAGCTGGTACCTCACGTATCACTACTGGCCGACGTCACACGGCGCGCACGTGTTCGAGGGCAACCTGTACTTCGTCCCCGCGAAGACTGCTCGCGAGCGGCTCGCGCACGAGATGGCCGCGGTGACGTTCAAGGAGTACGCGCTGCAGGACGGCAACACGCTCGAGGCGACGCAGCTGATGCTGGAGTCGCGGGTGATCAAGGCGTTCCCGTTGAACGATCAGGAGATCCTGTGCCGCCACCTGCACAAGGTCGCGGCCGACTGGGTCCACGACTACACGCGCGAGCGCGCGGGAGTGTGAGTGCGATGACGGACCGGCTGTTGCCGAAGGAGTTCGCGGACCTCGAGCCGTTCGCGGCCGCGTGGTGCCTCGCCACGGAGCACGAACGGTTCGCGAAGCGGATGTCGACCTCGATGGACGATATGCAGGCGTTCTACGACGCGTGCTTCCCGCGAGCGGAGGACGCGATCGCATACTGCGACAAGTTCCCGCTCGACGACATGCCCGACGACGCGCAGCGACTGTTGGAGATGCTCTACTCGCTCGTGATGGTCTCGTTCCCGGTGGAGGTGTGGCGCCAGCCCCACGTCCCCGACAGCGGCGCGGCCTACCTCGACCTCCTCATCGAGCCGATCCCGTGAGCGGCGAGACAATTGTCCTGCGGGCCGACCGGTGGGTGGACGTCGACGCGGGCGAGGTGCGCTCCCCCGCCGTCGTCGTGGTCGAGGACCGCCGCATCACCGCCGTGAACCCGACGTCGCCGCCCCCCGGCGCGCACGAGGTGGACCTCGGCGACATGACACTGCTGCCCGGCCTCATGGACATGGAGATCAACATGCTCCTGGGCGGGCCCTCGGGCGGGAACCCGCGCAGCGACGTGCAGGACGACCCCGCGTTCCGCACGTTGCGCGGGACGCTCAACTGCCGCACCACGCTTCTCGCGGGTTTCACGACCGTGCGCAACCTCGGACTGTTCGTAAAGACCGGCGGCTACCTGCTCGACGTCGCGCTCGCGCGCGCGATCGACAACGGCTGGATCGACGGGCCGCGCATCGTGCCGGCGGGGCACGCGATCACGCCGACGGGTGGCCACCTCGACCCGACGATGTTCCAGCGACTCGGGCCCGGCATCATGCCGCTCAGTGTCGAGGAGGGCATCGCCAACGGCGTGCCCGAGGTCCGCAAGGCCGTCCGCTACCAGCTCAAGTACGGCGCGCGACTGATCAAGATCTCGGCCTCGGGTGGCGTGATGTCGCACAGCGGCCTCGCGGGCGCGCAGCAGTACTCCGACGAGGAGCTCGCGGCGATCGTCGACGAAGCGCATCGCGCCGGGATCAAGGTTGCCGCCCACGCGCACGGCGACGCTGGCATCCGCGCGTGCATCCGCGCCGGTGTGGACTGCATCGAGCACGGATCGCTCGCGTCCGACGAGACGATCGCGATGATGGTCGAGCACGGCACGTTCCTCGTGCCGACGAGCTACCTGTCGGAAGGGCTCGACGTGTCGCGCGCCGCGCCCGAGCTCCAGGCCAAGGCGGCCGAGGTGTTCCCCAAGGCCCGGGCCATGCTCGGCAAGGCGATCGCGAACGGCGTGAAGATCGCGTGTGGCACCGACGCGCCCGCGATCCCTCACGGCGAGAACGCGAAGGAGCTGTGGGCGATGGTCGACCGGGGCATGACGCCGATGCAGGCGTTGCGCGCCGCGACCGTCATGAGCGCGGAGCTCGTCGGCGTCGACGATCGGGGCCGCCTCGCGCCCGGGCTCCTCGCCGACATCGTCGCCGTGCCCGGCGACCCCTCCGAGGACATCACGACCACCCAGGACGTCCGGTTCGTGATGAAGGACGGGAAGATCTACAAGGGGCCGGCGCACGCGCTGGTACCGTCGGGGCAGTGAGCGCGGACTCCGACATGGCGGAAGTCGACCCGACCCAGGACGAGAGCACGCCCGCCTGGCGTGAGCGCGCGGTGTCCCGGAGCCTGGGCGCGGCTCGTTCGCGCGCGGAGCGGCGCGTCCAGCGGTTCCTCGACGCGGCCTTCGAGCTCATCGACGAGAAGGGCAGCACCGAGTTCACGATCCAAGAGGTCCTCGACCGCTCGAAGCAGTCGCTGCGCGGCTTCTACCAGTACTTCGACGGCAAGGACGAGCTCCTCCTCGCGCTGTTCGAGGAGACGGTCCACGAGGCCACCGACGACCTGCGCGACGCGGTGGGCGCGGGGTCCGAGCCGCTGGAGAACCTCCGCGCGTTCACGATCCGTCTCCACGAGTGGTGCGACGACCCGGTCGAGACCCCCCGCAAGCGCGGCACGCACAACCGTCGGCCGATCGTCGAGTTCTCGGTGCAGCTGGCCGCCAACCACCCCGAGCGGGTCAAGGCGGCCATGGCGCCCATCTCGCACATGCTGCTCGAGCTCGTCGAGGCCGCGGCGGCCCTGGGTGCGATCGAGGTGGCCGACGCGCGTCGCGCGACGGCGCTGGTCCAGCAGACCGTGATGTACAGCTGGTTCGCGAACCGTCTGGTCGAGAGCCCGCGCACCCGCGTCTCCGCGGAGGAGGCGTGGGAGTTCTGCCTCCACGGCCTCCGCGGCTGAGAGCGACGGAAGATGCGGCACTGAGCGTCGGATTCCGACGGTCAGTGCCGCATCTTGACGGACCTCAGACGCGGTCGAGATCGAGCATGCGGATGGCGTTGCCCCGCAACACCTTGTAGCGCTGCTCGTCGGTGAGCGCGGCGGTCATCCGCTCGACTTCCTCGCGCACGAACGGCCACGTCGTGTCGGTGTGCGGGTAGTCGGTCTCGAAGCAGATGTTGTCCTCACCCACCTCGTCGATCGACGCGACACCGTGCACGTCGTTCGTGAAACAGCCGAAGATCCGGCCCCGGTAGTAGGTCGAGGGCGGCTCGGGGATGGTGTTCTTGGCCTTCGTCCAGCTCGAGTGGTACTCCCACACGTTGTCGGCCCGCTCGAGCGCGTACGGGATCCAGCCGATCTGACCCTCCGAATACGCGAGCTTGAGCTCGGGGAACCGGACCAGCACGCCGGAGAACATGTAGTCGGCCAGTGACGCCATCGAGTTGTTGAACGACAGCATGATGTCGGTGGACGGGGGCGCGTCGGGTGACGCGGCGGGCATCTTCGACGACGAGCCGATGTGCATGCAGAGCGCGGTGCGCGTTTCCTGGCACACGGTGAACAGCGGGTCCCAGGCGCCGGTGTGGATGCTCGGGAGCCCCAGGTGCGTGGGGATCTCGCTGAAGCACAGGGCCCGCGCGCCGCGCGCGGCGTTGCGCTGCACCTCCGCCACCGCGAGCTCGACGTCCCACAGCGGGATCAGGCACAACGGAACGAGATGACCGTCGGAGTCCCCGCACCACTCCTCGATCATCCAGTCGTTGTAGGCCTTGACACATTCGAGGCCGAGCTCGTGGTCGCTGCCCTCCATGAAGGTCTGGCCGCAGAAGCGCGGGAACGTCGGGAACGCGAGCGACCCGTCGACGCCCGCGAGCCGGAGGTCGTCGACGCGCGCCTTCGGGTCGTAGCAGCCCGGGCGCATCTCGTCGTAGGTCATGGCGCCGATGAACATCTTTGTTCGGTCGAAGCGCTCGACGTCGCCGTCCGGCGTCGCGTCGAGCGGGATGGCGACGTGACGCTTGTGGACGTACGTGACGCGATCCTCGTAGAGCCAGTAGTCGCCCCAGGTGCCGTCGTCGGTCATCTCCTGTTTGTACGTCGCGCCGACGTCGAGCGAGAAGTCGCCCCAACGCGCGCGCTCGACGCGCGGACCCTTGTCGCGCATCCGCGCCGGCAGCCGCTCCTGCCACAGGTGCGCGGGCTCGACGACGTGATCGTCGACGCTGATGATCTTGGGCAGGTCGGTCATGTTGCGCCCTCCCTCACTGCTGCTCGGCGAGGGGATCGTGCTGATGTCCGGAGTCGAAGCCACCGTGCTTGCGCATGAACGTGGTGGCCCGTCGCCGGATGCGCCATCCGTCGGCCGTGCGGACGTACTCGTCGCGGTACCAGCCGAGGCGCATGTTGTGCGTCTGCTGGTCGATGAAGACGAAGTGCTGCACGCCGGTCGCCCGGTCACCGTCGAGGTCCACAACGGGCATGTTCCCGATGAACTGACCGCGCGGCGCGGCCTCGAGCAGCGCGGGAAAGCGCTCGAGCGTGTAGGGCGTGCCGAACGCGTTGTACTCGGCATCCGGCGTGAACACGTCCAGCCAGCGGTCCTGCACGAACTGGCTCGTGTACGACATGTACCGGGCGCACAGCGCGTGCAGCTCCACGAGGTCGGCGATGCGCTGCGGTTGGTCCGTCACGCGGGCCCCGGTCGGGAGCGGAGCACGTCGTTTGCGGGGCGCGGAAGTCGAGCATTCACAGAGCGAGAATAGGATTCTCGCCCCGTCGGCGCAACGGGTGGGCATGCCGGCGCGAGCGGGTGCGTCTGTGCGAGAGCCGGAGCTGAGGCGCGGGTTCACGGCATGATCAGCACGTCGGTCGCGTCACCGGCTCTTCCTTCGAGAGCTTCAACCGTTCGTCGCGGTGCTCGATCTCCAGGTCGTCGCCGTCGACGAGGTGGTACGAGACCTCGTCGCGGCCGATCTCGACGCGCAGGCGCCGGCCCCGGTACAGCACGCGAAACGTGACGCGGGTGAGGCGAGACGGCAGGCAGGGCGCGAAGTGCAACACGGGCCCGTGATCGCGCATGCCACCGAAGCCGGCGGCGACGACGAGCCAGGCACCGGCCAGCGACGCCAGGTGGAGGCCCGCATCCGTGTTCCCGCCGATGTCGCGCAGATCCACGAGCGCGCTCTCGCACAGGTAGTCGTACGCGAGATCCGGACGTCCGACCTCCGCGGCCACGATGCCCTGGATCGACGCCGAGAGCGACGAGTCGCGGACCGTGATCGGCTCGTAGTACTCGAAGTCGCGACGCTTCTGGTCGTCGTCGAAGTGGTCACCGCAGGTGTAGAGCGCGAGCACGAGGTCGGCCTGCTTCACGACCTGACTCGAATACAGCAGGTAGTACGGATAGTGGAGCAGCAACGGCCGCTGGTCGGAACCGTCCGGGAAGTCCCAGCGGCGGTAGCGGGTGAAGCCCTCGCACTGTGCGGTGATCCCGAGCGTGTCGTCATAGGGCATCACCATCGCGTCCGCGGCCGCACGCCATTGGGCGATCTCGGCCTCGGTGACGTCGAGATCGCGCGCCCGGGACAGGTCCCGCGCCGCGGCGTCGGCAGCCGTCCGGAGGTTGCGGACCGCCATGAGGTTCGTGAAGACGTTGTTGTCGCCGAGCGCGGTGTACTCGTCGGGGCCGGTGACACCGTCGATGCGGAAGCACCCCTCGGCGTCGAAGTGTCCCAGCTCACACCACAAGCGCGCGGTCTCGACGACCAGCTCGAATCCCGGCCCGTGCTCGAACTCGGCGTCGCCGGTGGCAATGATGTAGCGGCGCACCGCGTCGGCGATGTCGGCGTTGATGTGGAAGGCGGCGGTACCCGCGGGCCAGTACCCGGAGCACTCCTCCCCCCGGATCGTGCGCCACGGAAACGCAGCGCCACCGAGGCGGAGATCACGCGCGTGAGCGCGCGCGATGTCGAGCGTCGAGTGTCGCCAGCGCAGCGCGTCGCGGGCGGCGTCGGGCGCGACGTAGGTGAGCACGCGCAAGGCGTACATCTCCATGTCCCAGAACGTGTGACCGTCGTAGCCGCGACCGGTGAGTCCCTTCGCCGGGATCGCCCGCTGCTCGGCGCGTGCGCCGGCCTGCACCACCTGGAACAGCGCATAGCGCAGCGCCTGCTGCACGACGGCGTCACCCTCGACCTCGACGTCGGCCCGTGCCCACACGTCGTCGAGATAGCGGCGCTGCTCGGCACGGAGCCCGTCCCAGGTGGTCTGTCGCGCCGCGGCGAGCGCGGCGTCGACCTGGTCGCGCAGCGCTGGCATCGAACGCTCCGCGGACCAGCCGTACGCGAGGAACTTCACCACGCGCACGGTCTGGCCGGGCTCGAGCAAGGTGCTGAAGGTGGCGCGGGCGAGATCGGGCTCGCTCTCGGCCGAGGTCTCGATCGGCGCCGGGCCGTCGACGACATGGTCCATGGCTGCCGCGGTCCGCAGATGGCTGCGTCGCGTGTGATGACCGAGCGCGGCCTCGAGGTCGTGGTGGGAGTGGAAATCGCAGACGAGCGGCGCGCGCAGCGCGGCTCCCGCCCGGGGGTCGTCGACCTGCCCCGGCACGGGCTCGTTGGCGACGAGCGAAGACTGGACGACGAGTCGTGCCGGATCGTCGATCGGTTCGACGTCGTAACAGATGGCGACGATCGCGCGCTGCACGAACGAGACGAGGCGCGTGGAGCGCACCCGCACCCGCTGACCCGCCGGCGAGACCCATTCCACGTCACGGCGCAGCACGCCGTCGCGCAGGTCGAGCACGCGCTCGTGCCGACACAGGGTTCCGTACCTCACGTCGAACGGCTCGTCGTCCACGAGGAGCCGGAGCAACTTCCCGTTGGCGACGTCGATCAGGGTCTGACCGATCTCCGGATACCCGTATGCCGCTTCGGCGTAGGGCAACGGGACCGCCTCGAAGAACCCGTTGAGATACGTGCCGGGCACACCGTGCGGCTCGCCCTCGTCCAGGTTGGCGCGCAGCCCGATGTGCCCGTTCGACAAGGCAAAGATCGACTCGGTCTGCGCGAGCAGGTCGAAGCGCAGCTCGGGTTCGATGACGGCCCACGGGTCGACCGCGAACACCTCGGGATCGATCATGCGCTCTCCACGGCCTCGTCGAGACGTGCACCACCAGTCGGCTCCGCGCTCGGCCGCGCGGCGACGACATCACGCACGTTCCTACCCCCGGGCGGGCACTCCGTGCACGCGCGCCTTCGCTCCTGGTCCCACCAGGGAACGTCGAACGTCGTCGCGCGTCACCAGCGCACGACGGCGCTCGCACACGTCATGCCCGCACCGAAGCCCGACAGCAGCACGAGGTCGCCGCGCCGGAGGTCGCGCTCGTCGATCGCGGCCGAGAGCGCGATCGGTACTGAGGCCGCCGACGTGTTCCCGGTCGTCGCGAGCGTCGACGCGACGCGCGTCTCGTCGATGCCCAGCCGTTGACAGCCGGCGTCGATGATGCGCGCGTTGGCCTGGTGCGGCACGAACAGCGCGATCTCGTCCGGCGTGACACCGGCTGCCGTCATCGCCCGCGCCGCCGAGTCCGCCATCCCTCGGACCGCGTAGCGGAAGACGGCGCGGCCGTCCATGGTCAGCGGCGTGTCGCGACCCGCATAGAGCAGGTCGTACGCACTCGGGTCCGTGCTCGCATGCCACCCGAGCAGCGCGGCGGCGTCGTCGCCGTGTGCGCGCGACACGATCGCCGCGCCGGCCCCGTCGCCGAAGAGGATCGCGGTGTTGCGATCGTCGGGATCGACCATTCGCGACATGGCGTCGGCGCCGACGACGAGGACCGCCCTCGTGCCGAGGGTCAGGAACCCGTAGGCCGTGAGCAACGCGTACACGAACCCCGTGCAGGCGGCGTTGAGGTCGAACGTCGCGCAATGGAGCCCGAGGCGTCGCGCCACGTCGGCCGCGGTTGCCGGCATGCGCGACTCGCCGGACGACGTCGCGAGGATCAGCAGGTCGATGTCGTCGGCCGGATACGCCGCGAGCGCGCGGGACGCCGCGTCGGCCGCGAGCGCGGCCACGTCACCACCGGTCCGGCGTTGCGAGATCCCGCACCGCTCGACGATCCAGTCCGCCGGGAGCCCGAAGCGGTCCGTCAGCTCGGCGTTCCCGACCACGCCGTCGGGGAACGCCGCCGCGACGTGACGGATCGAACCCTGGAGCGCGCCCAGACCCGCGTCCGGCGTGAAGCAGCGCAGGACCGGGTCCGCCGCCGGCCCGGGCAGCGCACCGTTCTCGGGCTGGGGCCTCGCCTCGACGTGGCTCAACGCTGGTCCGTTCCCGCTCGTCGTGGGCGCCGTCGGCGTTCGGGCGCGCACGGTGTGGGACCAGACCGTATCTGACACACGCGTCACGTACCAGGCCGCCGCACACCTTTGTCCCGGGCCTGGAGCTTCGGCCCCCGGCGACCCTGCTCACGCTGGATGCGGAGCCGGCAGCCGGCGCGGTAGGGGTCGCGCGCGGTCAGCTCGACGGCGACGTCCGCGCCGCCCGCGAGCACCTCGGCCGCGCCCTCGGCGATGCCGCGGTGCAGCTCGCACACGGTCACCGGATCGGCCGCCGCGGCCTCGGCGTAGGGGCAACGTTCGAGGACGAGGTCGAGCACGCCGCGCCGCTCGACGCGGCGCGGCTCGAAGCCCGCGCGCGCGGCGATGTCCTGCAGACCGTCGACGACGCCCTCCGACGCGAGCGACTCGACCACGTCACGTCCTGCCGCGCGACCGATCTCGCGTGGGCTGCGCCCGCTGCCGATCACATCGAGCAGGAGCAGCGCCAGGCGCTCGTACGGACTCGCGCTTCCCCACGCGCGCGCTCCCGGCGCGGGCCGGTACTCGAGCCTGCGCCGGCCCGGTCCCGCCGGCGCGGCGATCCCTTCGACGAGCAGTCCCGCGTCGCGCAGCTGCGCGAGGTGCTGGCGCACCGTGTTGTGGTTGAGCTCGAAGTGCTCGGTGAGCTCGGCCACGCCGACCGGCGCGGGAGCCGCCTCCACGTAGCGGAAGATCGCGTGGCGGGTCGGGTCGCCGAGAGCGCGCGCCTGGCGCTGCGGCGAGAACCGCTGGAGCTCGTTCACGGGAGCAGTGCGGCCCATGACCGAGGACCCGTGGCTACGAGTGGCTCATCGGTGCGGCCTGGCCGACCTGGAAGATCCCGAGCGCACCGCGTGCCGCGTCGTCGAACTTGTGCGTCACGAACGCGTAGCTCCCGGGCTCCGTCGGGGTGAACTCGACGAAACCGCCCTGCGCAGCCTGGAGGTCGAGCGCCTGTGAGCCGCCCTGGTCGGGGCCGGGCCGCAGGAGGTACGTGCCCTCCTTGTAGACGGTGTCGAAGATCGTCCCGATGACGTGGAACGACGAGGAGTCCGACGGCCCGTCGTCGATGACCCACACCCGGATCCGCTCGTTGGGCATCACCTTGATCGGCGCGTACTTGTACTGGTTCACGTAGCCGTTGAACATCACGGCGTCGTACTGACCGTCCAGCAACTTCGTGTAGTCGGGCACGTCACCGTTCGCGCCGGTGTAGAGCTCGGACTGCACCATGACGTACTCGTGCGCGACCGGCGGCAGATTCGGCGGGTCGATGATCACCGCGCCGTACATCCCGCTGGCGATGTGCTGGAGCACCGGCGGCGTACCGCAGTGGTACATGTAGATCCCCGCGTGGTTCGCCCGGAAGCTGTACAGGTGGCTCTTGCCCGGCTCGATCGCGACCATCGCGGTGCTCGGCGACACCATCCCCGCGTGGAAGTCGAGCGAGTGCGTCATGGTGCCGTCGTTGGTGATCGTGAAGTTGAACGTGTCGCCGACGTGACCCCGGTACACCGGTCCTGGCACCTTGCCGTCGAACGTCCACATCATCTGCTCGACACCGGGCGCGACCTCCAGCTTCACCTCCTTGATGTGGAGGCTGACGTCGTGCACGGTGCCGGGCAACGGTGCCGGCGCGTTCGGGTCGCGGGCGGTGAAATCCTTCGCGGGCTCGGCGCTGAAGTCGATCTTCGTTCCCGTCGCCGCCGTCGACGCGGCCGCGGCGGTCGTCGCCTTCGCGGCCGTCGGGTTGTGCGCCTTGACGATCGCGACGATCGACACCAACAGCGCGGCCAGCGCCGCGAAGGTCACGGCGCCGGTCCACCACCGCACCTCCGCGCGCGCCGTGATCGGCTCGCGCCACACCACCGTGCGCACACCCTCGCCCGAGGGGGATGCGCCACTGTTGCCGGCGACCTGCTGCCCGGCGCCGTTCGCAGGAACCCGTTCACTGTCGCTCGTCGTCACGGACATCGCGTGCCCTTCCGTCGGCGTCGCCCGCGTCCACGGGCGGCAACGGCGTATTTCTGTCGTTCACCAGAAATATCGGGCTTCGCGGGGGCCGTTGTGCAGGGCCGTTCGTCACTTCTCGACGGGGAGTGTGACGCGGGTCAGAAGCCCGCTGCGGTACGTCGGAGGAACCTGAGCATCCGCACGTGCTTGCGGGTGTCGCACTCGAGCATGTCGACCATCAGCCAGAGCATCGAGGTGCCGCGCTGTCGGCGCAGCCTCCGCTTCAACGACCGCACCCTTCGGAGATCGGTACGCTCGTCGGCGAGGAGACGACTCAACGACTCGCGCAACGCATGACGGTCCTGCACACTCCGGATGTAGGGCGTCGCGCTGTCGGGCTCGCGCCATTCCACCTCGGCCCGGACGCGATCGAGCATCGCGTCGAGCACGGTGTGGTGCCGCCGCTCGTCGTCGAGGATCAGGCGCAGCACATAACGGACGTGCTCGTCGGGCGACGTCCGCGCGAGCTCGTCGTAGGCGCGCAGCGTGTCGCCCTCCGACGAGAGATGGCGCTCGAGCGTCTCGAGCAGGGCGCGCTCGCCTTCAGTGGGGGGCGGACCGGTGCTCGCGGCGCCGGCCCGGGCTCGGGTGACGATCGCCTCCAGACTGGCGTTCGGCGTCTCGCTCATGATCGATCTCCCACAGGCTGCACGGACGGCTCACGGGCTGCGGTGGCCGCGCCACCCACAGGCTCGGTGAAAGATCGTCCGCGAAGGTCCCGTGCGGTAGGGCCGGAGGTCACCTTCGGGCGTCCCTGTCCGGCGCGGGCCATCGTTCGACGACACCCTCGTTGCGCACTACGGATGGTGATGGGCCGCGGCCTTCGCCTTGGCTGCCGCCTGGCGCTGCTGCATCGCCGCGACCGCCGCGTCGTGAGCTGCGCGCGTCGCCGCCACCTTGGCGTCGTGCGCGGCGCGTCCGGCTTCGACCTGCGCGTCGTGTGCGGCGAGTCGGTTCGCCTCCGCCTGCCCTTGTGCCGCCGCGATCGCGTTACCGCGCGTCGTGATCGCCTGCTGCTCCGCCGCGTAGTCCCGTGACGCGGCCGCAGACGCGCGCTCGTAGTCACTCGTGCTCCCGGGCGTGAACGTGGTCGTGATGACGCTCCCGCCGTCGGGCGTCCACGACAGCACGAGGTCCTTGCCGTCGAGGTTCCCGGTCCAGGGCGTGTCGGAGCCGAGCGTGAGGGTGACGGTCCCGCCCGACACGCGCGCGGAGAGCTCGAGGTGTTGGTGCACCATCCCGTCCGCGGGCACCGCGCCGGGATGGGTGAGGTCCATGGACGCGTCGAGGCTTCCGTGGTGCTCATTCCACGTGAGGTGGGCCGCGCCGTCGTAGTAGCGCGCGACGAAGCTCGCGGCGCCAACGCCGTTCGACCCGCGGGCACTGCTCGACCCGCCGCTGCACGCACCGACTGCGAGCAACGCCACGACGACCGCGACGCGGGTGACGCGAGCCACGCGCCCCTCCCTCGGCCTGCCCGACCGCATCACGCGACGCCGGCCGCGACGCGACCGACGCCGGCGTCGTCGGATCGTCCGCGCCACGGCATGAGGTGGAGGTGAGAAGCCGGCGCGGGCGCGCGGCCGCGCCGTCGATCCTTTGCCGTGTCTTGGCCGTTCTCTCCGCGCAATCTCAGGTTGGAGGCGAAGAGTCGCGATTCGGTGCCACGTACACGAACCCATGCCGTCGACCCGGGAAGCGGACGGGTCGGCTGGGCCACGGTCGCGGTCCGCGCCGACGGATCCCGACCGGTCCTGACTCCCTTCACCTCACTCCCATGGGCCGTCGCCGCGGTCGCGGTCGCGCTGACGACGACGATCCTCGGCTGGCGCGGCGCCGACTGGCCGGCCGCGGTCTACCGGGTCACGCTGTTCCGCCGCTTCGGCTGGATCGGCTTCGACACCGGCTGGTACGGCGGGCACGCGCCCGTCGCCTACAGCTCGCTCTTCCCGCCGCTGGCAGCGACCATCGGTGTGCGCACGACCGCCCTCGCGTGCGCCGGGATCGCGACGTGGGCCTTCGACCGGTTCACGGTCCGGCAGTTCGGATCGCGCGCCCGCATCGGCACGCTGTGCTTCGCCGCGGGTGCGGTCGTCCAGGTCGTCGTCGGCCAGCTCGCGTTCCTGCTCGGTTTGACGTTCGCGCTCGCCACCGCGCTCGCGGTGACGACGGGCCGCCGGCGCCTCGCGCTCCTCGGCGCGGTCGCGGCGGGGTTGTCGAGCCCCGTCGCCGCGCTGTTCCTCGCCATCGGCACGCTCACATGGACGCTCGGAACGCGCCAGCACCTGCGCGACGCGCTCACACTGGCGGGCGCCGCGCTCCTTCCGGTCGCGGTGGTCGATGTCGTCTACGCCCAGGGGGGCCGGTTCCCGTTCCCGCTGTCGAGTCTCGCCTGTGTACTCGTCGCGTGCGTTCTGGCGTGGCTCGTGCTGCCGCGTGAGGAGCAGGTCCTCCGGGCAGGCGCGATCGTGTACGCCGCCGCGTCGCTCGCGCTGTTCGTGATCCCGACGCCCGTCGGCGGTCTCATGACGCGTCTGGGCACGACGATCGGCGTCCCGCTCGTGTGGTCGGCGATCCGTCGCGCCCCGCGCTTCGCGATCGCCGGCCTGGCTGCGCTCACCCTCGTCTGGCAGCTCGCCCCCGCGACCGGCGCGCTGGGTGCGGCAGCCGGTGCGCGCCCGACGGAGGCGTACTTCGCACCGCTCACCACGGCGCTCAGGCGGGCGCATGCCAACCTCGGACGCGTCGAGATCCCGCTCACGCAGGGCCACTGGGAGGCGGCGTGGGTCGCGCCGTCGATCCCGCTCGCGCGCGGCTGGGAACGCCAGCTCGACATGGTCGACAATCCCATCTTCTACCGGAACGGCTCGATCACCGCGTCCGCGTACCGCACCTGGCTCGACGAGAACGGCATCGGCTGGGTCGCGCTGCCCGACCTCCCGCTCGATCCGTCGGCGCGAGCCGAAGCGGCGTTGCTCCGCACGCGGCCGAGCTTCCTCACGCCGGTCTGGCACGACGCGCACTGGCAGCTCTGGAAGGTGCGCGGCTCAACCGGACTGGTCAGTGGTGCGGCGTCGCTCACCGCGCTCGACGCGAACAGCTTCACGATCGTGGCGACGCGTCCCGGACCTGTCGACGTCCGCGTGCGATGGACGCGCACGTGGACGATCGATGATGGCGACGGGATCGCCTGCCTCGAACGCGCCGCGCACGACTGGACACGCGTGCAGGTCTCCCGCGCCGGGACCGTCGAAGTCGCGTCCCACCTCCTCCCCACGCGGTCGTCGTCGTGCTGACGTCGCGCCGAACGTCGACCGGACGTCTCCGCTCATCACCCCGTCATCAGACGCGGCGGAAGCTCACGCTCGTGACGAGCACGGGACGTGCATCGTGGACCGGTCGTCTCGACCCCGACACCTGGCCGCTCTGGGTTCGTGCGGTCGCGGTCGTCGTTCTGATCCTGGGTGCGCTGCTGCTCCTCCTGTTGGGACCGCAGAGGCCGAACCAGCTCCTGCACTGAGCGACCGCGCCGGCTGCGCAGGCGGTCTACGGCACCGACCCCGGCGGCAACACGTTCGAGATCACCAGGACCCTGCCCCGCAGCGAATGGCGTGATTGGGAGACGGACGCGCCGATCAAGGCCCCGATCGATCTCAACGAGGAGCTGGCGCACCGAGGTTGACGCCGAGCCTCTTCCCGGCACGCGCCACTATCGTGAGGGCATGGCGACGCTCGAGGACGCGGCGGGGATCGCTTCGGCGCTCCCCGCCGTCGTCGACGCCGAGCGTCACGGCAACCGCACGTGGTTCGTCGCCGGCAAGGCGTTCATGTGGGAGCGACCGTTCAGCAAGGCGGACCTGAAGCGCTTTGGAAACGAGACGCCGCCCGACGGGCCGATCCTCGCCACGATCGTCGCCGACCTCGGCGAGAAGGATGCGCTGCTCGCAGCCGAGCCGCGCGGCTTCTTCACCATCCCGCATTTCGACGGCTACGCGGCCGTGTTGATCCAGCTGAAGCGCGCGCTGAAGCGCGATCTGAGAGAGGCGATCACCGACGCGTGGTTGGCGTGCGCGCCCTCCAAGCTCGCGGACGAGTACCTCACCCGGCGACGCACCCGGTCGCGCTGACTCTTCGACGCCGCGATGGACCTCTGGGAGCTGGTCGCCCGCGAACGCATCCGCGACACGCTCGCGCGCTACAACTGGTCGGGCGACGCGTTCCGCCTCGACGAGCTGGCGTGCGCGTTCTGCACCGACGGCGAGCTGGAGATCCTGGGTCGCGAGCCGCTTCGCGGTCGGGACGCGATCGTCGAGTTCCTCGGCGGCGGGGCCGGGCCCGGCGGCGACGAGGCCCGTCGCGCCGCCCTCCGAGAGGCCGCGGCGGGCTCGGGCGTCCGGCGCATCGTCCGCCACAACCTCACGAACGTCCGCTTCCTCGAGCTCTCGCAAGAGGACGCCCGTGTGGCGTCCTACTTCACCGTCGTCACCGAGCTGGGCCTCGATCACTACGGGCGCTACCGCGACACGTTGGTCCCCGTGGGCGACGAATGGCTGATCCGGCACCGCTACGTCTCGACCGACTGGCGCGCCCCCACGTCCACGATGGCGCCGTCCTCATCGATCGGGTGATGCTGTCGGCGCGCACGGGCAACCACGACCACGAGCAGGGAGGTGCCGTCCGATGGCGTACCGGGTCGTGCAATGGACGACGGGCAATGTCGGGAAGCAGTCGGTGCGGGCGATCACGGCGCACCCCGACCTCGAGCTCGTGGGCTGCTACGCGTGGTCATCCGACAAGGTCGGACGCGATGCAGGCGAGCTGAGCGGGATCGCGCCGACCGGGGTGCTCGCGACGAACGACGTCGACGCACTCCTCGCGTTGAAGCCCGACTGTGTCGTCTACAACCCGATGTGGGTCGACGTCGACGAGATGGTGCGCATCCTCGAAGCGGGATCGAACATGGTCACGACCGCCGCGTTCGTCACCGGCCACTCGCTCGGCGACGGCCGCCGGCGCATCAGAGAGGCGTGCGAGCGCGGCGGCGCGTCAGTGTTCGGCACCGGCATCAACCCCGGCTTCGCCGAGGTGATCGCGATGGTGTCGGCCGGCGTGTGCGACCGGGTCGACAAGATCACGATCACCGAGTCGGCCGACACGACCGGCTACGACTCGCCGGCGACGGAGCTGCCGGTCGGCTTCGCGCGACCCATCGACGACCCGGAGCTCCCCAGCATGACCGCGAAGGGCACCGCGGTGTTCGAGGACGCGGTCCGGCTGCTCGGCGACGCGCTCGGCGTCGAGTTCGACGAGGTCGTGTGCGAGGCTGAGTACGCGCAGACCACGGAGGATCTGGACCTCGGCTCGTGGAAGATCGCGGCCGGGTGCGTCGCGGGCGTCGCGGCGTCGTGGCACGGCAAGGTCGCGGGCCGCAGCATCGTCGAGCTGCGCGTGAGGTGGAAGAAGGGGCAGACACTCGAACCCGACTGGCCCATCGACTTCGGCTACCGCATCGAGATCGACGGCCGCCCGACGATCCACACGAAGCTCGACATCCTCCCCCCGCCCGACTTCGAGGGGACGACGTTCGAGGACTTCATGGCCCTCGGGATGATCCTCACCGCGATGCCCGCGATCAACGCGATCCCGACGGTCGTCGCCGCGCCACCGGGGATCGTCACCTACCTCGACGCCCCGCTCCCACTGCCGAGAGGGCTCGTCCCCGGCGTCGGCCGGAGCTGATCGGGCGGATCACCCGGTCTGGGTGGTGTGCGGACGCCGAAACGGTGCCTTCCTCGCGCGCGGCACGCAGGGGGGTGTGCGTCATGGCGCAGCAGGTCAACGACGGCGCGGCACAGGCCGAGATGCTCGGCCGCCGCTACCTGATCCGCTTCGAGGAGGAGACGCTGCGGCACCGGCCGCTGTGGATCCGCACGATTGTCGAATTCTTCGGCACGCTGATCCTCGTAACGGTCGCAGCGGGGTCGGGGGTCATCAACCACTACGTCGGCGGCGCGGCACCGCCGATCAGCCGGGCCGCGGCGGTGATCGCGCCCGGCGCGGTCGTGATGGCGATGATCTACGCCCTCGGACCGCTGTCGGGGCTCCACATCAACCCCGCGGTCACGTTCGCGTTCACCGCCCGCGGCGTGTTCAAGGCGGCGTGGGTGACGCCGTATCTGATCGCGCAGTTCGCGGGCGCGATCTGCGCCGCGATCGTGTTGCAGGTGATGTACGGGCATGTCTCGGCCGGGAGCAACTACCCGATCGCGAAGCCCGGTGGCGAATGGCGGTCGTTCGTCATGGAGATGATCCTCACCGCGATCCTCGTCACGGTGATCCTGCACACGGCGACGGGTTATCGCAGCATCGGCCACAACGCCGCCCTCGCGGTCGGCGCGACCGTCGCGCTCGACGGCCTGTTCGCGAGCCCGATCAGCGGCGCGTCGATGAACCCCGCGCGCACGCTCGGGCCCGACATCGTCGCGTGGCACTTCACGGGCTGGTGGATCTACATCGCGGGACCGCTCGCGGGCGCGGCGATCGCTGTCTGCGTCATCGGGCTGTTGCGCGGCCTTCCCGACAAGGAGGAGGTCGAGGCCGCGGAAGGCGGCGCGCTGCCTCTCGCGCGCTGACGCAGCGGCGTCAGGCCGGGCCGAGGACCTCGGTGGCCCAGTCGACCAGGATCGGCGCGAGCAGCGGCCAGCGGGAGAACAGGCCGCCCTCGCCGGCCACGCGCGCCTCGCCCCGCTCGATCCACTCGCGGTCGCCCCACGGTGGCTCGACGAGCCGCGCCTCGGGGAGCACCGCCGCGAGGCGCTCCGAGGTCGCACGCGTGTGGTGCGGGTCGCTCGCCCCGCTGCGGAACACCAGCGTCGGCACGTCGAGTGACCGTGCGTCGGCGTTGGCCAGACCGGGCACGACGTCGTCGCCGCACGCGCAGTACACGTGCATCCAGCGCTCCATCGCGGCGATGAACCCGTCGCGATCCTGGTCGAGGAAGCGCTGACGGTTCGCAGGGTTGCGCTCGATGACCTCGGCCCACTCGTCGAGCGCGGCGACCGCTTCCATGCCACCGGTCCACGCGGCCTGGATCGACCCCCCGCAGTAGTGCGTGCCGAGCGTCATCAACCCGTACACACCGCCGCTGATCCACCACATCGCCAGCCCCGCGGCCGCCTCGCGGTGTCGGGCCGCGGCGAGCAGCGAGACGCGCGAACCGCCCGACCCACCCGTGATCACCGCGGGCGTCATGTCGAGCTGCGACAGGAGGGCGATCAGCGCGTCCGCCTGCATCGCGGACTCCGACGAGCCCTCGAAGCACACGTCGGACTCCCCGCAATTCGGCCGGTCCCAGATCAGGACGCGGTTGCCGCGCTCGGCCAGCGCCTCGGCGAGCTGGCGCACGCCGTCCTCGTCCTTGGTGAAGCGCCCGCCGGGCGTGATCGCCCACGGTCGCCCCGCGTCACCGATCACCTCGTACGCGATCGTCAGCCCCGCGATCCCAGGAACATCGACCTCTGTCTTCGCCATGGCCGCAGACCGTACAGTGACCTCATGTTCGAGGACACCCTGATCGTCGACGCCGACTCGCACTGGTGCGAACCGCCCGACCTGTTCACGAAGATGGCGCCGCCGGAGTACCGCGACCGCATGCTCCACGTCGAAGAGGTCGACGGCGAGCAGATGTGGGTGTTCGACGGTCATCCGGTGAGTCGCTTCAGCGCCGGCGGTGTGATCGGTCGTGACGGGACCAAGGAGAGCGCGCACCGCGCGCTGAACGAGTGGCCGCACGAGATGATCCACGTCGGCGCGTACGACCCGAAGGCCCGCCTCGAGGTGATCGACGAGTGCGGCATCGACGCGCAGATCATCTTCCCGAGCACGATCGGGCTCGGCGGCCAGGACCTCGGCATGGTCGAGGACCAGGCGCTGTGCCGTCTCACCGTCAAGCTCTACAACGACCGCATGGCCGAGATCCAGGCCGACTCCGACAACCGCTTGCTACCGCTGCCGCTCATGCCCGCGTGGGACGTCGACACGTGCGTCGCCGAGGCCGCACGCGTCGCCGACCTCGGTGCGCGCGGCGTGAACATGACGTCGGATCCCCAGGACCTCGGCGCGCCCGACCTCGCGAACCGCGCGTGGGATCCGTTCTGGGAGGTCTGCAGCGACCGTCACCTGCCGGTCCACTTCCACATCGGCGCGAGCAACACCGCGATGTCGTTCTACGGCAACTACCCGTGGGCGTCACACCCGATGAACACCCAGCTCGCGATCGGCGGCACGCTGCTCTTCGTCGGCAACGCGCGCGTCGTGACGAACATGATCCTCTCGGGCATCTTCGACCGGTACCCGCAGCTGAAGATGGTCTCGGTCGAGAGCGGCGTCGGCTGGATCCCGTTCATCCTGGAGGCGCTCGACTACGAGATGGCGGAGAATGCGCCGCCCGAGCTCGCGGCGATGGACAAGATGCCGTCGGAGTACTTCCGCAGCAACATCTACGCCACGTTCTGGTTCGAGAACAACCGCAACAAGCTGCCGGAGCTCATCGACGCGGTCGGCGAGGACAACATCCTGTTCGAGACCGACTTCCCGCACCCGACCTGTCTCTATCCGCAACCACTGGAGACGGTCGCGCCGAAGATGTCGACGCTCGCGCCGGAGACGCGCCGCAAGATCCTCGGTGAGAACGCGCGGAAGCTCTACCGGTTGTAGCGCCGCGACGGTTCAGACGCGGTCGAGCTCGAGCATGCGGATGGCGTTGCCCCGCAGGATCTTGTACTTGTGCTCGTCGCTCATGCCCTCGAGCATCTTCTCGCAGTAGTCCTTCGAGTTCGGCCACGTGGTGTCGGTGTGCGGGTAGTCGGTCTCGAAGCAGATGTTGTTCTCACCGACCTCGTCGAGCGACCGGACGCCGTGGCGGTCCCACGTGAAGCAGCCGAACACGCGCTCGTAGTAATAGCTCGACGGCGGCTCCGGGCAGAGGCGCTTCGAGTTCTGCCACGCGTTGTGCTCCTCCCACACGGTATCGGCCCGCTCGAGCGCGTACGGCAGCCACCCGATCTGGCCCTCCGAGTACGCGATCTTGAGCTTCGGGAACCGGTGCATGATGCCGCCGAAGAGGTAGTCACCGAGTGACGCCATCGAGTTGTTGAAGCCGACCATGCTGCCGACACCCTTGGGCGCGTCCGCCGACGAGAACGGATCGGTCGACGACGACCCGACGTGCATGCACACGGTCGTGCCCGTGTCGTTGCAGACCTGGAACATCGGGTCCCAGTAGCCGGTGTGGACGCTCGGCAGGTCGAGCCGGGTCGGCAGCTCAGAGAAGCACACCGCGCGCACGCCGCGCGCCGCGTTGCGCTCGATCTCCTTCGCCGCGAGCTGCACGTCCCACAACGGCATGATCGCGAGCGGGATGTTGATCCCGATCGACGGGTCGCACCACTCCTCGACCATCCAGTCGTTGTAGGCCTGCACGCACGCCAGCGCGAGCTCCTTGTCGTCGGCCTCGTAGAACGTCTGGCCGCAGAAGCGCGGGAACGTCGGGAACGGCAGGGAGCCGTCGACCCAGTTGAGCTCGAAGTCCTTCTTGCGCTCCTTGGCGTCGAAGCAGCCGGGGCGGATGTCGTCGTACGTCGTCGCGGTCATGGTCATGACCGTCTTGTCGAACTTCGCCGGGTCGTCGCCCGGCGTCGCGGACTTCGGGATCGCGACGAACTTCTTCTGGACGTAGATGACCGTGTCCTCGTAGATCCAGGCGTCGCCCCACTCGCCCTCGGGATCCTCGGTCATCTCGTACTTGGCGCCCCGCTTGATCTTGAACGCGCCCCACCGCTTGCGCTCGACGCGAGGGCCCTTCTCCCGGTACTTCGTGGGCAGCCACGTCTGCCAGACGTGCGCGGGCTCCACGACGTGGTCGTCGACGCTGATGATCTTCGGCAGTTCCACGGGGACCTCGGCGGTGCTCGGCGGGTGACGTGCGTGTCAGCTTCCAGGCTAGCGCCCGCCCGTGATCGCCGACCCCGTCGAGGGCGCGGGACGGGTCCAGGCCCTGTGAGACGGCGCCCGCCGTCACCGAGCGGCCGGGACCGCGTCCTCCGCCGCCTGGCCGCGCTGGCGGAGGCCCTGCGCCGCGAAGAGCTGGTGGAGCTGCTGGATGGCAACCGAGCCTTCGCCGACCGCGGACGCGACGCGCTTGACCGAGCCGTGCCGCACGTCGCCCGCCGCGAGCACCCCCGGCATGCTCGTCTCGAGCGGGAAGGGAGCCCGGCCGAGGGACCAGGCGTCGCGGTCGAGGTCGGCGCCGGTGAGGACGAAGCCCTGCTCGTCGCGAGCGATGCCGTCGGGCAACCACGCGGTGTGCGGGTCGGCGCCGATCATGAGGAAGAGCCCCTCCGCGTCGACGGTCTCCTCGTCTCCGGAAGTGCGCTCGCGGAGCACGAGGCGCTCGAGCCATCCGTTGCCGGCCCCGTCGACCACCTCCGTCGCGGTCCGCACGCGCAGGTTCGGCGTGGCCTCGAGCTCGCGGATCAGGTAACGCGACATTCCGGCATCGAGCGACGCGGCACGGACGACGAGCGTGACGCGCTCGGCGTAGCGCGCGAGGTACAGCGCGGCTTGCCCCGCCGAGTTCGCACCACCGACGACGTAGACCTCGCGGCCGGCCATCGCCGGCGCCTCCGACGCCGAACCGCCGAAGAACACACCCGCGCCGTTCAACGCTTCGAGCGCGGGGATGCCGAGCCGCCGGTACGTCGCGCCGGTCGCGAGGAGCACAGCGCGCGCACCGACGCGACCGAAGTCGGACAGCGTGACGAACAGCCCGTCGCGGTCGCGTCCGAGCGCCGTCACGGTCTGCATGAACGCGAAGCTCGCACCGAAGACCCACGCCTGGTCGTACGCGCGCTGCGCGAGATGGCGACCGCTGACCCCGCGCGGGAAGCCGAGATAGTTGCGGATCAACGAGCTCGCCGTCGCTTGACCGCCGAGCGCGCCCAGGTCGACGACCAAGGTGCTAAAGCCCTCGGATGCGCCGTAGACCGCGGCGGAGAGACCGGCGGGTCCCGCGCCCACGATCACGAGGTCGAAGTCGGAGCCTTCGGGATCGATCGGCGAGCCCGACGCGCTCGCGAGCTCGGCGTTGCTGGGGTTCCGGAGGACGGTCCCGTCCGGGAACACGACGAGTGGGAGGGGAGATCGCTCACCGGCATGCTCCATGAGCGCGCGTCCCTCCTCGGAGTCGGCGAGACAGAACGAGTGCGACAGCGCGCAGCGCCCGAGCACCTCACGCAGCTCGTACGCGCGACCGGTCCACGACTCACCCACGATCTGGATCGTGTGCGGCGCGGCGCGGCGAGCTTCGGCCCAGTCGAGCAGGAGGCTGGAGATCGCTTGGTGGAACTGCTCGTCCGGCGAGCCCGACGGCCTGAGGACGAAGCCGTCGCTGCGGCCGTGCGCGACCGCGTCGAACACGGCTCGGCCCGTCGCCCGGCGACCCCACTCCCCCCAGGGGATCAGCAGACACCGTCGCGCGTGCGGGTGGAGACGGCGCGCGCAGTCGAGGAGCTCACCATCGGTCGTCTCCGAGGTGGGGAGTCCCGCGATGACCAGCGCGACGTCGTCATCGGCGGCCGCGATCTCTTCGAGAGTGGCGCGCGCCTCCTCCGGCGACCGCACGCACACGACGCGGTAATGGCGGGCGTAGCGGTCGTGCAGCTCTCGTTCGACCTCGGCGAGGGTGTCGCCGTCTTCTTCGAACGCGAGAACCACGGGGAGTGTTGCGTCGTCGTCCGCCGCCGACGATCCCATCGCTCAGGTCCTCCGATCCGCGCCGTGCCAGCGCGCCATGTGCTCTTCATGGGTTGGCAGGTACGCGCCCGGCCGGAAGAACCGGTCGTAGAACTCGAGGTCGAGGTGATGGGCCTGCACGTAGTTGAGAAGAAACACGCTCGGCACGGTGCCCGGGAACTTGCCGAACGTGTCGTAGACGTATTGGGCCTGCAGCGCGACGCATGCCTTGAACCGCCGATCGTGGACCATAGCGCTGCCGCGCACGCCCGGGCTGTCCGTCCACGCGCCGGGCGTCTCCGGGTCGAATGGGCCGCCGCGCCCGAACTTGCGAGCGCTGAACGCCTCGACCGCGGCCGCCATGTCGGTGTAGTGCGGCGGTGTGTACGCCTCGAACACGCCTTCGCGTCCCGTCGGGTTCGGCGTCGACCAACGCTCGTCGGTGTCGAAGCGGAAGCCGAGCCCGGGAACCTCCGCCTCGCCCGATGCGCCCAGCATCGAGAACCGGTCGATGCCGTCGAACATCCATCCGCCCAGTCCCATGGCCTGCAGGACGAGCACGCCCGCGTAGCACGCGGTCGCGAGCTCGGCCGTCGCCTCGGTGAGCGCGTACTGCTCCGCGAACGTGAGCGGGAGCGGTTGCTCGACGTCGACCACGGTCCCGTACGCGTCGAGGCCGGGAATCGTCCGGTCATTGACGTCGTCGTAGAGCGCGTAGCCGTTCTGGGTGAAGAAGCACATCACGGCGAGCATGTGCTGCGCGATGTCGGCGACCGGGATCACGAGCAGCGATCCCGGCACGTTGACGCACCACGTGTTGTGCCCCTCGAGGTAGGGCTCGCGGGCCGGGAGATACAGACGTTCGTCGGACAGCTTGTGCACGCGATCGCGGTGGCGTTCGACCATGAGCGCCGGCGTCACCTCGTCGACGGCCGGATCGACCAACGCACCCGCGTCACGGGTCGGGAAGAAGGACACCCCGGAGTCGTCAGTGAAGAAGAGCTCGACCGTGTGGAAGCCGGCCGCCGACGGGAAGGTCCGCCCGGCGGCCGCACCCGCGTAGTTCGCGAGATGGGGCGCGTACAGCTCGTTGCGCGTGATCCCGTAGTGCCAGCCCGTCGTGCCGCCCATGGCGCTGAGCACGAGCATCCGCTCGAGCTCGCTCAGGGGCATCGGCTCGTGGCGCGAGCGGTACGCGAGCCGACCGTCCGGGATCTCGCTGCCGAGCGCGAAGCGTCGTGAGCGCCGCCCGAAGAGTGCCTGGACGAGCGGGAAGGCGGCGAGCTCCTCGAGCGCGCCGGTCGCGTGCGTGACGGAATCTGCAGTCGTCGATGACATGGCTCTCCCTCGGTTGCGGCGATCTCGTGTCGCCGCGTCGAATCGCTGCCGGAACCGGCAGGTCGGACCGGGTCAGCTCGCGAGGAGAGGGGGAGCCCGGGAGTGGACCGAGAGGCGTCGCGCCCCGACGAGGCGGACGACCGCGGCGCGGCGTACGGACGCGGCCGCGATCGCGAGTGCAGCCGCGGCGGCGACGAGCACGGCCAACGGCGCGGGTCCGTGTTGACGGCTCCGGTGCGCCCGGACGTCGGGTGTGAGGACGTGCGCGACGTCGCCGCGCCTCGTGTCGCGCCCGTGCACGAACCCCGGCGCGACTGAGGACGTCGAGCGCACGCGTGGCGTGTCGAACGAATTCCCGATCGTCCAGATCGCGGCGACGAGCACCACGAGCGCGGCGCCGCACGCCAGCCGGCGGACGCGCCGCCGTCGCCCGACGGAGTCCCACCACCCTGCGCTGCACCGGCCGAGCACCAGGCAAGACGATACCGGCGCGGGCCTGGGCCCGCCATGGCGCCCCTCAGGCAGGGAGGTCGAGCGCGTAGCCCGACTCACGTCGCGTGACCACACCCGCGCCCGGCCCGCCGACGAGCGTGGTGAGCAGCAGCCCATGGCGTCCCGCGAGCTCGTCGAGGATCGCGCGGCGAGTCGCGGTCGCCACCGCGAGATCGGTGTCGCCCAGGTCGCGGTCGGGTGTGTCGACCTGCAGGAGCGACAGGACGAGGTGACCCGGGTAGATCGCCAGCGCGTCGCCCGACTCGATCCGCACCGCGAGATGGCCGTGGTTGTGGCCGGGCGCGGCCTCGAGCGTCACGTCGGGCGTGATCGACAGCGGTAGCTCGACGGTGTCGAGGACCCTGGCCTCGCGCAACGGGCCGAGATGCTCGCTGCCGTTGATGGGAACGCCGTCGTCGATGGCCGCGATCTCGGCGGCGGGGAAGATGTAACGCGCGCGCGGGAACGTCGGCACCCAGTCGCCGTCGACCGGACGGGTGTTCCACCCGATGCCGTCGACGTGGGTATTGACGACCGTGTCGACGTCGCCGGCATCGAATCCGGCGTCGCCCAGCGCGCCGAGCAGGGAGCCGATCACCGCGCCCGCGTCGGGACGCGCGCGCGGCGAGTCGTCGACGATCCACGGATCGACCACGATGCTGCGGTCGCCGGAACGGATCGCCAGCGCGCTGAACGCGAGCGGCACCTGCTCGACCGAGGGTGTGAACCCGGGCACGGCCCACGCTGGCATCGTGAGCTCCGTCGGTAGCACGAAGTTCGACGCGTCCACGCGGACGACTTCGACGTCTCCGACCTTCCAGCGCCCCATGACGCGACTGTGGCACCCCCGGGCCGCCGCGTGCCATCACCTTTCCGACCTTTCCGGCTCGGTTGGGACACGATCCGGCGCTCTGGCGCCGGATCGTGTCCCAACTGCACCGGGGGGGTCAGCGGGCGCGGAGATCGCGCTTGAGGACCTTGCCGGAGGGGTTGCGCGGGAGGGCGTCGACGAAGACCACGTCCTTGGGCACCTTGAACCGGGCCAGCTGACCGCGGCAGTGCTCGATGAGCTCCTCGGCACTTGCGTTCGCGTCGGGCCGCAACGCGACGAACGCGACGGGAACCTCGCCCCACCTGTCGTCGGGACGACCGACGACGGCGGCTTCGAGCACCGCGGGGTGCTCGTAGAGCACGCGCTCGACCTCCGAGCCCGCGATGTTCTCGCCGCCCGAGAGAATCATGTCCTTCAACCGGTCGACGATGAAGAGATAGCCGTCGTCGTCGCGCACGCCGATGTCGCCGGTGTGGAACCAGCCGCCGGCGAACGCGGCCGCGGTCGCGTCGGGATCGCGCCAGTAGCCCTTGAACACCTTCGGGCCGCGCAGGACCACTTCACCGCGCGCTCCCGCCGGGAGGGACCGGCCCTCGTCGTCCCAGATGTCGAGCTCCAGGTACAAGCAGGGACGCCCGACGCTGCCGAGCTTGGTCACGAGGCTGTCGCGGTCGAGGAACGTGTCGCCCGACACCGTCTCGGTGAGGCCGTACGCGTCGGCGAACCACGCAGAGGGGAATGTCCGCTGCAACCGTTCGATGAGCGGGATCGGCATCTTCTCGCCGCCGTTGATGATGAGGCGCACCGACGACAGGTCGCGCTCCTCGACGTCGGGCAGCGCCATGATCGCGTTGACCATCGCCGGTGCAAGCCAGACGGTGGTGACACGCGATCGTTCGATCTCGTCCACGACGGCGGCCGCGTCGAACACGCGATGGATGATCGTCGTCGCACCGGCCGCGATCAGGGTGGTCGTCGTGAGGTCGAGCGCGCCGACGTGGTAGAGCGGGCCGCACGCGAGACCCAGATCGGCGTTGGTGATGCCGAACTCGACCAGGTGCGCGAGGTTCTTCCACGCAAGGTTGGCGTGGGTGATCATCACGCCCTTCGGACGGCCTGTGGTACCCGAGGTGTACATCAGCCGGTGCACGTCGTCGCCCGAGGCGTGCGCTCGGGGCGGGATGGTCGTCGTCGTGCGCAGCGTGGTGAGCGCCGTCCATCCCGCGGGGGCGGTCTCGGCGATGCACACGCGCGCGGGCGCGCCCTCCATGTCCTTGGTCGCGTCGTCCGCGAGCGGCACGAGCGTCTCGTCGCACACGAGCGCCCGCGCCTCGGAGTGCTCGAGGATGTAACGCACCTCGGGTGCCGCGAGCCGCCAGTTGATCGGCATCGCGACCGCGCCGAGGTAGTTCGCCGCGAAGATCGTCTCCAGGAACTCGACGCAGTTGTACGACAGCAGGCCGACGACGTCGCCGGCAGCGATGCCGCGGTCCCGGAGCCCGCCGGCGAGCGCCGCGGCCCGCGCCGCCATCTCCCCGTAGGTGACCGACTCGTCGCGGAACACCGCGACCGGCGCGTCCGGTGTGCGGCTCGCGTGATGGGCGAGCACCGCGAACCAGCTCATGTCCGCCTGCATCGGTCCCCCCGGCCGTGGTCCACGCTCGATGTTGTACCGACCGTTCAATATATTGAGCCTCGCATGGCGGACGCCGTCCTCTTCTCCTGCGCCGACCGGGTCGGCGTCATCACGCTGAACCGCCCCGAGGCCCGCAATGCGGTCAACCGCGAGATGGCGCTCGCGATCGAGGCGGCCGTCGACCGAATCGAGGACGACCCCGACGTGTGGACCGGCGTCCTGTGCGCGAACACCGCGGAGCAGTCCCGTCCCGTGTTCTGCGCCGGGGCCGACCTCAAGGTGATCGCCGAGGCGGGCGACGCCACGCCACTCGACACCGCGCGCGGCGGTTTCGCCGGGTTCGTGTACCGCGAGCGCACCAAGCCGATCGTCGTCGCCGTCGACGGGCTCGCAACCGCGGGCGGGCTCGAGGTCGTGCTCGCCTCCGACATCGTCGTGGCGACGACCCGCTCCGCGTTCGGGCTCGCGGAGGTCACCCGCAACCTCGTCGCGGGCTCGGGTGGGCTCTTCCGCCTGCCCCGCGCGATCGGTCGGGCCCCCGCGATGGACGCGATCCTCACGGGCGAGCCGATCGACGCCGAGCGCGCGTTCGCGCTGGGACTCGTGAGCCGTCTCGTCGAACCCGGTCGCGCGCTCGACGAGGCGCTCCGCGTCGCGCACCGGATCTGCGCCGCGGGCCCGCTCGCGGTCCGGGCCAGCCGGCGGGTCGTGCTCGCGGCCGCGCGACACGACGACGACGTGTTGCGGCAACTCTCGCAGCAGCTGCTCGACGACGTGCTCGCGTCGGACGACACCAAGGAGGGCCTGGCCGCGTTCGCGGAGAAGCGCGCTCCGGAGTGGAAGGGCCGCTGATGAGCCCCCGGGTACCATCGGAGGCGATGCCGCGGGCCCAGACGAAGGACGACTCGCGTCGGAGCCCGAAGTGGCAGGCCCGTCGCGACGCGATCGTCGACACCTCGGCACACGTGTTCGCGCAGCGCGGCTACCACGCGACGGGTCTCACGGAGCTGTGCGAGGCCAACGGGCTCGGCAAGGGCGCGCTGTACCACTACATCCGGTCGAAGGAGGACCTGCTCGCCGCGATCCACGACCGGGTCATGGACGAGGTGATGGCGGGCGCGGATCGCGTCGTGACGGCCGGCGGCACGCCCTCCGCGCAGCTGGTCATGCTCGGCGACGAGCTCCTCGACGTGATCCACCGCTATCCCGACCACGTGTGGGTGTTCCTCCACGAGTTCCCAGCGCTCACCGGTGAGCGAGCCGAGAAGTTCCGGGTGCGCCGGCGCGAGTACGAGCGACGGGTCGAGACCGTCCTGCGGGCCGGGATCGAGTCCGGCGAGTTCCGCGACGTCGACGCGCGGCTGACCGCGCTCGCGTGGCTGGGCATGCACAACTACACGTATCTGTGGTTGAAGCCGGGGGGTCGCCGCTCCGCGCGCGACGTCGCGCAACGGTTCGCCGACCTGTTCATCCGCGGCATCACCAGCGACGGCGTGACGCCCGCGGGTTGAGCGGCGTTCACGGCGCGGCGTAGCCGCCGTCGACGACGATCGCGGCACCGGTCGTCCAGCGTGACGCGTCGCTCGCGAGATAGGAATACGCGCCCACGAGGTCGGCGGGCGAGCCCAGGCCCAGCGGGTGCCGAGCCGCGATCGCGTCGAGCGCCTCCGACGGCAGCTCGGCATGGATGCCGGAGCGGAACGTCCCCGGGCACACGCAATTCACCCGGATCCCGTCGCGCGCGTACTCGACCGCCGCGACCTTGGCCAGCTCGATCACGCCGGCCTTGGTCACGCAGTAGGGCGCGGCGTGCGACCACGCGGTCAGACCCGACACGGACGCGGTCAGCACGATGGATCCCGAACGCTGGGCGCGCATGGCGGGCACCGCGGCCCGGATGCCGTTGACCGCGCCGAGCACGTTGACCTGGAACGCGCGCATCCAGTCGTCGGTCTCGAGGTTGTGGATCCGGCCGTTCGGCGACAGCACGCCCGCGTTGCTGATCAACGCATCGAGACGCCCGAAGCGCTGCATCGTGAGCTCGACCACGGCCTCGACCTGCTCGACGTCGCTCACGTCGGCCAGCTTCGTCTCGACCGCGCCGCCCGTCTCGGGCAGGCCGGCGATGGTCGCGTCGAGCGAGGTCGCGCTGACGTCGCTCAACACCAGGTCGGTGTCGGGTTCGCATGCGAACCGGCTCGACAACGCTGCACCGAGGGCACCCCCGGCACCCGTGATCACGATCACCCGCCGTGTTGTCATGCGAGCAGGTAGCCGCCGTCGACGGTGAGCACGGTCCCGGTGACGAACGACGCTGCGTCGGACGCGAGGAACTGGTACGCCCCCGCGAGGTCGGTCGCGCTGCCCCACCGCCGCTGCGCGGTGTGCCCCACGATCGCGGCTTCGAGCTCGGGATTGCTCTTCCACGCGTCGGCGAGGGGTGAGTCGAACCAGCCCGGCGCGACGACGTTCACCGTGATGCGTGACGCGGCCAGGTCGAGCGCGAGTCCCTTCGCCAGTCCCACCAGCCCGGCCTTCGACGCGCTGTACGCGGTGAGGCCCTCACGCGGTCGCTCACCGAGCACCGAGCCGGTGAAGATGAGCCGCCCGCCGTCGCGCATCACCCGCGCCGCGGCACGCGCGCCGAGGAACGTGCCGGTGAGGTTCACGTCGAGCACCTCGCGCCACACCGACGGATCCGTCTTGCGCGGGCCGGCGACGATCGGCGAGATCCCGGCGTTGCAGATCCACACGTCGACGCCACCCCACTCGGCGACGGTCGCGTCGGCGACCGCCTCGTTGAAGTCGACGTCGGTGACGTCGCCACAGCACACGAGTCCCGGACCCGGGAGCTCCTCGGCGACCGTCTTGAGGTCCCTCTCGGTGCGCGCGACCAGCGTGACGCGCGCGCCGGCGTGCGAGAACGCGTGGGCGAGCAACCGGCCGAGGCCGCGGCTCGCACCCGTGATCACGACCCGCTTGCCCGTGACGTCGCCGCCGCGGGGGAAGGAGCCCGGGATCTCGATCTGCTCGGTCATCGCCCGTCCAGAGTTGTACCGGTCAGTACAATAGCGACTCCGTGCTCACCGACGCCGACCTCCTGGAGCTGCACCGCCGGATGCTCCTGATCCGCGGGTTCGAGCAGCGGGTCGCCGCGCTCTATCGCGACGGCGAGGTGCCCGGCTTCGTCCACCTCTCCATCGGCCAGGAGGCCGCGGCGGTCGGCGCGTGCCGGCCGCTGCGCGCCGACGACGTGATCACCTCCACCCATCGTGGCCACGGCCACTGCCTCGCGAAGGGGCTCGATCCGCGCGGGATGTTCGCCGAGCTCATGGCCCGCGAGGACGGGACGAACCGCGGGCGCGGCGGTTCGATGCACATCGCCGACCCGGGCCTCGGCGTCTTCGGCGCGAACGGCATCGTCGGCGCGGGCCTACCCATCGCGGTCGGTGCCGCTGCGGCCGCGCGCCAGCGTGGCGACGACAGGGTCGCGGTCGCGTTCTTCGGTGACGGCGCGGTGGCCGCGGGCGCGTTCCACGAGGCGGTGAACCTCGCCGCGGTGTGGGAGCTGCCGGTCGTCTTCTTCTGCGAGAACAACGGCTACGCCGAGTTCTCCGCCGCTTCGAGTCAGCACGCGGCGCCGCTCGCGGCACGCGCCGCGGGATACGGCGTCGCGTATGCCGCGGTCGACGGCAACGACGTCGTGGCGACCACGACCGTGATGGAGGATGTCGTCGACGCGACTCGCGCCGGGCGCGGTCCGACGATCGTCGAGGCGACGACGTATCGCTGGCACGGGCATTACGAGGGCGATCCGGAGCGTTACCGGTCGGAGGACGAGGTCGCAGAGTGGAAGGCGCGCGATCCGATCGTCGTGCACGAGCGCCGCCTCCGCGAGGCGGGCATCGTCGACGACACGATCGACACGCTCGAATCGTCGGTCGATTCGGAGCTCGACGCGGCCTTGGACGCGGCACGCCGGTCCAAGAGCCCGGCCGCGCCGACGTTGACCGACTTCGTCGTGTGCGCGCGACCGGAGCAGCCCGAGCCGCCCGCCCCGGCCGACGACGCACCCGTCTTCCGCACCATGGACGCCATCCGCAGCGCGCTCGAAGCCGAGCTCGCGAGCGACGACCGCGTGTTCGTCGCCGGCATCGACGTCGGCGAGGGCGGCAACGTATTCGGGTTGACGAGAGGACTGCGCGAGCGATTCGGCGACCGCGTGCGCGACACGCCGATCTCCGAGACCGCGATCGTCGGGCTCGGCGTCGGCGCGGCGATGGCGGGGATGCATCCGGTCGTCGAGATCATGTATCTCGACTTCGTCGGCGTCTGCCTCGACCAGCTGCTGAACCAGGCCGCGAAGCTCCCGTTCATGACGGGCGGTGCAGCACGCATGGCACTGACCCTGCGCACCCAGTTCGGCGCCGGCCGATCATCGGGCAGCCAGCACTCACAGAGCCTCGAAGCACTGCTCGCGCACATTCCGGGCCTCACGGTCGTCATGCCGTCGACGCCGGCCGACACCTACGGACTGTTGCGCGCCGCGATCCAGGATCCGAACCCAGTGATCTTCATCGAGAACCGGCTGCTCTACGGCATGAAGGGTACGCAGCCGCCGGCCGACCACATCGTGCCGATCGGAACTGCGAAGGTGGTGCGCCCCGGCTCCGACGTGACGGTCGTGTCGGTGTCGCGGATGGTGCACGAGGCGATTGCCGCGGCGGAGGCGGTGGCCGCCGATGGTCTTGCGGTCGAGGTGATCGACCTGCGTACGGTCGCGCCGCTCGACACCGCGACCATCCTCGACTCGGTCGAGAAGACCGGTCGCCTCCTCATCGCGCACGAGGCCGTCATTCCGTTCGGCATCGGCGCCGAGATCGCGGCAACGGTGGCGCGTGACGGGTTCTGGCACCTCGACGCACCGATCGAACGCGTCGGCGCGGCACCGACGCCGCCTCCCTACGCGCCCGACCTCGAACGGGCCTGGCTTCCCGACCGCGACACGATCGCCGGAGCCGTCCGCCGCCTGGCGCGGGTGTAGCTACTGGCGCTCAGGAGGCGCGTTCGATCGTGACCGAGGTCCCGCGCAGCACGTCGATGAGCGCCAGACGTCGGGCGTCGCGCACGTCGTCGGGCGGGCGGATCCGACATTCCGCCATGCGGTGATGATCGCGAAGAAGCGGTCGACGCTGGCTGCGACCGGGGACGCATTGCGCCGGGGCGAGCTCTCCGTCGACCAGGCGGAGGTGGTTGCGGGCGCCGCGGCCACGAACCCCGACGCCGAGCACCCACTGCTCGAACAGGCCCGGGCGTTTGTCGTTCTCCGAGCTGCGCGAGGAGGCGTTGCGAGCCCGGGCCGCAGGCGAGGACCGGGAGGCCACCCAGCCGCGCATCCACGCGGCCCGACGTCTGCGCGCATGGACCGACGCCGAGGGGGCGTGGAACCTGTCCGCACGTGCGACCGTGGTCGACGGCTCGAAGGTGATGCGGGTCCTCAACCCCATCATCGACGACCTCTTCGAAGACGCGCGCCGCGACGGCCGTCGTGACGAGCGCGACACCTACGCGTCCGACGCGCGCGTGAGGCTCGCCGAACCGCACGAACCCGAGACGAAGAACCCGAGCCCGAAGTACCTCGGGCTGTTACGAATCGACTGGGAAGCGCTCGTACGCGGCGACGTCCGCGACGACGAGCTCTGCGAGATCACCGGGCTCGGACCGATCCCTGCCACCACGGCACGCGAGCTGCTCGGCGACGCCATCCTCGAGCTCGTCATCACCAAAGGGGTCGACGTGCTCCACGTCACCCACCTCGGGCGTGGGCCGACCGCCGCGCAACGCGTCGCACTGGCATGGAGCTCACCGGGCTGCAGGGTCGAAGGGTGCCCCCGCACCCGCGTCGAGATCGACCACCGAGACCCCTACGCACAGACTCGCCAGACCCGCCTCGACGAACTGGACCCGCTCTGTCGCCTGCACCACCACCAGAAGCACCACGAGGGCTGGTCGCTCGTCGAAGGCACCGGCAAGCGCGCGTTCGTCCCGCCCGACGACCCGAGACACCCCAAGAGCCGCCCCAAGCGCGAATGAGCTGACGCCGGAGTCTCAAGCCTCGGACAGGACCTTGCGGCCGAGCTCGATCGCGGCTTCTTCCACCAACATGCCGGCGCGGGCGAACGCCTCGCCGGCCTGCCAGACGCGGTCGGTGAGCGCGAGCACGTCGACCGCGCCGAGCACCGAGATCTCCTCGCGCGCTTCGGGCGTGACCTGACCGGCGACGACCGCGCGGTTCGGCACGCCTTCCTCGGCGGCCCACTCGAGCACACCGCCGACGACCTTGCCGTCGAGGCTCGTCATGTCGACCTTGCCCTCACCGGTCACGACGAGATCGACACCGGCGAGCGCGTCCTCGAAGCCGGCCGCGCGCGCGACCACCTCGAAGCCGGGTTCGAGCCGTGCACCGATCGCGGCGAGACCGCCGGCGAGCCCGCCGGCGGCACCGGAGCCCTCGAGCGCGGTCACGTCGACGCCCGTCCGCTCGCGGAACTCCTCGGCCAAGCGTTCCAGCCGCCGGCTGAGCAACGAGACCTGCGCCGCGGACGCGCCCTTCTGCGGCGCGAACAACCGGGGCGCGTCGAGGAAGCGCGTGCGCACATCGCACGCGACCGTGACATCCAGTCCTGCCAACGACCAACCGAGCGCCTGCAGCGTGGCGAGACCGCCGTCGGTGGTGGCGCTCCCGCCCACGGCCACGAGGATCCGGCGGGCACCGGCGCGGGCCGCGGCGGCGATGAGCTCACCGGTCCCCCGGGTACTCGCCCGGAGCGGATCGTTGCGCCCCGACACCAACGCCAGGCCGCTGGCGCGGGCCATCTCCACGACCGCGATCCCGTCGGGCAGCATCGCCCACGCCGCCTCGACGGGTTCGCCGAGCGGCCCGGTCACCCGGGCCGGCCGCAGCGAACCACCCCGAGCCGCGAGCAACGCGTCCAGCGTTCCTTCACCACCGTCGGCGAGGGGCAGCTCCCGCACCTCGTCGAAGCCCGCGCGGCGCAGGCCCGTGGCGAGACGCGCGGCCGCCTCGGCCGCGGTGAGCGTGCCGCGGAACTTGTCGGGAGAGGTCAAGGCGACAGCCATGGGATGGATAGATTGACCGCGTTTCACCCCTGACCGGAAAGCGTCCCCGTGCTCGAACGCGTCCCCCTGCTCGAGAAGGACCTCCGCGACTACGCCGAGGTCGCGGGCGCCGACGCGGTGGAGCGGATCTGCGCCCTGGCCGAGCCGCTCCGGGGCGCACGGGTCCTGCACCTCAACGCGACCGCCTACGGCGGCGGTGTCGCCGAGCTGCTCGCCACCCACGTGCCGCTGTTGCGCAGCGTCGGGATCGAGGCGGAGTGGCAGGTCATCCACGGCAGCGACGAGTTCTTCTCCGTCACCAAGGCCGTGCACAACGCGCTGCAGGGCGCCGACGTCGAGTGGTCGCCCGACATGCAGCGCACGTACCTCGAGAAGGTGCTCGACAACGCGCTGCTGCTCGAGGGCGAGTTCGACTTCATCGTCGTGCACGACCCGCAACCGGTCGCGATGCTGAGCTTCCTGCACGGCACCGCGGTCGACCGGCCGGAGACGAGCTGGATCTGGCGCTGCCACATCGACCTCACCGAGGCCAACCCGTCGGTGTGGGAGTTCTTCCGGCCACACGTCGAGCGCTACGACGCGTCGGTGTGGACGATGCCGGAGTTCGTGCCCAAGTCGCTGACCATGGACCGCATCGTGCAGGCACCGCCGTGCATCGATCCGCTGTCGGTGAAGAACCTCGATCTGCCCGCGCCCTTCGTCAGCGAGATCTGCAAGCAGTACGGCGTCGACACCCGCCGTCCGTTCGTGTGCCAGGTGAGCCGCTTCGACCCGTGGAAGGACCCGGTCGGTGTGATCGAGGCGTTCCGCGTCGTGCGCGAGCAGGTGCCCGACGCCCAGCTCGTCCTCGCGGGATCGATGGCGACCGACGACCCCGAAGGCTTCCGGGTGTGGGAGCAGACGGAGGACGCGCGTGCCGGCGACCGCGACATCCACCTCCTCTCGAACATCCAGCAGGTCGGCAACGTGCAGATCAACGCGTTCCAGCGCGCGGCCGACGTCGTGCTCCAGAAGTCGATTCGTGAGGGTTTCGGCCTGACGGTGAGCGAGGGTCTGTGGAAGGCTCGTCCCGTGATCGGTGGCCGCGCCGGCGGGATCGCGCTCCAGGTGCGCGACGGGACCGACGGTTTCCTCGTCGACTCCGTCGAGGAGTGCGCACGACGCACGATCGAGCTCCTCGCCGACCCGGCGACCGCCGACTCGATGGGCGCCAACGGTCGCGAGCACGTGCGCACGAACTTCATCTCGACCCGCGAGCTGGAGGACTGGCTCCGGCTGTTCACGGAGCTGGCGAGCTGACAGCGGGCCGGGCCCGGGGCGGCGCCGCGCGGGGGCGACGACCGTGATCGTGGTGTCCCACCGAGGGCCCTACAGCTTCACCCGGCGGGACGACGGGACGTTCGAGGTTCGACGCGGCGCAGGGGGTGTCGTCACCGCGCTCGCGCCGTTGCTCGCGCGCCAGGGCCACCTCTGGGTCGCCGCCGCGCTCACCGACGACGACCGCGCCGCGCTCCACGCGGGTGCCGCGCACGACGACGACATCGACCTCGCGCTGCTGAACTTCGATCCCGACCTGCACCGCCTGCACTACGACCTGGTGTCGAACGCGGTGCTGTGGTTCCTCCACCACGACCTCTTCGACCTCCCCCGCCGCCCCCGCTTCGACCACCGGTTCCAGGAAGCGTGGGACGCCTACGTCGAGGTGAACCGCGTCTTTGCGAACGCGACCCTCGAACGCGCGAGCGAGCGCGACGTCGTGCTCGTGCAGGACTACCAGCTCTCGTTGGTTCCGGGCATGCTCCGCGACGCCCGACCCGATCTGCGTGTCGCGCACTTCACCCACACGCCGTTTTGCGGACGCGACGGCATCCGGGTTTTGCCCGACGCGGTCGCGCGCGACCTGTGCGCGTCGATGGCCGGCGGGCCCGCCGGCTTCCACACCGCGCGCTGGGCCGCGCGCTATCACGCGTCGGTCGACGAGATCCTGGGCGTCGACGCGCCGGCGTTCGCAGCGTCGTTCGGGCCCGAGCGGGAGTCGCTCGAAGAGGTCGCCCGGTCCGACGCGGCCGCCGCGGCGCGCACGTCCCTGCGCGAGCTGGTGGACGAGCGCCGGATCCTGCTGCGCACCGACCGCATGGAGCCGTCGAAGAACATCGTCCGCGGCTTCCTCGCCTACGACCGGATGCTCGAGCTGCATCCCGAGTGGCGCGACCGGGTCGTGTTCGTCGCCTACCTGTACCCGTCTCGCGAAGGGCTGGCCGAGTATCTCGCGTATGCGCAGGAGGTCGAGCAGGCCGCGGCCCGGGTGAACGAGCGCTGGGCGCGCGGCGACTGGACACCGGTGCTCGTCGACAGCCGCGACGACTTCCCGCGCAGCGTCGCGGGACTGCAGAGCTACGACGTGCTGCTCGTGAACCCGATCAAGGACGGGCTGAACCTCGTGGCCAAGGAAGGCCCGATCCTCAACCGCAACGACGGCGTGCTGTGCCTCTCACGCGAGGCCGGCGCGTTCGTCGAGCTCGCGGAGGGCGCGCTCGGGCTCAATCCCTACGACCTCGAGCAGACCGCGCACGCCATCGAAGCGGCGCTGTCGATGGATCTCGACGAGCGGCGCAGCCGGGCCAAGACGTTGAAGGACCTCGCCGGCGCCCGCACACCTCACGACTGGCTGATGGATCAGCTCGCGGCGGTCGGCGCGTCCGAGACCCACGTCAACTGAGCCACCCCGCGAGCGCGCGGAGCAGCGCGGCCAGCCCGTCGGGGCCGTCGACGACCACGTCGGCCGCGTCGAGGAGGTCGAGCGGCGCTTCGCTGGAGCGCACCGCGATGCGGGTGACCGCGCGCAGCGCGCCCTCGTCACGCAGACGCGCGAGCGCGCCGAACGCGGCGAGGTCGCCGTGGTCGTCGCCGGCGAAGACCGCGCGCTCGATCCCGGGCGCGTCGGTGAGCAACGCGGTGACCGCGGTCCCCTTGTCGACGGGCAGGGGTGGCCGGAGCTCGCGCGCCATTCGGGTCGGGTAGACGTTCAGCCCGAGCCGGCGACCGGTCTCGTCGGCCCAGCGGGTGGCCTCCTCGCCGAGCTCCGGGTGCATCCGCCAGTGCAGTGTCACCGCGAGGCCGCCCTTGCGCTCGACCCAGATGTCGGGGTAGCGCGCCTCGGCCTCGTCGGCCGCCTCCGCGACGGCCCGGAGGTACGGCTCCACGCGAGGATCGCTCACGACCGCGCCGTCGGCGAGGCGCTCGAGCCCGTACTGGCCGACGTAGCGCATCCCGTCGATGGCGAGGCGCTCGCGCAGGAACGCGACCGGTCGGCCGCTCACGACGGCGACGAGTCCCAGCAGCGGTACGAGCGCGGCGAGCGCGTCGCGCGACGCGGGCAGCGGGACCGCGTCCTCTGGCTCGTCGACGATCGTCGCGATCGACCCGTCGTAGTCGACGAGGAGCGCGAGCGCGGTGGGGTCGCCGTCGGAGAGGGCGGCGAGCGGATCGCTCACGCGCGACCGTGCGGACGGAGCGAAGCTCCGCCGGGCGGAGCCCTCCGAGCGGAAGCGCAGGGAGCCATCGACGTCGTGCGTCAGGCGCCGATCACGACGACGAGGTTCGCGTTCGCGTCCGCGTTCGACGGCGGCGGGGACGGCATCGGCGCGAGCTTCGGGTTCCCGCTGATCTGGGCCGCGAGCGCGGCCGCCTCGCGCGAGTACCCCGAGCGGTAGTAGACGACGGAGCCGGTCCGTTGTGTCGTGTCCTGGGCCGTCACCGTCTGGTAGCCCTTGTTCTTGAGCTGGGTCGTCAACGTTCCCGCGACGCCCGTCTGCCCGGAGCCGTTCAGCACCGCGACGACGATCTGTGCCGGCGTGCGCGCCGGAACGGGCCGCGCCGTGGTGGCGGTGGTGCGCGGCGGTGCCACTGCATGCAGCTTGGTCGTGGTGGTCGTGGCGGCCTTCGTGCTGCTGGTCTTCTGATCCCCGATCGGTCCTTCGTTGCCTTTGTCGACGACCTGGAGCAACACGATGCCGAGGATCACCGCGAGCCCGATGAGCAGCGCACCCCGCGCGCCGCGCGTCGCGTACGCGCGCTGGTGGCCGTCGGAGCCGCGCCCCGGCCGGCGGCGCGGCTGCTCGCCCGGGAGCAGTGTCGTGTCACTCATCGTGGCCCCGCACGACGGCCGCTGACGCGCGCCGCTTGACGCGCCGCTCGACGGCGGCGCAGGCGTTTGACGGTGAGAGGGTCGTAGGCAATCGCAGCATCCTCGTCGGCGAGCGACGCGAGGAGACGGTAGTACCGCGTCGGCGAGCAACCCAGGCGCTCACGGATCAGCGATTCCTTGGATCCCGGGGTGGTCCACCACGTTCGCTCGAAGTCGAGAATCGCGCGATCACGCTCGGACAGCTGCATTGGGACTCGATCCTGTCGGGCGGCGCACACGAAAGCAAGCATTTGGGAGTCAGGTGGCGTGCGCATGTCTCTTGCGCCGCCGACGGAGTCGGAGCGCGACGACCTGGGTCGGCGTCAAGGCGGCGTCATGTCAAGAGTGACTCGCGCCTGGAGACGCGTCCCGGCCCACCCATGAACGCGCCGGGGGCTCGACACGCGCGGCACCGCCCACACGTCCAGCTCGTCTCGACGACGGTCGCGTGCGGTGCCGCACCGCGGCGCCTGGCCACCAGTCCGGGTCGCCCCGCGGAGACTCCGGGGGCGCCGCAAAGCGGCGCGAGCCGGAGGTCGGATTCGAACCGACGACCTGACGCTTACAAGGCGCCTGCTCTGACCAACTGAGCTACTCCGGCGGACCCGTGAGGCTATCGCCACGGGTGCGGGCCACCTCGTAGCACGCGAGCGCGGCGGCGACCGACACGTTGAGCGACGCGATGGCGCCGTGCATCGGGATATGGACGAGCAGATCGCAGCGCTTCGCGGTGAGTCGCGCGAGACCGTGACCTTCCGCACCCAGCGCGAGCAGCACCGGGCGGTCTCCGAGGTCCAGGTCGAACAGGCTCGACGCTCCGCTCTCGTCGAGCCCGACCGTCCACACACCGTGACGCGACGCGCGATCGAGCGCGCTCGGGATGCCGGCGACGTGCGCGATCGGGACGTGCTCGATCGCACCGGCCGCAGCCTTCGCCGCGGTCGGACCGACACCGGCGGCGCGGTGGCGCGGCAGCACGATGCCGGTCGCGCCGGCACCCTCCGCGCTGCGGATGATCGAGCCGAGGTTGCGCGGGTCGGTCACGCCGTCGAGCGCGACGAGGAAGGCGTGCGGGTCGTCGAGGAGCGCGTCGAAGTCGGCTTCGGGCAGCGGGTCGGCGATCGCCACGACTCCCTGGGGGGCGTCGGTCCTCGCCATCGCGTCGACGCGCGATCCCGACGTGCGACGCGGCGCGAACCCGAGACCAGACGCGAGGTCCTCGATCTCGTCGAGCACCGGCGACGGCTCTGCGTCGGCCGCGATCCAGAGCTGGCGGACCCGCCGCTTCCGCGCCCGGAGCAGCTCACGGACGGCCTGGCGGCCCTCGACCTGCTCGGTCGTGTGCCCGGCGCGCCGGTCCCGCGACGGCCGCGGCCGCGGGCGTCCGCCTCCGCGCCTCAGCTGCGACGCCACACGGTCCCGTTGGGGGTGTCCTCGAGCAGGATGCCCTGCTCGGCGAGCTCGTCGCGGATGCGGTCGGCCCCGGCGAAGTCGCGCGCGGCGCGCTTGGCGTCGCGTTCGGCGACCTTCGCGTCGATCGCGGCGTCGGGCTCCCCCGACCCGCTGCGCAGCTCGATACCGAGCGCCCCAGCGAGCTCCCGGATGGTCGCGATCAGCGCACTCGCGCGCGTCGTGTCACCGGCGTCCAGCAGCTTGTTGGCGTCGTTCTTCGCCGCGAACACCACACCGAGCGCCTCCGGCGTGCCGAAGTCGTCGTCCATCGCGGCGCGGAACGCGTCGACGACCGACGCCTCGACGGCCGCGTCGTCGACGTCCACACCGAGCGCGCCGGCGCGGCGGAGCAGCGCGTCGAGCCCGTCGAGCGCGGTCTCGGCGGCGCGCAGCTCGTCGGCACCGAGCTCGACCGGCTTGCGGTAGTGCGTCTGCAGCACCGCAAGCCGCAGCGCGCGCGGGTCGTGCGCGTCGAGCGCGTCGGAGAGCGTGGTGAAGTTGCCGAGCGACTTCGACATCTTCTCGCCGTTGATGTTGAGCATGCCGGAGTGCACCCAGTAGCGCGCGAACGCGCGTCCCGCCGCCTCCGACTCGGCCCGCTCGTTCTCGTGGTGCGGGAACACGAGGTCGGTGCCGCCGCCGTGGATGTCGAAGCGCTCGCCGAGCAGGTCGAGCGACATGGCCGCGCACTCGATGTGCCAGCCGGGACGGCCCGGACCCCACGGCGAGTCCCACGTCGGCTCACCCGGCTTCGCCGCCTTCCACAACGCGAAGTCGACCGGGCTGCGCTTCTGCTCGTCCACGTCGACGCGACCGCCGGCGGACTCGAGCAGATCCGCGATCCGGCGGTGCGAGAGCTCGCCGTACCCGGGGTACGCGTCGACCGCGAAGTACACGCCCGAGCCGTCGACGACGTACGCGTGCCCGCTGTCGACCAGCTCGCCGATCAGCTCGATCATCTTGTCGACGTACTCGGTCGCGTGCGGAGCGCGGTCGGGGCGTTCGATGCCGAGGCGGTCGAGCTGCTCCCAGTAGGACTGCTCGTAGCGCACCGCGATCTCGGGCTCGGTGCTGCCTTCCTTCGCGGCACGGTTGATGATGTTGTCGTCGATGTCGGTGACGTTCGACGCGAACGTCACGTCGTAGCCCGACCACGCGAGGTACCGGCGGATCGTGTCGAACACGATCGCGGTGCGGCCGTGGCCCATGTGCGGGACGTCGTAGACGGTCGGGCCGCAGACGTACATGGCGACGCGACCGGGCTCACGAGGCTCGAAGTCGACCTCGCGGCCGCTGAGCGTGTCGTGCAGCCGCAGCATGCCCGTCGAGGCTAGCGAGCCCGGGCGCGCGGGCCGGATCACTTCTTTCCCGTCGTCCACCCGCTACGCCCGTTCGAGCAGCGCGACGGCCCACGCGGCGATGCCCTCGCCGCGTCCGATCGTGCCCAACCCCTCGGTCCGCTTCGGCTTGACCGACACGCGCAGCACCTCGCCCATCGGCTCGCGCGCGGGCGCGAGCGCGGCGGCGAGGTTCGCGCTCATGGCCGGCAGGTGCGCGGCGAGCGGCGGACGCTCGGCGGCGACGACGACGTCGACGTTGCCCACCCACATGCCGGTCCTGACCACCCGCCGGACGACGTCCTCGAGCAGACCCATCGACGACGCGTCCCGGTACCGGTCGTCGGACGCCGGGAACAGGGTGCCGAGATCGGGTAGGCCCGCGGCACCCAGCAGCGCGTCGGCGACCGCGTGGGCGATGACGTCGGCGTCGGAGTGACCGGCGAGCCCCGGGCCGTCCACGTGCACGCCCGCCAGCACGAGCCGGCGCGCGGCGTCGTCACTGAACGGGTGGACGTCGAACCCGAGCCCGACACGCGATCTCATGGCTCCCTCCGCCGCACCCTCCCGGGCTCCGCCCAGGGCGCGGCTTCGTCCGCACGCGATCTCATGGCCTGCAGTCCTCGGCGAGCGCGTCGGCGATGCGCAGGTCGTCGGCGTCGGTCACCTTGAGGTTGCGCCGGTCGCCCGGCACGACCACGACCACGCCGCCCCCGGCCTCCACCAGTGCCGCGTCGTCGGTCGCGTCGGCGGATCCGGCGTGTGCCGCCCGCAACGTCGCGGTCCGGAAGGCCTGCGGCGTCTGGGCCGCGACGAGCTCCTCGCGAGGGACCGTCTCGACCACCCGCGCACCCTCCACCCGCTTCACCGTGTCGGCGACCGCGACGGCCGGGACCGCGGCGTCGGCGCCGGCGCGGACCGCGGCGACGACCGCCTCGAAGAGCGCGGCCGGTGCGAGCGGGCGCGCCGCGTCGTGGACGACGACCACGTCGGCGTCGTCGGGCACCACAGCGAGCCCGGCGCGCACCGAGTCGCTCCGGGTCGCGCCGCCCGGGACCGCGGCCGTGACCGGAGTCCCGCTCCACTCCTCACCCGGCGGGAGCACCACGACGACGTGGTCGCACACCGAACCCATCGCGGCGACGGCGCGGTCGACGAGGCGCTCGCCGCGCACGGTCGCGAACTGCTTGGCCGACCCGAAGCGGGCGCCGCTGCCCGCGGCCACGACGATCCCCCAGGCCGGCACGGCGTCAGTATGGCTGGAGCGCCCGAGCTCCCGGCGAACGTCGGTCACCCACCGGCTGCGTTGGGACACGATCCGGCGCCGGAGGCCCGGAACGTGACCCAACCGAGCGGCGGGGTTGGTCAGTCGAGGGCGTCGTCCTCGGCGGGACGAGCGAAGACGATCCGACCGACCGCGGTCGGCACCACCGACATCGCGACCAGCGGGACCCGGCCAGTCCCGACCAGGTCGGCGCCGCCGTTGACGACCACCATGGACCCGTCGTCGAGGAAGCCGACGCCCTGGCCGGGCTCCCGGCCCGGCTTGGTCAGATCGACCTCGAGCACCTCGCCCGCGTTCACGTCCGGGCCGAGCTCGGTCGCCAGGCGCCGCAGGTTGCACGTGGCCACGCCCTGCACGTCGGCGACCCGCACGAGGTTCGTGTCGGTCGTGAGCAGGCGGAGGTGGAGGCGCTTCGCCAGCGCGACGAGCTTCGCGTCGACCGCCTCGATCGCGGGCATCTCGTCGTCGAGCACGTAGACCCGGACCGGAGCCTCCCGCCGGATCAGGTCGAGCATCTCGAGGCCGCGCCGCGCCCGGCGCTTGCGGGTCGGTTCGGCCGCGTCCGCGAGGCCCTGCAGCTCGTCGAGGACGAAGCGCGGCACCATCAGGTCGTCGCTGACCACGCCCGACATCACGAGCGCCAGCAGCTTGCCGTCCATGACCGCGGACGTGTCGACGAGGAAGCCCTCGTCGCGCTCGAAGGGCTCGGCCCGCACCAGCGGACGGGTGGAGAGCCCGAGCATGTGGAACAGCTCCGTGCTCTTGCCCGCAGCGAGACGGAAGCCGATGTAGCCGACCGTCCACACGAGGAGTCCGCCTGCGGGGAGGGCCACCTGGGGCGGCGCGAGCAGGGCTATCGGGGCCGCGAGCGTGGCACCCCCGAGGGCGCCGACGACGCCACCCACGAACCCGGCCATGACCTGGGCCGCGGGCAGGGGCTCGACGTGGCGCTCGACCACGCCGACGGCCCGTTCGAGGAGCCGGCCGAAGATGCCGCCCACGACGTAGCCGACGAGACAGCCCAGCATGGCGGTGATGCCGGGGGCGGTGGCGGCGGTCGCGGAGGCGTCACGACCGAGCCAGTAGCCGGCCGCCGTGAACAGCACGACGATGAAGAGCCGGACGACCTCGACGAACATGGGGATCCTCCTCCCGCCCGGAAGGAGGATCGGCGCCCCCGCGGGGGCGCTTGAACGGGAAGGGCGCTACTTGGCGAGGACCTCGTCGAGCTTGGCCTCGGCCGCCTCCTCGTTGACGCCGATGGCGAACGTCAGCTCCGAGACCAGGATCTGGCGGGCCTTGCCGAGCATGCGCTTCTCGCCCGCGGAGAGACCCTTGTCCTTCTCACGGATCGTGAGATTCCGGACGACCTCCGCGACCTGGTAGATGTCGCCGCTCTTGAGCTTCTCGACGTGGTTCTTGAAGCGGCGGGACCAGTTCGTGGGCATCCTCGCCTCCTTCTTGCGAAGGACGGCGAAGACCTCCTCGACCTCCTCGTCGTTGATGACGTCGCGGAGGCCGATCTCCTCGGCGTTGTCGGCCGGGACCATGAGGGTGAGGTCGCCGTAGGCGAGACGCAGCACGAGGTAGTCGCGCTTCTCGCCGAAGACGTCCTTCTTCTCCCGACGCTCGATCGTGGCCGCACCGTGATGCGGATAGACCACCTTGTCGCCGACGTCGAAGGCCATGTCGCTCCTCGGAAGAGTGCAGCCCGCGGGCGGGACAACTCGCCCAGCGGGACACCAAGGATACCGGACCTGCGGGGATACCCCCAATCCGTCAGGAGCGAAGCGGAGCTCCGCCGGGCGAAGCCCACCGAGCGGACACGACCACGCAGCACCGTGCACACGGGCACCGGCGGCACGCGACCCGGCCGACGCCAGGCCGGTACGCTCCATCTTCTTATCGCCCCCTCACCTGGTCTGCAGGGAGGTGCACCTCGTGCCCGAGCGCCGGCTCCTCGACACCACCGAGCTCTTCGCGGCTCTTCCGTCCGACGTGCTCGACGGGTTGAGCGCGCAAGCGGGCGTCCAGGAGCTCCACCGCAACCAGCTGCTGTTCGCGCAGGGCGACCAGTCCGAGGAGCTGTTCGTCGTCCTCGAGGGACGCGTCGCGATCGTGACCCGCGCGACGGACGGGCGTGAGTCCGTGGTCGCGGTGCTCGAGCGCGGCGGCCTCTTCGGCGAGCTCGGTCTTTTCGACGGCGGTCGCCGTTCGGCCGACGCCCGCGCGCTCACCGACATCCGGTTGCTGTCCCTCGGCTACGAACCCGTGCGCCGGGTCCTCGGCGACCGGCCCGAGCTCCTCTGGATCATCGTCAAGCTCCTCGCCCGCCGCCTGCGCGCGACCGACGAGGCCCTCGCCGACGCGCAGTTCCTCGACGTGCCCGCCCGCACCGCGAAGCGGCTGCTCGAGGCGGCCGGCGGCGCGGAGGAGTTCCGCCTCGCCATGACCCAGGAGGAGCTCGCGGGGCTGGTCGGCGCGTCACGCGAGCGGGTCAACAAGGCGCTCGCGCTGTTCGTGCGCCTCGGCTGGGTCGAGGCGAAGGGACGCGGCCGCTACAAGGTCATCGACCGCGACGCGTTGGAACAGCGAGCGAACCCGTAACTCTGGTCGCGCTCGCAGGCTCGCCGCTCCCCGGCCAACGGCTCCTCACGCCGCGCAACGCGACCTGCGGCGCGCCCCCGCCGGAGCGGGCGCTCACGACAGCAGGAACGAGAGGGCGCGGCGCCAGGCGTCGGCGGCGTCGTCGGGACGGTGCGCGGGTCGGTCGGGGTCGTGCACGAAGCCGTGCTCGGCCTCCGGGTACACGACCACCTCGTGATCGGGCAGCCCGTCCCACGCCCCGCGCAACGCGTCGAGGTCGGCTGTCGGCGTCATCGGGTCGGCGCCGCCGAAGATCCCGAGCGTCGCGCACGTGATGCCCGCGGTCTCGAGCGGATCGCGTTGCGTCTCGCTGCGCCACCCGTCGGGCACGCGGATCATCCCGTAGAACGCCACCGCGCGTTCGAAACGTCCGGTCGCGGCGGCCTTGAGCGTGTACATCCCGCCCATGCAGAACCCGAGCACGAACACGTCGCTCGCGCCGTCCTCGACGACCAACAGGTTCGCGGCCCGCTCGAGGTCGTCGAGCTGCACCTCGTCGACGAGCTCCTTGGCGCGGCCCTGGCGCGCGGGGACGTCGAGCGCCTCGTAGCCGTCGAGGTGCGCGAACGGCTCCGGCGCGCACACCGAGATGCCGTGCGTGGCGAGGCGCCGGCACACGTCGTCGAAGAGCGGGCGGACGCCGAGGATGTCGGGGACGAGCACGACCGACGCGAGCGGCATGCCTTCGGGACGGGCGTGGATCGCGGGGACCGCGGTGCCGTCGCCGCTGCGGATCGTCACCCGCTCGTGGAACGCGTCCTGGTTGCCTTCTGCGAGCGCCGCCATCGCTGTGACGGTAACCCAGCTACACGTACCGCTCGAGGATCGAGGTCTCCGCGAGCCGCGACAAACCTTCCTTGATGGCGCGGGCACGCGCTTCACCCACGCCCTCGACCTCGACCAGGTCGCTCACGCCCGCGCGCATGATCTTCTGCAGACTCGAGAAGCGGTCGACGACGTGGTCGGCGACGATCTCGGGGAGTCGCGGCACCTTGTGCAGCAGACGGAACCCGCGCGGCTGCACCGGCGTGTCGAGGTCGGTCTCGGCGGAGAGGTGCAGCACGCTCGAGACCTCGCGCAGGTCGACGAGCTGCTCGGTGTCGAGGTCGGCGAGCCGCTCCATCACGTCCTGGAGCTCCCAGTCGACGCTCTCGGTGAAGTAGTCCTTGGCGACGAGACGCCGGTCGTCGCCGACGCCGCCCATGAGCTCCTCGAGCTGCAGCAGGACGAGTCGGCCGTCGGAGCCGAGCTCGATGATGTAGCCCTCGATCTCGTCCGCGATGCGGCGCACCATCTCGGCCCGCTGCATCACGGTCGCGACGTCGCGCACGGTCACGAGGTCCTCGACCTCGAGCGCCGACAGCGAGCCGCTCACCGCGTCGAGGCGCGCCTTGTAACGCTCGAGGATCTGCAACGCCTGGTCCGCGCGCGCGAGCACACGTGCGACGGGTTCGAGCGTGTGCTTCTGGCCGCGGCGGTGGATCGCGACCACCGACATGTCTTCCGACACGGTGATCACGGGCACGTCGATCTGGCGCGCCACCCGCTCGGCGCTCCGGTGCCGGGTCCCGGTCTCGAACGTCGGGATGTTCGGATCGGGGACGAGATGCACGTTGGCGCGGGCGACCCGCGAGCAGTCGGCGGCGAGGATGATCGCTCCGTCCATCTTCGCCAGCTCGGAGAGGCGCTGGGGCGTGAACTCCGCGTCGAGGAGGAAGCCGCCGGAGCAGACGCTCAGCACGTCGGGCCCGTCGCCCACGACGATGAGCGCGCCCATCTTGGCCTGCAGGATCCGGTCGAGCCCTTCGCGCAGGGGTCGACCCGGCGCCACGAGCCGGAGCGCGGCGAGCATCGCCTCTGATCGGGGCTGTGCCGGCACCGGGGCCTCACCTCCTGGACGGAGAACCGAACGATCCGCGCCAGATCGTTCGAGGTGCATGGGGAATTTACCAGCGAAACGAGACCACGACGCGAGGAAACCCGGGGTTATTCGCCCGGGATCAGGACCCCAGCCCGGTCGCCGCGAGCGCCTCCCCGACGTCGCGCACGGCGACGATGTCGATGCCCGCGACCGGCGCCACCGAGGCGGGGACGACCGCCCGCACGAAGCCCAGCCGGGCGGCCTCGCTGAGGCGGCGGGCGGTCTGGCCGACCTGGCGGATCTCGCCCCCGAGCCCGACCTCACCGACCGCGACGAGATCGGACGGGACCGCGCGGCCGAGATACGTGCTGGCGACCGCCAGCACGGCAGCGAGGTCGACCCCGGTCTCGGCGACGCGCACGCCACCGGCGACGCTGGCCCAGACGTCGCGCTGAGCGAGATCACCGAGACCGGCGCGCTGCTGCAGCACCGCGAGCAGCAACGAGAGCCGGTTGCTGTCGAGTCCCTGCGCGGTGCGTCGCGGCAACGGCGCGCTCGTCGACGCCACCAGCGCCTGCACCTCGACCAGGAGCGGGCGCGCACCTTCGAGCACCGGCGCGACGACCGAGCCCGACGCGTCGACACGCCGATCGGTGAGGAACAGCGCCGACGGATCCGCGACGCCGAGCAGCCCGCGCTCGGTCATCTCGAACAGGCCGAGCTCGTCGGTCGCGCCGAACCGGTGCTTGAGCGCGTGCAGCATCCGCAGCGCATGGTGACGGTCACCTTCGAACGCGAGCACGGTGTCGACTGCGTGCTCGAGCACGCGCGGACCCGCGAGCGAACCGTCCTTGGTGACGTGACCGACGAGCACCGCGACGACGTCGCGCTCCTTGGCCAGGCGGACGAGCCGGGCCGCGCAGTCGCGCACCTGACCGACCGAGCCTGCGACACCGGGCAGGTCGGGATCGACGACGGTCTGGATCGAGTCGACGGCCACGACGTCGGGCGCCAGCTCGTCGACGTGCGCGAGCACGACCGGCAACGACGTCTCCGCCACGACGTAGAGGCTCGGTGGTGAGGCGCCGAGGCGCGCCGCGCGCAGGCGCACCTGCTCCTTCGACTCCTCGGCGGTGACGAGCAACGCGGTCGCGCCCTGCTCGCACATCGACGCGAGGGCCTGGAGCAGCAACGTGCTCTTCCCCATGCCGGGCTCGCCCCCGAGCAACGTGACCGACCCGGCGACGAATCCACCGCCGAGAACCCGATCGAGCTCGAGCAGGCCGGTCGCGCGCCGGGGCGCGCCGAGCGGGTCGACGTCGACCAGGCGCAGCGGTCGCTCACGGGCGAGCGCCGTCGAGGGCGCGAGCGGCGCCGCGACCTCCTCCTCCAACGTGCCCCACTCGCCGCAGTCGGGGCAGCGACCGAGCCATCGGGGCGTGGTCGCGCCGCACTCCCGGCACCGGTGCACGACACGTGTCCTGGGCATGGTTCGGAGCGTAATGACGGGGTGTGACAGCAACGTGGACCGGTAGCGTCACCGGATGGCGGTGTGCGTCGGCTTCGATCTGGACATGACGCTCGTGGACTCGCGCCCGGGGATCCGCGCCACGTGTCGTGCGCTGAGCGCGGAGACCGGCGTCCGGATCGACGAGGACCTGGCTGTCTCGCGGCTCGGGCCTCCGCTCGAGGTCGAGCTCGCGCAGTGGTTCCCGGCGGAAGACGTCGACACGATGGCCGCGCGCTACCGCGCCCTCTACCAGGAGCACGGCGTCCCGGGCACGATCGCGATGCCGGGTGCGCACGACGCGCTCGCCGCGGTGCGCGAGGTCGGCGGGCGAAGCGTCGTCGTCACCGCGAAGGAGACCACGGGCGCACGCGGCTGCGTGGCTCGTGCCGGCCTCGACGTCGACGACGTCGCCGGGCTCGTCTGGGGCGCCGGGAAGGGCGAAGCGCTCGCCGCCCGTGGTGCTGCCGTCTATGTCGGCGACAGCCCGCCCGACGTCGTCGGGGCGCGGACGGCAGGCGCGGTCGCGGTGGGGGTCACGTCCGGTCCGCACGACGCGACGGAGCTGCGCGAGGCGGGAGCGGAGGTGGTGTTGGAGTCGTTGGACGGGTTCCGCCCCTGGTTCCTCGCCTGGCTCGCCCGCCACGGATGACGGCGGCGGCTCCGACGAGGACGGCGACCGCGCCGAGCACGACCGCGACGACGAGAAGACGGAAGCGGCTGCCGTTCCACGTCGACGCGCCGGCGCGCGCCTGCATCTGACCGTTCGCCGGGATCGTCCACGAGCGGGTCACGCCTCCCGGGAGGTGCGCGTGCAACTCGACGTCGACCGCGCCGCGCGCCGACGCATCGAGCTGGTTCGCGAGCGCCGCCGGATCCACGCCCGCGGCGCGCAGCCTCGCCACCAGGTCCGGGTCGCTCGCCACTCCGACCGACGCTGCGCGCAGGTCGACGTCGACGCGCAACGCCTCCCGTGTGCGGAGGAACGACGACGTCCGGGTCAGCGAGGCCGCGCCGAGCACGCCGCCGGGACCGGTGAGCTCGCGCAACGTCGGCCCGAGATCCTCCGGACGGGCGAACGGCTTCGTCAGCGTGATCGAGCTCGCGTCGCGCGTCACCGACCAACCCGCGGCCGTGAGGTCGTCGAGACGGATCGACGCGACCGGCACCCGGCGCGCCGCGTCCGCGTCGAGCGTGATATGCACACGCACGGTGCCGCTCCCGTCGGCGCGCACGCGCACGTCCACGTCGGTGTGCACGCGACACGCGGCGAGCACGACGACGATCGCGAACGCGACCAGGATGCGGGCGAGGCGGGCGATGTGCAGCACCCTAGTGACGGCACCCGCTCGCGCACGGGGCGGGACGCGAGACGGCGGACGGTTTCCCGTCCGCCGTGTCTCACAGTCCAATTGTGCGAGAGGATTACCCCTCCGAGCCGCTTCCGGCGAGTTCGACGGGTGGGGGTTCGACGCCTTCGATGGCGCGGAAGGCGATCTCGTCGCCGTCGGCGTCGACGACGACGGTCTCGCCGGCGTGGAACTCTTTCCAGAGGATCTTCTCGGAGAGGGGGTCC
>DATBEZ010000096.1:0-27009 GCA_036558745.1 Acidimicrobiia bacterium
ACCCCGCGGTGCATCCCCGGACCCACGTCGCTCTTTCAGCGACGCAACGCGAGCTCGGGCCGGGCCAGCGGACTCTCGAGCCTGAAGCCCTTCCATGCGCAGTAGATGCCGAGGGCCAACTCCCACGCGGCCTCCGGGAGCGTCAGGAGGCCGGAAGGCCCCTGTCCGTTCTTGTAGACGCCGATCAGGATCATCACGAACGAGAGAATCAGTAACGGTCCACCGATGAGACCTAACAACGCCATGCGAGGCGGCACAAGTGCCGACCGATACATCAGGTACCCGAGCAGGATCCCGTTCCCAATGCCTGCAACGAGTCCCGGTCCCCACAGGAAAGCCCAATCGTAGGTGTGCACCAAGGAGTTGCCTTGAGTGGCGAGCGCCGAGGCGCCGATGCCACTCGCTCCGTGCAGCGCATCAGCCACGTTCACGATCGAGATGATGCTCATGAGCCCGATCGCGGCGAAGACCGACTCCATGATGCGCGCCGTGACGTATCCGAGCGACACCGTTTCGCTCTGCCGTCTGACGAGCGGGTAAATGACGACTGCGGTGCCGATTTGGGTGACGATCAGTCCGAACTCGAGGATCGCTCCGGCCTTGAGGCTCGCGTGGGAGGTATCCCCGGGCACGAAATGCATGTTGCTCCAACTCGCCCCCACTCCATGGATGAAGAGCAGTCGCGCCGGGATACTCGTCACGAATGTCCCGATGAACAACCAACCGAAGATTCGACCCGTTTTCCGAACGTCCATCCTCGCGCCCCCACGATCGCGAACGACGGGAAACAAGGTGGGCCCCTCGGGACCCAACCGCTCGCGATTCAATCGGCGCTCCCCGGGCGGCGCAACCGCGCTTCACCTTGGGATCCGAACGTGGCCGGTACGTCAGCGCCGCGGTCCGGCGACCTCGGATGTGCCGTCGATCCGCGCGTCGACCGCCAATCCAACACCATTCGCCGGTCGGGGCTCTGCACGCAAGCGACCGTCAACGCGGCGCGAATGGCAACCACCCCCGGGAGCGGAGGGGCCGCGGCCGGGGGTGGAAGTCGTGCTCGCAAGTGTGAGGGCCGGGAGTCCCCACTCCGGAGCCCTCAAGACAGACCGTACGCTTCTTGCGCGTTCATGGCGTCCCTCCGGAGAGTGACAGCTGGCGTCACGTGTCCGATCGACGGGCGACGAACACGAGCTCTGCGCCGGGACGGTCGGGCGCGTCGCGGACGTCCTCGACCGAGAAGCCCGCGGTCAGCAACGACTCCGCGATCTCCGCCCGGCTGCGGAAGCGCAGGGTCGAACTCGACCTGAGCACGGCGCCGTCCGACCCGAACACGAACGTCGCGCGGAACGACACGAAGGGCAACGCCACGTCGGTCACGTCGACCCACGTCTCCACCGGGCCGGCGCGTGGCAGGTCGAACCGTTGGTACGACTCGACACGGTTCCACGCCCGCCATCCTTCGAACGCCGGGTCGCGGGTCTCGAACACGAGGTGCCCACCCGGTCGGAGTGCGTCGTGGGTCGCGTGCACGGTCGCAGCCCACTCGTCGTCGGCGAGGAACACCTGCGCGACGTTCCCGGTCATCGTCGCGAGATCGACGCGGAGCGGCGGAAGCGTGGTCGCGTCACCGAGCAGCCAGCGCACGCGCGCCGCATTCGGCTTCTGCCGCGCGACCTCGAGCGACGCGGCTGCGGGGTCGACGGCCGTCACGTCGACGCCGCGCCCAGCGAGGAGACATGCGAAGGCGCCGGTGCCGCAGCCGAGATCGAGCACTGAACGGGCCCGGAGCGCGTCGACGATGGCGACGTACTCGTCGAGGTCGCGCCGGTCGCCGTCGACGTCGTCGTAGATCCGAGCGAGTCGCGGGTGCTCGAAGATCGCGTCGGCCATCGCTCCCAGCGTCGCCGAGACGGCGTGTCCGTCGCCCAGGAATTGCGACGACGGTCCGCGGGCGATCGTCGCCGGGCCGTTCGCGCTCGTGGCGGCTCGGCGATAGCGTCGGAGCGATGCCCACGCGCCGTGAGGGCGAGGAACGCGACGGCGTCCCGCTGACGAACCTCGACGAACCGCTCTTCGACGGCGCCGGCGCGACCAAGCGCGACCTCGTCGACTACCTCGACGGCGTGCGCGATCGCATCCTCCCCGTGCTCGCTGACCGGCCGCTGTCGGTGATCCGGGTGCACCGCGGGCAGGAGGCGTTCATGCAGAAGAACGTGCCGAAGTACACACCGTCGTGGGTCCCGACCGTGCAGTTCTGGGCCGAGACGTCGAAGCGCGAGGTGCGGTACGCGCTCTGCAACGACCGCCGCACCCTGATCTGGTTCGCGAATCAGCGTGCGGTCGAGTACCACCCGACGCTGGTGCGTGCCGACCGTCCCGACCGCATCACGCACCTCGTGCTCGACCTCGACCCGCCGGAGGGTGACGGCTTCGCGGCGGCGGTGCGCGCCGCGCACCTGGTGCGCCAGGCGCTCGCCGATGTTGGCCTGCAGGGTGCGGTGAAGACGAGCGGAGCCAAAGGTGTCCACGTCTTCGTTCCGGTGGACGACCGGCCGTCACTCGAGGAGTCCGCGGCGGCCACGCGGGCGATCGCGGCGCGCGTCGAGCGGCTGGACCCGTCGATCGCGACGACCGCGTTCGTCAAGGCCGATCGCGACGACAAGGTGTTCGTCGACTCGACACGTGCCGGCGGCGCGACGGTCGTCGCCGCGTACAGCCCACGCGTGCGTCCCGGCGCGCCCGTGTCGTTCCCGGTCGGTTGGGACGACCTCGACGACGTGTCGCCGGGCGACTTCACCGTGCACACCGCGTTGGATCGGCTCGGCGACACCGACCCGTGGGCCGAACAGATGCCCGCCGTGCAGCACCTCAGTGACGAGCTCGTGGAGGAGGGTCGCGCGATCCCGATCGCGCGCGTGCAGGCGATGCACGAGGGCAAGCGCCGCGCGCGTACGCGCCGCAGCTGAGGCGGACGGCGCGGAGACGCCCCCCGCCTAGGCTGTACCGACCGCGCCGGCAGGGCGCACCGGTACGGGAGGACGGCGCATGGGCGACGAGTGGGGTCCCCTGGGGCCACTCGCAGGGGAGTGGGAGGGCGAGGGCGGTCTCGACAGCGCGTACTCGCACCTCCGTCACGAGGTTCTGGCCACTCCGTATCGCGAGAAGCTCGCATTGAAGCCCTTCGGTCCGGTGCAGAACGGCCGCCAATCGCTCTACGGGCTCGACTACAAGACCGCGATGTGGCGCGGCGACGAGGAGAACCCGTTTCACACCGAGGTCGGCTATTGGCTCTGGGACGCCGCGACCGGCGAGGTGCTGCGCGGCTTCGTCGTCCCGCGCGGCATCACGGTGCTCGCGGGCGGGACCGCGGCCGCGGACGCGTCGTCCTTCACGTTGTCGGCCACGGCCGGCGCTGCGCACTACACCATCGGTGAGAACCGCTACCTCGCCGAGCACGCCTCGACGCTCAGCTACACGGTGACGATCACGCTCGGCGAAGGCACGTGGTCGTACGACGAGCGCACGATGCTGCGCATGGACGAGTTCCCCGAGCCCTTCGCGCACACGGACCACAACATGCTGCGACAGGTGGCCGACACCTGACGCTCGCTCACGGTGTCGGTGCGCCCGCGGCCCAGGTGCCTCGGCGCCTCGGGCGGTTGACGCCGTGCTGTCACGTCAGAGCGCCGAGACACCTGGCCACGCCCAGGAGTGGTGACCAAACCGGCGACGGTCCAAACCTGCCGGGCTCGCGCCCCACGGTCAGGCGTGTGGGATGTCGTCGCCGTCGACGAGCTCCACGAGATCACCCCAGCCGAGGCTGATGCGCTCACCGTCGGCGAACAGTGACACCGCGCGACTCAACGGTTCGACGCGTACTCGCTCGACGCGCAGGACGTGGCCCATCCAGCGGACGCGATCCCCAGCCTGGATGTTCTGTGCCGCAACGCGACTGGCCACTTCTCGAGGGTCGCGCGCGCCGCCCCCGCGAGGGCTCCTGACGAAGGGTGATTCGGGTCACGTCGCGCGCGGAGGAAGCGCGGCGAAGTCACACCCAACGGGTCGACGGTGTGTTCTCCTGCGCTTCACGCGCGCGCTGGCGACCCTCGTCGGCGAGCTGGCGCACCCAACGCTCGAACTCGTCGCGTGACACGTTGATCCGCCGGTCGATCAGGAACGCTCGGAGCTCGTTGCGCGCGATCGCGTCCGACACCGTGCCCTCACCGAGGAACTCGGCCAGGGCGGGCTCGCTCAGCTCGAGGCGCGACTCGTCGGGGGTGCCCGGTTCCATGCGCACTACATCGGCCCACCGCGGACGATCCTGAGCCACGATTTCCCGACGGTCCGGGCGATTCACCCACAAGGCGCGAAAGCCGTCCGGGCACCGGTGGTGCGCCCGCTCAGACCACGCCTTCCTCGGCCCGTGCGAGCAGGTGCTCGAGCAGCGGGGGCGCGTGCTCGACGTGGAAGGCGACGTCGGCGGCGCGGGCGAAGCGCTGGAGCTGGACGAGCACACCGAACCCCTCGCGGTCGAGGGCGGTGATCCCGGCCAGGTCGACGGTGATGCTGGTCAGCCCTTCGGAGAGCAGGACCCCGAGACGCTGGGTGAGCTCGTCGCCCGCACCTGCACGGAGCTGGCCCCGCAACACGAGGCGGACCTCGGTCGGGCCGGGCCTGAGCTCATCGATGAAGATCTGCATCGCCATGGCGGCCGCCCTTTGTGACGTTCCCGCCCGACCGTACGATGCGGCGGCGTCGCTGCGAACCGGGAGGAGAGCCCGACTTCGGGGGACCTTGGACCCCGGCCGGAGGGGCCGCTCACCAGGGTGTTGCGCGTCCGGGACGGCGATCGGCCGGCTCTGGTAACACACCCGCGTGCGCCATCCCCTTCGCGAGCGTGTCCCGCACCCGATCATCGACGCCGACGGGCACCTCATCGAGTTCCTGCCGCTCGTGCGGGACTTCCTCCGCGAGCTCGGTGGCGAGTCGCTCGCGGCCGGCCTCGACCGGCTCGCAAGCTCGGCCGCCCTCACCCGCGGCCTGGACGCGACGACCCGGCGTGGGCTGGGTCTGGCGCGCAGCGGGTGGTGGGGCCTGCCCGCGGCGAACACCCTCGACCGGGCGACCGCGATGCTGCCGCGCCTGTTGCGCGAGCGCATGGACGCGCTCGGGCTCGACCTGTCGGTGCAGTACCCGACGTACGGCCTCACCGTGATGGCCATCGACGACGACGAGCTGCGCCGCGGTCTCGCCCGGGCGTTCAACCGCTACTACGCCGAGGTCTTCGCCGACTGCTCGGATCGTCTGCTGCCGGTGGCCGTCGTACCCACCTACACGCCCGACGAGGCGATCGAGGAGCTCGAGCACGCCGTGGTCGAGCTGGGCCTGCGCGCGGTGCTGCTCGGTGGCTTGGTGCTGCGGTTCGCGCCCGGGCACGACGGCGATCGCGCCGCGCGCTGGGTCGACGGTCTCGGTCTCGACAGCGCGTACGACTACGACCCGCTGTGGAAGCGCTGCGCGGAGCTCGGTGTGTCCCCGACGTTCCACTCGACCGGTATCGGGTTCGGAAGCCGCGTGTCACCCGGGAACTACGTCGCCAACCACATCGGGAACTTCGCCGCCGGTGCGGAGGCGATCTGCCGGTCGCTCTTCTTCGGAGGCGTCCCGCGTCGCTTCCCGGACCTGCGCTTCGCGTTCCACGAAGGTGGTGCGGCGTGGGCGTGCAGCCTCTACGCGGATCTCGTCGCGCACTGGTCGAAGCGGAACCGCGCCGCGGTCGAGCGATACGACCCCGCGCGCCTCGACCGCGACGAGCTCCGCCGGCAGTTCGAGCGGTTCGGTCCGCCCGCGTTCGTCGAGCGCCTCGACGCGCTCGACGAGGCGCTCCGCTTCCTGAGCGACCCGGACGAGGACCCGGGCACGCTCGACGAGTTCGCGGCGGCGCTCGTCGAGGACCGCGCCGACATCCGCGACGTGTTCGCGCGCCAGTTCTTCTTCGGGTGCGAGGCCGACGATCCGCTGATCGGCCTCGCCTTCGACACGCGTCGCAACCCGGGCGCGGCGCGTCTCCAGCCCGTGCTCGGCTCGGACATCGGGCACTGGGACGTCCCCGACATCGCGCACGTGCTCGACGAAGCGGAGGAGCTGCTCGACGCGGGACTCCTCTCCGACGCCGACTTGCGTGCCCTCACGTTCGCGAACCCGGTCGCGCTGTGGGGAACCACGAACCCGCGCTTCTTCGACGGCACGGTCGTAGAAGAGGAAGCGCGGAGTCTGCTGCTCGCGTAGACGAGGTGCCGCAGGACCCGGCCGCCTGGAGGAGCGGCCGGGCCGCCGCGGCGGGGATCCGGAATCGGGCGGGAACGGTAGGGCCCGACTCCGGAGCCCGATCGGCACGCTCGAGCGAGCGTCGTGTCGAGGATCCCCGAACACGGCGCGTGAACCGAGTGCGGAAGGTCGCCTGCTCCGGGGACGATGGTCCCGAGGTGCCCGGCGCGGTCGTGCTCAGAGCGCGTTGAGCGCGCGGGCGATCACCTTGCCGACGGACTCGGTCTCGACGAGGAACCCGTCGTGGCCGGAGATCGACTCGACCACCTCGACGCCGCTCGAGCGGGGGATCAGCTCGACCAGCTCGTGCTGGAGCCGCAGCGGGTAGAGGCGGTCCGACGAGATACCGGCAACGGTGACCTCGGCGGAGATGCGAGCCAGCGCGGCCGCGACACCACCGCGTCCGCGGCCGACGTCGTGGTGGTTCATCGCCTCGCTCAACACGATGTAGCTGTTGGCGTCGAAGCGGCGCGCGAGCTTCCCGCCGTGGTACTCCAGGTACGACTCGACCGCGTACCGACCACCCGCGAGCGGGTTCTCGTCCCCTTGGTGACCGCGTCCGAAGCGGAGGTCGAGCTCGGCCTCGGTGCGGTAGCCGACCTGTCCGATGCCGCGCGCGATCGACAGTCCGACGTGCGGGCCGTCACCGGCCGGCGCGTCGTAGTAGTCGCCGTCGCGGAACTTCGGGTCGGCGCGGATGGCGCGGACCTGCAGTGAGCAGAGCGCGATCTGCTCTGCGCTCGCGGTCGCACCGCACGCGATGACGACCGCAGCCGCGACGCGGTCCGGAAAGCTCACGGCCCACTCGAGCACGCGCATGCCGCCCATCGAGCCGCCGACGACGGCCGCCCACCGCCGGATGCCGAGCGCGTCCGCGAGCGCGGCCTCGACGACGACCTGGTCGCGGATGGTGACGACGGGGAAGCGCGCGCCGTAGGGCCGGCCGTCGGGCCCGGGCGACGCGGGACCTGTCGTGCCCTGACAACCGCCGAGCACGTTCGGGCACACGACGAAGAAGCGGTCGGTGTCGATGGGAAGGCCCGGGCCGACCACGCCCTCCCACCATCCGGTCTGGAGATGGCCCGGACCCGCAGGTCCGGACGCGTGGCTGTCGCCGGTCAACGCGTGGAGCACGAGGACCGCGTTCGAGCGTGTCGCGTCCGGCTCGCCCCACGTCTCGTACGCGACCTCGACGCGCTCCAGCCGGCCACACGCTTCGAGCACGTGGGGACGGTTCGCGAACACGGTCGCGAATTGCCGGCGCCCCGGTTCGTCGCCGGGGCGCCATGCGCCGGTTACCGGGGTCGTGTCACGCTCGCCCACCTCACAACCACGCTACGCACTCGCCGAGGTGCCCGATTCACGCGCTCTTCGCGGCGCGGAACCCGGCTTCGAGGTCGGCCAGTATGTCGTCGAGGGTCTCGATGCCGACCGAGAGCCGGACGAGGTCGGGAGTGACGCCGGTCGTCGCCTGCTCCTCGGGCGTCAGCTGCGAGTGGGTCGTCGTGGCCGGGTGGATGGCCAGGCTGCGCACGTCGCCGACGTTCGCGAGGTGGCTGTGCAGCTCGAGCGCGTCGACGAAGCGACGGCCGGCCTCGAGCCCGCCCTTGATGCCGAACGCGAGGATCGCGCCGGCGCCGCGCGGCAGGTACTGCTTCACGCGCCCGTACCACGGGCTCGACTCGAGACCCGCGTACGCGACCCACTCGACCTCGTCGCGCGCCTCCAGCCACTTCGCGACGGCGAGCGCGTTCTCGCAGTGCCGCTCCATGCGCAGGCTCAAGGTCTCGAGGCCCTGGAGGAACAGGAACGAGTTCAACGGCGCGATCGCGGGACCGACGTCGCGCTGGTACTGCAAGCGCGCCTTCAGGATGTACTGCGCGGGCCGCAGCTCCTCGGGCAGCTGCGAGAACACGAGCCCGTGGTAGCTGGGGTCGGGCTCGGTGAAGTTGGCGAAGCGACCGCTGCCGACGTAGTCGAACTTGCCGCCGTCGACGATGATCCCGCCGATCGACGTGCCGTGCCCACCGATGAACTTGGTGGCCGAATACGTCACGATGTCGGCGCCGTGGCGCAGCGGTTGGCACAGGAACGGCGTCGTCACGGTGTTGTCGACGACGAGCGGGATCCCGCTGTCGTGCGCGACACCGCCCACGCCCTCGAAGTCGAGCACGTCGTTCTTCGGGTTGCCGACCGACTCCGCGTAGAACGCCCTCGTGTTGGGCCGGATGGCAGCGCGCCACGCGTCGAGATCGTCGGGATTGTCGATGAAGCTCACATCCACGCCCATCTTCGGGAACGTGTAGTGGAGCTGGTTGTACGTGCCGCCGTAGAGCGACGCCGACGACACGATGTGGCCGCCGTTCTCGGCCAGGTTCATGAGCGCGACGAACTGGGCCGCCTGCCCGGAGCTCGTCGCGAGCGCGCCCACGCCGCCGTCGAGCGCGGTCATGCGCTGCTCGAACACGTCCTGGGTCGGGTTCATGATGCGCGTGTAGATGAACCCGAGCTCCTCGAGCCCGAAGAGGGCGGCCGCGTGCTGGGTGTCGCGGAAGACGTAGCTCGTCGTCTGGTAGATGGGCACCGCCCGCGCTCCGGTCGCGGGGTCGGCGACGGCACCTGCGTGCACCTGGCGGGTCTCGAAACCCCAGTCGGACATCGGTGCTCCTCGGATCGTCGATGGTGGCGGACACCGTAAGCAGGGAATTCTCGGTGATCAAGGCGGTTTTTCGTGCCCGCCGGCACAGCGCCGCGAGCGCGTCGAGAGCCGCCGAGCCGTAAGCGGAACGTCAGTGGTCGATGACGCGGAGGGCGAGGCGACGGCCCCGGCCCTGCTTCATCGCCAGCGTGACCCAGACCTGGAACAGCGCGTCGACGAGTGCCTCCTGGTCCTCGCCGAGGTACACGGGTCGCAGCCCGACGCCTTCGATGACGCGCGCGACCGTGTCGCGATCGGCCTCCGGCGCCGAGAAGAACATGTCGGCGGGCCCATCGGCGAAGTTCGGTTCCGCCATGTTCTCGCCGCCGAGCGTGTTGAACGCGCGTGCGTAGCGGACGGTCGACGGGAGCGCGGACCGGGCGTTGGCGACCTCGCGCCCCATCTGGTTGGTCGCGTCGATCACGAGCCGGCCCGCGAGCGCGTCGCGGTGCTCCGTGGCGACGCCGCCGACCGCGGCGCCAGGCACCGCGAGCACGATGACGTCGGCGTCCGTCAGCGCGTCACCGATCGGCGCGACGGTCGCGTTGGTCTCCTCGGCGACGTCCTCGTCGTCGGGATGACGCGACCCGAACGTCACGTCGTGGCCGGCCCGGGCCAGCGAGCGCCCGAGGATGCCTCCGATGAACCCGGTCCCGATGACGGCGATCCGCACGATGGCGGTCAACGGTCGGAACCACGCGCGCATTCCGCGCCTCTCCCGTCACCGGTGGGAACGGACGCGCTACCGGTACTCGTCGGGGGTGGCGTCGCGGCCGCCGTCGGTCACCTCGGCCATGTAGCGCCACACGTCGGGACGGGAGCCGTCGACATCGGTGAAGCCGTACTCGCGTGCGAGCGTGCCCGAGTCGACCGACCGTTGGTTCCAACGGGCGCGCCCGGGATCGGTCGCGAGCGCGACGACGGCACGACCGACGAAGCGCGGTGACTCCGAGACTCCAAAGCCGGGTGGCGCGACCGGCAGGCCACGCTCGGCGCGACTGCGGTCGAGCGCGTCGCGCCAGCTGTCCTCCGACACCTGGTAGTTGTCCAGCATCATCTCCGAGCGCAACCAACCGGGTGTGAGCGCGACCGCCGTCGCGCCGAACGGTGCCAGCTCGTGCCCCAACGAGAAGGCCAACCGGTTCGCCGACACCTTGGCCAGGTCGTAGAACGCGCAGAGTCGGTAGTTGGCCGCGTTGTAGTCGGCCGTGCCGTCGGTGACCTCCACATGCAACCCACCGGGACGGTCGACCAGCACGGGCAGAAGGTGGTGCGCGGTGACGAGGTGCGTGTCGACCGCGAGGTGCAGCATCCGCAGCCCGTTGTCGAGATCGTGCTCCCAGACGGGCGTGTCCCACTCCTTGAGCAGCTCGCCGCCCCAGATGTCGTTGACGAGCACGTCGACGTGCCCGTGCTCGTCGCGGATGCGTCCGGCGAGACTCGCGACCTGGGGCGGATCGAGGTGGTCGACGACGGCCGGGATGCCCGTGCCGCCGAGCTCGGTGACGAGCGCCGCGGTCTCCTCGATCGTCTCCGGGCGGTCGTACTCGTACCGGGCCGACCCGCTGCTGCGCCCGGTGCAGACGACGGTGGCACCTGCTTCGCCCAGCGCGGCCGCGATCCCGCGACCCGCACCGCGGGTCGCACCCGCGACCACAGCCACGCGTCCCCGCAGCGCGTCCTGGTCGGGAGCCCATGTCATGCGTGCAGCCTCCGGGTCGGCGGCGGTGACCGGGTCGCCGTCCCGTCGGCGCCGATCAGAGCCGATACAACATGACAGGGCCGCGACGTGTCAGGCTGTCACTCGCAAGGGTGAGGGGCCGGCGGGCGCCGGGGGGAAACAGCGGTGGCAGGTGGCACGAGAACACGTGTCATGGCGCCCACGACTGGGGTAGAGCAGCCTCAGACCCTGGAGCGATTGTGAGTACCACCGAGCCATTGATCATGGTTCTCGACCGGCTCGATCCCGCCACCGTGGCCGAGATCCGGTTCTCCATCCGGCAGCTCGTCGAGGGCGCAGGTGCACGAGGCATCGCACCTTCCGCGGCACTGCTGACCACCGAGCTCGTCGCCGGCGCGTTCGAGCGCGGCGCGCGCTCGCTGATCGTCTACGCGGAGTGCGACCGGCGCCACGTGCGCGTCGAGGTCGGCGACTCGTTCCGCAGCACCGGCGCGTACGTGCCTGCACGACACGGCGACGCGACCGGGCTGCGCCGACGCCTGCTCGACGAGCTCACCGACGGGTGGGGGAGCATCTCGACCGGCGACGGCGACCTCGTGTGGTTCGACGTCGGCATCCGCTCGCCGGCGCGCTGATCGCGGAGCGTCAGAGCGTCGGTCCGCGCGCGATGTCGAGTCCGGCTTGGTAGAAGGTCAGCCGTACGCTTGGCGCGCTCGCGCTGAGGCGGAACGCGTGCAGGCCGCCCCATCCGTCACCGATGAAGCCCGAGCGACCGTCGTTCGCGATCGTGACGCCGCGAGCGATGTCCCACCCGCGCCAGTACGGCACTGCGGTCGCGTGCGGCGGTGACGCGGCACCGACCGTGAACGCGTGCAGGCCGCCCCACGCGTCGAGGACGTAGCCGCCCGACGTCGAGAGCCCGTTCGGCACCGTGCTCACGCCGCGCACGATGTCCCAACCGGCCCAGTACGCGCCGACGTGCACGGCCGGGGGCATGCCGTTCGAGCCGACCGCGAACGGATGGAGCCCGCCGTAGCCGTCGACGACGTACCCACCCGTCCCGTCGGCGAGCATGGTCAGGCCGCGGGCGATGTCCCAGCCGCGCCAGTAGCCCGTCGTATGCGCGGCGGGCGGCGCGGCGTTCGAGCCGACCGCGAACGGGTGCAGCCCGCCGTAGCCGTCGAGCACGTAGCCGCCGGTCCCGCTCGGCAGGAGCGCGACACCGCGCGCGATCGGGAAGCCGGGCCAGTAGGGCCCGCCGATCGCGGCCGGCGGCGTCGGACCCGCGCCGGTACGGAACGGGTGCAGCCCGCCGTAGCTGTCGACGACGTAGCCGCCCGCCAGCGGCGTGAGGTGGATACCGGCGGGTACGCCGTCACCCTGGCTGTTGTGCGGCGTGATCACCACGACGTAGGAGCCGTTCGGCTGCAGGCCGCTGATCGTGGCGGAGGTTCCGCCGGTCGGGGGGTTGCTGCCGCTCGTCGTGCCGTACCACGACACGGTGAACGATGCGGTCGCGTTGCCGTTCCAGCCCTGGGCCCACGACACGCTCGCTCCGGTCGTCGTCTGGTGCACGCGCGCTGCGACCGGGGTGTACGGCGTCGTCGTGCAAGCCGCGCCCAACGCGTGGCACAGGTCGAGCACACCGCCGGTCTGCACCTTCCCCGCGAGCGCCGGTACCGGCCGCACCGCGAGCAGGTGGCTGCGCACCTGCTCGACGCTGTCGCCAGGTGATCGTGAGAGCACGAGCGCGGCCGCGCCGGAGACGTGGGGCGCGGCCATCGAGGTGCCGTCGAGCGAGCAGTAGTCGTTCGTGCCGCACTCGGGCGCCTCGGCATTGAAACTGCGGAACCACGTCGAGAGCACGTCGACGCCGGGTGCCGCGAGCGCGACGGTGCGCACGCCGTAGTTGGAGAAGCCGGCGAGGCTGTTGTCGTGACCGCTGGCGGCGACGCAGAGCACGTGGCGGGCGTTGCACGGGTCCTGGAAGATCGCGTCGTTGCTCGTCCCGTCGTTGCCCGCGGCGGCGACGAAGAGGATGCCGGCCTGGTACGCGTCGTTGATCGCGGCGTCGAGCAACGGGTTGTCGGTCGGGCCGCCCCACGACGCGTTGATGACCCGGACGTTGATCCCACTGTTCTTCTTCGCGCCGACGATCCACTCGATCGCGTTGTACGCGTCGATGTCGCTCCCCGCACCGGTCGAGTCGAGGAACTTCACCGGCATGATCTTCGTCTGCCAATTGACCCCGGCGACGCCCTGGCTGTTGTTGCCGACCGCGCCGACGGTGCCGGAGACGTGCGTGCCGTGGCCGTTGTCGTCGGCGGGCGTGCAGTTGCCCGCGATCGCGTTGTAGCCGTGCGTGCCGACGTTGCAGCCTCCGACGCCGCCAGGATTGCTCCACAGGTTCCCCAAGAGGTCGGGATGGCCGAGGTCGGCGCCGCTGTCGATCACCGCGACGACGACGCTCGCGGCGTCGGTCGTCGTCGACCACGCGTGCGGCGCGTCGATCGCGCTCATGTCCCACTGCTGGGGATAGTCGGTGTCGTTCGGTGTCGTCGTGCTCGCGTAGTAGAGGTAGTCGGGCTGCGCGTCGAGGACCGCGGGGTCGCTGCGCAGGCGCGCGACGGTCGCGTCGACGGTGCTGGCACCCACCGGGAACATCTCGACGCCACCGGCCGACGAGCCGGCCGCGCGCGACGCGAGCTCGAAGCCGCCCGCGATGGCGCGGATGCCGGGCTTCAGGCGCGCGACGACGCGATCGGTGCGGAAGCGCGGCCGCGACGCACTCGTGACCGGCGCTGCCGACGCGTGACGCGCCGGAACCGCCGCGGCGCGTGACGTCGCGCGGGCCGCGGTCGCACCGGCGGCAGGGATGGCGGTCACCGAGACGCCGACGATCACCGCGAGGGTGAGCAGCGCCCGGGGCGAGCGGTTCACGATCCGAACAGCCTGCCATGCGGGGCAGGGCTCGGCGGCGACGGGCCGGGACCGGCGGAGACGGACACCCACTAGGCCGGGCCGCGCTCGTCGAGCGGCTCGGAGTCGGGTGCGACGGCGGCCCAGGCGGCGTGCAGGCCCTCGCGGGGGTCGCGGGCCCGGACCCGGATCGCGGCCGCCACCTCGTTCTGCACCAGCGCTTCCTCGAGGCGGGCCGCGAACGCCTCGGCCCCCTCCGCGTCGGCGCCGATCGAGAGCACGGCGAACGTACCGGGCGCGACCCGCGCGACGAGGTCCTCGTCGCGGGACTCGGTGCGCAGCACACGGGCGGCCCGGCGCAGGAGCACCTGCACCGCGGCGGGTCCCGCTGCCGCGGCGATGTAGTCGTGCTCCTCGAGCTCGATCGCGACGACGGCCGCGCGGTCGCCGTAGCGGCGGCAGCGGCTTTCCTCGGCCGCGAGCACCTGCTCGAAGTAGCGGCGGTCACCGAGGCCCGTCACCCCGTCGTGCATCTCGGACGCGTCGGCGCGGTCGTGGCGCCGCGCCTCCGCTTCGGCCCGCACCACGACGGCCAGCAGGCCGGCGAGCAGCCGGGCGAGCAGCTCCGCGAGCGGCAGCCCGTCGACCAGCTCCGCGCCGAGGGGTTCGGGTCCGAAGCCGGCGAGCACCCCGAAGCGGGTGCCGTCGGACCGGCACAGCGGCACACCGAGGTACGCGCCGACGGTCGTATCACCGGTGGTGTCGATATCGAGCCCGTGGAGGTCGTGGACGGCGCGGGGACCGTCAGCGAGCAGCCGGGCCGAGAGCGACCCCGAGAAGCGGAACGTGGTCCCACGGGCGACGTCGCGGCCGCTCCCGGTCGACGCGAGGACGACGCCCTCGTCGCCGTCGACCCGGGCCACGACCCAATCGCGGAGGGGCAGGGCGGCGGCCAGGTGGGCGAGGACGGCCTCGGCCGCCAGCTCGAAGTCGTCGAGCGGTGGCACGGAGTCGGGCGAAGGCAGCGTCGCGGCACCCGCGTCCGTGCCGTCCCGACCTCCGGCCCGCGCCGGCAACGCCGGGCGGAGCTCCGCCTCGCTCGCGCTCGTCACGCGGTGTATGTCGGCATTCGGGACCCGAAGTTGAAGCCCTCGTTCGGCGCCTGGCCGTCCCGGCGGGGCGCCGCGACCTGGGCTTCTCAGCCGATTCGCAGACGGAGTGGAGCGTGTGGCCCTCCATCGACAAAAATGGCTGGACGATGCAGGTCGAATCTCGTGACTCCGTCTCGCTCAAGCCGGCCGAGCTCGACGAGCTGGGCCAGCTCCTCACCTCCGTCGGGATCTGTCTCGGCGACAGCGAGCTCGACAGCCAGATCGAGCAGTTCCCGCTGGTCGTCCAGGTGACCGTCGACGCCGAGCGCCAAGGCTTCCTCTTCGGCTCCCTCGAGCGGGTGGGCGGCACGCCGTGCATCCTCTGGGGCCTCGGGGCGGTGCGCCGGGGGCGCAACGCGAACGCGGCGATCAAGGGACTCGTCGGCGAGCTGTACCGGCGGGCCGCGATCTCCTTCCCCGACGAGGACGTGCTCGTCGCCGGGCAGGTCGCGCACCCGGCCGCGTACTCGCTGCTCGTGCCCCTGACCGACGTGGTGCCGCGGACCGGGTACTCGCCGACCGGTGAGGAGCGGGCCTGGGGCCGCCGCCTCGCGCGACGCTTCGGGTGCGACGCCCGGTACGACGACCGCACGTTCCGAGCCGGTGCGATCGGCAAGTCGGCGCCGATCCTCGACGCGAGCACGGTGAAGGCGGGCGGCAAGGCCGCGGTCGCGCTGCTCGACGGTCTCGACGCGACGCAGGGCGAGGCGGTCGTCGCGTTCGGCTGGGCCCTCGCGGACGCGCTCGTCAACGGCCTCCAGCCCTCGACGTAACCCGCTTCAGGCGCGCCGAGCGGCGAGCGCGTCGTCGAGTTGGCCCGTGAGCGCGTCCGGATCGGTCACCGGGAGCCGGCACGCGTAGTACTCGCACACGTACGCGGTCGCGCGCCCGTCGACGAGCTCCCGGTCGGCGAGCAGCGGGGTGAGATCGGCGACCTCACGCTCCGGACGCGCGCAGGTCACGACCGAGCCGGGCAGGAACCGGCCCACGACGCGTCGCCACAACGCGGTGGTGGCCGGATCATCGTCCTCACCGACGACCGCGACCTCGATCGGGCGTCCGGTCGCGCGCTCGACGGCCTCGAGCGTGAACGCGAACGCGCTCGGGTGACGACCGAGCAGGTCGGAGACGAGCCGCAGCACCTCGAAGGCGGGCTCGTCGTAGCCGGTGCGGCCTGAGAGCGCGGCCAGACGGAGCAGCCCGTCGGCCGAGAGCGCGTTCGCGCTCGGGGTCGCGTCGTCGAAGAGGTCCTTGGGTCGGACGATGAGGCGCTCGGCGTCGTGACCGGTCGTGAAGAAGCCGCCGGCCTCGTGGTCGTGGAAGAGTCGCAACAGCTCGTCGGCGACCTCGGTCGCGTCCGCGATCCAGCCGATCTCGTCGAGCTCGGCCAGCGTCAGCAACGCCTCGAGCAGCGCGGCGTAGTCCTCGGCGTACGCAAGATGGCGGGCGCGCCCGTCCGAGCCCATGCCCGGTTGCGGTTCGGCCCCGGCCTGCCACGACCGCAGGAAGCGGCCGTCGTCGCGCCGCATCCGGTCGAGTAGGAAGCGGCCGTTGGTGTGCGCAACCTCCATCCAGTCGTCGCGTCCGAGCGCGGCCGCGCTCTCGACCAGCGCACGGAGGAACAGCGCGTTCCATCCGAGCAGCACCTTGTCGTCGAGACCGGGGCGCACGCGCTGCTCGCGCTGCGCGAACAACGCGGCACGACCGCGCTCGATCCCGGCGGGCGGGGCCTCCTGCGCGTCGACCCGGTGCAGGATGTTGGTGCCCTCGAAGTTGCCGCTCGCGGTGACGCCGTAGAAGCGCACGAGCTCACCCGCGTCGTCGCCTGCGTGACGCTCGAGGTCCTCGAGCGACCACACGTAGAACTTGCCCTCCTCGCCCTCGGAGTCGGCGTCCTCGGCGGAGTAGAGCCCACCGTCGGGGTGCCGCAGGTCCCGGAGGACATAGCCGACGGTCTCCTCCACGACCCGCCGGTACCGGTCCTCACCGGTCAGCAGGTACGCGTGCAGGTAGACGCGGGTGAGCAGCGCCTGGTCGTAGAGCATCTTCTCGAAGTGGGGGACGAGCCAGTACGCGTCGACCGAGTAGCGGTGGAACCCGCCACCGAGCTGGTCGTACATCCCGCCCGCCGACATCGCGTCGAGGGTCGTCGTCGCCATCGAGAGCGCTTCGGGATCGCCGGTACGCAGGTACGTGCGCAGCAGGAGGTCGACCGTCATCGCCTGCGGGAATTTCGGTGCCGGGCCGAAGCCGCCGAAGCGCGCGTCGAACTGCGCGCGCACGCCCTCGTACGCCAGATCGAGCACCTCGCGGCTCGGCGCGGCACCGTCGCCCGCAGGTGGCGCGCCGAGCCCTTCGTCGAGGGCCTGGCGCACCTTCTCCGCCTGCTCGGCCAGCTCACCGCGACGCGACCCCCACGCCTCCTCGATCGCCGCGAGGACACGCGGGAAGCCGGGCATCCCGTGACGGTCCTCCGACGGGAAGTACGTGCCCGCGAAGAACGGTCGCGCGTCCGGCGTCAGGAAGACCGTCATGGGCCATCCACCGCGGCCGGTCATCGCCTGCACGGCCTGCATGTAGATCGCGTCGACGTCGGGACGTTCCTCGCGGTCGACCTTCACGTTCACGAACGCGCGGTTCATCTCCGCCGCGATGTCGGCGTTCTCGAACGACTCGTGCGCCATCACGTGACACCAGTGGCACGACGAGTAGCCGACCGACAGCAGGATCGGCTTGTCCTCGTCGCGAGCACGGGTCAACGCCTCGTCGCCCCACGGGTACCAGTCGACCGGGTTGTCGGCGTGCTGCCTGAGGTACGGGCTGGTCTCGTTCGCGAGACGGTTCACGCGCGGAGGTTACCCCGGTGCGTCTGCAGCCGATGCGGCGGTCGAGACGTTCGCGAGCGCGGTCGACTTGCCCCAGCGGTAGTCGGGCTTGCCCGACGGGGAGCGCACGACGTCGTCGACGAACACCACCTGGCGCGGCGCCTTGTAGCCCGCGACGTGACGGCGCACGTGCGCGTCGAGCTCGTCGAACGCCGGTGAGTGACCGGGACGGGTCTGCACGAGCGCGACCACCCGCTCGCCCCAGCGATCGTCGGGCACGCCGACCACCACCGCGTCGAACACCGCCGGGTGGGCCTTGAGCGCGGCCTCGACCTCCTCCGGATACACCTTCTCGCCGCCGGTGTTGATGGAGACGGAGCCGCGACCGAGGAGCGTGATCGAGCCGTCGTCCTCGATGCGCGCGTGGTCGCCCGGTACCGACCACCGGACCCCGTCGACGACGGGGAACGTCGCGTCGGTCTTGACGTTGTCCTTGTAGTAGCCGAGCGGGATGCGTCCGCGACGCGCGAGTCGCCCGACGACGCCGACCGACGCGGGCTTGAGCTCGTCGTCGAGCACGGTGGTCTCGGGGTTGACCATGAAGCGCGGCGTCTGGCTGACCTCCGAGCCCGCGACGGTCACCGACTGGCCCTGACCCCCGGCTTCGGACGAGCCGTAGCCGTCGACGATGAGCGAGCCCGGGAGCTTCTCGGCCAGCGCGCGCTTGACCGTGGGGGAGAGGATCGCCCCGCCGCTCAGGATCACCGAGCATCCCGACACGTCGACGCCGTCGGGCAGCTTGTCGAGCGCCTCGACGAGCGGGCGCGCGAACGCGTCGCCGACGATCACGAGGAAGTTGACCTGCTCCCGCGCGACCAAGGACCAGAGCTCGATCGGATCCAGGTGATGGTCGAGCGAGATCACGACGGTGCCACCCGTGTACAGCGTCTGGAACGCCATCCAGTGCGCGGTGCCATGCATGAACGGGCACGCAGGGAGACAGCGGGTGCGGCCCTCGCGCGCACGGTCCGCGAGCTCAGCGGGCGTCGACACCTCGTTGCCGATCCCGCCACCCCCGAACGCGCCGAAGAAGATGTCCTCGTGGCGCCACATCACGCCCTTGGGCATGCCGGTGGTGCCGCCGGTGTAGAGGATGTACAGGTCGTCGGCCGAACGGGGCCCGAAGTCGCGATCGGCCGACGCGGCCGCGAGCGCATCCTCGTACCCGCGCGCGCCGAGGTCGTCGAGCGCGGTCGTGGGCACGTCGCTGGCGTCGTCGACGAAGAGGAACGTCTGCAGCTTCGGCAGCTCGTCGCGGATCGACGCGAGCTTGGGCGCGAACTCCCGGTTGAACACCACCGCCACCGCGTCGCTGTCGCTCAACAGGTACCGCAGCTCGTCCTCGACGTAGCGGTAGTTCACATTGATCGGGACGGCACGGATCTTGTAGGCCGCGAGCATTCCCTCGAGGTACTCGGTGCCGTTGTAGAGGTACAGCGCCACGTGGTCACCCGCGCTCACACCGCTCGCGGCGAGGTGGTGTGCCAGTCGGTTGACCCGGTCTTCGACGTCCGAGAACGTGAGCCGCCGCTCCCCGGCGACCAACGCCTCCCGATCGGGGACGGCGTCGACGACGATCTCGAACAGATCCGCGAGGTTGAAGTCCATGTGCCCCTCCCGCGTCGCGGTGCCCCTCCGCTCGCGCCGGTGACCGTAGCGGCGCCGGTGGGCGCCGACCCACCTGACGCGGACGTCAGTCTCGTTCCAGCTGCGCCAGCGCGGCCGCGACCTCGCGCCACGCGGTCGCGACCGAGCGGCCGAGGTCGGCGTCGGTGCCGGCGCGGAGCGCGTCGTCGGCGTCGTCCCAGAGGTGGGCTTCGAGCGGGGCGAAGACGGAACGGACGTCGCGGAGGACACCGTGGTCCGCGTCGACGCGGTCGCGCAACGCGCGAAACCGCTGCCACGTCTCGGGGCGCGCCAGCGCGTCGGGCACGTGCGCGGGCGGGAACACCGGGATGTAGACGCTCGCGCACGGGTTCCCGAGCGCGACCCAGGCCCGAGCCGGCTCGTCACGCGCCGCGGGCAGCTCCGCGACCATCGACGCGGTCGTCGCCTGGTAACCCGGGATGTGCATGCACACGCTCACACCGGTGCCGTCGGGAAGGATCTCCGACGGCGGGAACGAGACGTCGGCGGACGGGTCGCCGGGACGGCCCCACGCGCGGTCGCCATGGTGTCGCAAGGTGGCGACCACGTCGCGCGGGCTCACCGTGGTCGCGGTCGACGCGACGCACGCACCCGTCGCCGCGAGCCGCTTGTCGGCATGACCGGTCGACATGCGCGGAGGCAGCCAAGCGTCGAGGTCGGTGCCGGCGTCGACGCCGGTGGACGCGCGCGTCCACGCCCGGCCCAGCGACAAGCGGTTCGAGATCGACGCGCCGTGCTCGACCGGTCGTGCGGCCCAGCGTGTCGCGCTGGTCTCGAGGATCCAGGCGCCACGCGGGTCGGCGACGAGGAACGACGACCAGTACGGCTCGTCGGCGTGCCCCTCCCCGCTGCCGCCCTGACCGTGCTGCGCGAGCAGCGTCGTGATGGCGTCGAACGCCTCGTCGGCGGTGCGGCCGCGTTCGAGACCGAGACGGACGAGATCCATGCCGAGCAGCGCGGGCGCGGCCGCGTGCGGGTCGTCGACCGTCCAGACCTTCTCGTTGCCGATCGCGACGCGGTGCTCGTTGACGCCGTGCTCGAAGCCCCACAACCATGCCGGGCGCGACCCGAGCAGCGCGCTCGCGCCCGTGTCCGGGATCTCGAGATACTGCGTGCGGACGCGCCCGCCCGATGCGCGCGGGTCGTGGGCCTCGACGACCTGGGGCTCGCCGACCGGCCGATCCGAGTTCTTCCCGAACACCGTCCGGTCCCGCCCGATCACGCACAACGTGTCGCAGATTTGATGTCCTCCCGCTCACTCCCTCGCTGCAGGGCTCCGGGCTTCAGCTGCCGCCGCCCACTTCGTTCGTTCGCTGGCGAGTGCACTGCGCTCCTCCGTCGCTCCGTGCACCGCACAGTGTCCGCTCGCTAGAAGAAGTCGCTGCCGCCGTCGACGGGGATGGTGGCGCCGACGATGTAGCTGGCCGGCTCCGAGCAGAGGAAGACCACGAGCGCGGCGACCTCCTCGGGCAGGCCGATGCGGCCGATGTCGTTGGGGGTCGCGAAGTCGCGCTCGATCGCGGCGTACGCGGCCTCGAGCGGACCTTCCGGAAGCCCGGACGAATCGGCGTCGGCGAGGTAGCTCTCGATCGCGGTCGTCATCACCATGCCGGGCGCCACGGTGTTGACGATGATGCCCTGGGCCGCGAGCTCACGGGCCAGGTTCTTCGACGCGCTGGCGAGCGCGGCCTTCGCCGCCGTCCAACCGATCAGGCCCGGGCTCTGGTGACGGATGTTGCTCGACGCGATGTTCACGATGCGTCCGAACGCGGCCTTGCGGATCAACGGCAGGCCGGCGCGCACGACCCGGACCATCGACACGACGCCCGCGTCGAACGCGTCGAGCCACTCGTTATCGGTGAGCTCGTCGACACCACCGAGATGCGCGGGACCGGCCGCGTGCACGAGCACGTTGACCTCGCCCCAACGTTCCTCGAGGAACGAGAATGCGGCCTCCACCTCACCGGTGTCGAGCAGGTCGCACTGCAGACCGAGTGGATCGGGAGAACCGCGGTCGCGCATCTCGTCCTCGGTCTCCCGCAGGTCCGATTCCGTGCGCGCGAGCACCGCGACGCGACAGCCTTCGCTCGCAAGGAGCTCCGCCGTGGCCCGACCGATGCCGCGCGAGCCGCCCGCGACGACCGCGACCCGTCCCCGCAACCCGAGATCCATGGCGCGGAATCTACAAGCCGTGCCGACGGACGAGGAGCGGACTCAGGACAGCTGCCGCGCGAGATGGCGCGCGGTCAACGGTTCGCCCGTCGCGGCCTCGATCAGGTGGTCCCAGCGCATCGACGCGCCGGGCTCGAACACGTGCTCGACGAGGTGCGCGCCCGCCTCGGGCCGGTCGACGAGACCGCCCGCTCGCGCCCGCAGCGTCGCGTCGAGTTGCGACGCGACCATCTCTCCGTACAGGTAGTTCTGGTAGTAGACGGGCGCGGCGGCGAGGTGGATCTTCGCTGCCCAATCGGGCGCGCGTCGTCCGGCCGGTGGACGGACGAGCTGGTAGCGCTCCACCAGCTGCCACCACCGGGTGTCGTGGTCGGCATCGGGATCGGCGTAGAGGCCGCGCTCGAAGTTGGTCATGACGAGCACCCAGCGTGCGAAGACGAGCAGCGCGGCCCGCTGCGAGCGCTCGAGGGCCGGGCGCATCTCGTCGAGCGCGACCGGGTCGAGGCCCGCGACGGCGCCCAGCCAGGCCGGATCGCGCTGGAGCCGGCCGAACAGCATCGCGATGCCCTCGGTCGCGAGTGGGTGCATGGTGCGCAGCAGCCACGGCAGGCCACGGTCGACCTCGAGGTCGTAGACCGCGTGCCCGAACTCGTGGAGCATCGTGCCCATCCAGCGCTCGTTCGGCGTGATGTTGCACAGCACGCGCACGTCACCCGAGCGGTCGACGTCGATGCAGAACGCGTGCTGGCTCTTCGCGTCGCGCGGGTAGAGGTCGCTGCGTTGGAGCGACGGGCGGATGTCGAGCCCGATCGCGTCGTATGTGCGGATCGTGAGCGCCTCGACGTCGACGGTCGCGAACACCGGGTCGAGGTCCACGGCACCGCTCACGGGCGGTTCCTGGAAGAACGGGTCGTCGTAGTGCCACGGCGCGAGCTCGCCCGGCGTGCACGAGAACCGCTGCGCCAGCTGCTCGTCGAGCTCGGCCTTCCACAACGCGAACGGCTCACGCGTCGCGTCGTCGACCTCGGCCAACGTGGCCATGAGCCGGTCCTCGTCGAGCTCACTGGTCGCGAGGGCGAGGGCGAAGTGGTCGCGAAAGCCGAGGCTGCGGGCCGCCTCGTTGCGCAACCGGGCCAGGTCCCGAACCTTCGTCGCGACCTGTGCACCGACCTGCTTCGACGCCTCCCACGCGCGCCGGCGTTCGTCAGCGTCGTCGCTGGAACGGAGGATCTCGGCGATCTCGTTGTCGTCGACCGCGCGGCCGTCGAGCTCACCGCGGAACGCGTTGAACGCGGCGTCGACCTCCGCCTCGAGCTCGACCGTCCGCGTCCGCAGGTCGGCGCCGACCTGCTGAGGGGCCATGGCGTCGAACAGGAGGTCCAGGCGGCGAGCGACGAGCGGATCGTGGCCGGCCGCGCCGCGCTCGTCGCGCACCGCCCCGAACGCGGCGCGGTCCGCGAGCGCCTCCCGCAGCGCGAGGTCGGCCGCGACACGACGCGCCTCGCTCGCGTCGGACACGAAGTTGCTCGCCTCCCACCACGCCTGGCCCGCCGCGATCTCCAGCGGGCGCACGCGGGCCTCGATCTCGTCGACGAGCTTCGTGGTGTCGGCCATGCGCCGATTGTAAGAAGGCCGGACGCGCCGGTCAGTGGAACCAGATGCGTTGGTAGTCGCGGCTCATCGGATGCAGCAGGAGCGCGACCAGCGCGACCGAGAAGATCGTGTTGATGATGTTCGCACCGAGGTAGTAGCTGAGGCCGACGCCGTAGAGCAGCGGCGTGACGAGGTTGAGGATCGCCCCGAAGACGCCGAGCGCGTAGCCCCACTTGCGGTCGTTCGCGATCCCGAAGCCCCCGGCTGCCATCGCGATGATCGCGAGCAGGAACAGCGGGACCTGGTACAGGCCGTAGATCAGCAGGAAGAAGGCGTCGATGTAGAGGAGGATGACGCCCATCTGCAGCGTCTGGGGCTGCGACGAGTTGAACCACCGGCGTTCGTTCACCGCCACATTGTGGCCGAACTGCGGGCGCAGGGAGGCGCAGCCGTCCGGGCGTCAGGATCCCGCGAGCTCGCGGGCCCGGAGCTGACCGCAAGCGGCGTCGATGTCGGCGCCCCGGTTGCGCCGCACGGTGGCCCGGACGCCGCCGGCCTCGAGCCTGGCCGCGAAGGCCCGGGCGTTGGTCGGGGCCGGTCCCCGGCCGTCGAAGCCCGCCGTCGGGTTCAGCGGGATCACGTTGACGTGGGCCCCGCCCCGGAGCCGGGCGCCGGTGAGGAGCCGGGCGAGCCGCTCGGCGTGGTCGGCCCGGTCGTTCACGTCCCGGATGAGCGCGTACTCGAACGTCACCCGCCGGCCCCGCGCCGCCGCAACCTCGGCCGCCGCGTCGAGCACCTCGCCGAGCGGGTAGCGGCGGTTGAGCGGCACGAGCGTCGAGCGCAGCTCGTCGTCGGGTGCGTGCACGGAGACCGCGAGCGTGACGGGGAGGCGTTCGCGCGCGAGTCGACGCATGCCGGGGACCACGCCGACCGTCGAGACGGTGAGATGCCGGGCCGACAGCCCGAGCGCGTCGTGAAGACGTTCGACCGACGTCCACACCGCGTCGTAGTTCGCCAAGGGCTCGCCCATCCCCATGTAGACGACGTTCGAGACCCGTCGCTCGGACGCGTGCGCGGCGCGCAGCACCTGCTCGACGACCTCGCCCGCGTCGAGGTGGCGTTCGAAGCCCTCCTGACCGGTCGCGCAGAACGTGCAGCCCATCGCGCACCCCGCCTGTGACGACACGCAGACGGTCGCGCGATCGGGGTACTCCATGAGCACGGTCTCGATTTGAGCGTCGCGTCGTCGGGTCGCTTCCGCTCCAGCTCGAGAGGCTTCGCCCGGCGGAGCTCCGCTCTCGCTCCTGTCATCGCATACCCACAACCACTTGCGTGTCGCGCCGTCGGCGGAGGTCGCGTCGACGACCGGTCGGAGCGCGAGCGGCAACGCGTCGGCGAGTTGCTCACGCAGCCGCCCGGGTAGGTCGGTGGCCGCTTCGAGAGGGACGGCGCGCCGGTACAGCGCGTCCCACACCTGGCGGGCACGGTACGCGGGCTCGCCGAAGCTCCGCACGAGCTTCTCGACCTCCGGCGCCGACGCGCCGTAGCGGCTCGTCGTCATGCCGCGTGGACCGTCCGCTCGTAGGCCCGGTCCAGACGAACGGTGCCGAAGCCGAGCGACGTGTACAAGCGGAACGCGGCGTCGTTGGCGCCATCGACGAAGAGCATGCCCGTTCGCAGCCCGCGCTCGGCCAGCGACTCGAGCCCCGCGACCACGAGCGGCCGTCCCAGCTTGCGCCCCTGCCGGTCGGGGTCGACGCCGATGACGTAGATCTCGCCCAGGCCCTCCGCCGCGTGCACCTTGGTCCAGCAGAAGCCGGCGAGCCCGTCGGCGTCGAACGCGAGCAGGAAGCCCTTCGGGTCGAACCACGGCTCGTCCATCCGTCGCTCGAGCGTGGCGCGCACCCACGCTCCCTGCTCCGGATGGCCGGCGAACGCGCGGTTGTTCACGGCGAGCCACGCCTCCTCGTCGCGCCCCGGCTCGAACGTGCGGACCTCGATGCCGGGCGGCCAGCGCGGGGGATCCGGAAGGGGGATGGGCACGTGCATCTCGTGCAGGTCACGTTCGGGACGGAATCCGACCTCGGACGCGATGCGGTCGCTGTCGGCCCCGGCACCGAGCCGCCACCAGATCACGAGCGCACCGGCGTGTGCGGCGACGTCTCGCACCATCGCGTCGAGGAGGTGGGTCTCGACGTCGTGTCCGCGAGCCTCGGGTGCGACGACGACGGCCGCGGCGACGTGCGGCGGCGACGCGGTGTCGCCGGGCGCGAGGTTGCCGTAGCCGACGAGCGTGCCGGAGGCATCGCGAACGAGGAAGCTCGCCGCGCGTCGCGCACCGGGACCCGACGGCGACGGTGACGCGATCTCGCGCCACGCCTCGTCACCGAGCGACGGATGACCGTCGTGCGCGAGCGCGGCGTCGTGCAGTCGTTCGATCGCGGCGCGCTCCGCGCCGGTCAACGCCTCGGTGACCTGCACGTCGTCCACGGGACGAGCGTACCGGCGGGCCCGCGAACGGGAGCGGGGAGTACCTTCGGAACCATGGCCCGACCCCGTGGAGCGCGGGCGCGCGCGACAGAGGTCGTGCGCCGACTCGCCGAGGAGTATCCCGACGCCCGCTGCGCGCTCGTGCACGCCGACCCGTTCCAGCTGCTCGTCGCGACGATCCTCTCGGCCCAGAGCACCGACGTGATGGTCAACAAGGTGACGCCCGCGCTGTTCGAGCGCTATCCGACGCCGGCCGATCTTGCCGCCGCCGATCCCGACGAGCTGGGCGAGCTCATCCACGCGACCGGCTTCTTCAACGCCAAGGCCCGCAGCCTCGTCGGCATGGCCAGCGCGCTCGAGGAGCGCTTCGACGGCGCGGTCCCGACCGAGCTCGACGACCTCGTCACCCTGCCGGGCGTCGGGCGAAAGACCGGCAACGTCGTGCGCTCGGTCGCGTTCGGCTTGCCGGGCCTGCCCGTCGACACCCACGTGAAGCGCCTCTCGGGGCGGCTCAAGCTCACGACCGAGGCCGATCCCGTGAAGATCGAGTCCGACCTCGACGCCATGGTCCCGCCCGACGAGCGCGGCGACCTCTCGCTGCGGCTCATCGAGCACGGCCGCAAGATCTGCCTGGCCCGCCGCCCCCGCTGCGAGGTCTGCGTCCTGGCCGACATCTGCCCGTCGTCCCTGGTCCCGACCTCGAAGGCAGGGTCCGCGAAGAAATCTTCGACGCCTGGTTTGAGTGCCCGAGGGACGGGGTAGCAAAGCGTTTGTCCGCAGCCCACCCTGCCGGACCTGAACGAGCGGCGCCTCCCTGCCGGCGCCGCTCGTTCGCGTCCGGACATGGTTCGGGCGCTCGGGCGGCCTCCTGATCCCTAGCGGACGATGGCGCCGAGGGCCTTGTCGAGGGCCCGGCGGGCCGCGACGAGCGCGCGCTCGGCCGCGAACAGGTCGGCCGCGACGGCGGAGTCGGGCGTGGTCCCGTAGCGCTCGGCGACGGTGGTGACCCGCTGGGTCAGCTCCTCGAGCTGCGACCGCAGCGTCGACAGCTCGGCGTGGTCGGAGGTCTCGCTCACGCCCGAAGCGTTACCCGACGCCGCGCGACGTGCAATCGGCCTGCTCGTGAACCGGAATGACGCGGGGCGCTTCGACGACCCACGGTTACGATGGCCGACCTCATGCTCACCCGGACCGACCTGCGCAATCGACCCGTCGACGCCGGCGCGTTCCGTGCGCCTGCCGGCCGTTCGCGCGGCGAAGACGCCGGCGCCCTCGCCGCGGTGCGCGAGATCATCGCCGCGGTGCGCGCGAGAGGCGACGAGGCGCTCCGGGACCTCACCGAGCGCTTCGATGGCTGTCGCATCGACCGGTTCCGCGTGCCCGACGAGGAGCTCGACGCGGCGCCCGGAGATATGAAGAGCGTGGTGTTTGTATAGATTGTTTTGGCTT
>DATBEZ010000097.1:0-64183 GCA_036558745.1 Acidimicrobiia bacterium
CGGCCGGCGTCAGTTCCAGCCCCTCTACGACTGGATCGTCGCCCAACAGCCGGATCTCCTCGACGAATAGCCCGGCCCCCGCCGGCCGGGCTCCCAGCGTCACTTCAAGTGGCGCATGAACTGGCGTGACCACGCGGGAAGATCGGCGGGTACGTCGTAGCCGGACTCGTCGTTGATCGCCGCCCAGTGCTCGGCGACGTCTTCCGGCGTCGGCGTGCCGTCCGGCTGCACGTACCCCAAGGTCGACGCGATGAACAACCGAGCGAACCGACCGAACCCGGCCGTGTAGATCTCGCCGCTCACCGGGCAGTCCTCGTGCGCGAGGAACGCCACCATCGGCGCGACGAGGTCCGGTGACATCTCCGCGGACGGCTCGCCGGCCGCGGCCGCCCCCGCCATGCGCGTCATGGCTCCCGGAGCAATGGCGTTCACCTTGATGCCGAGCGCCGCGCCCGCCGTCGAGAGGCTGCGCGTGAGTCCGATGATGCCCCCCTTGGCGGTCGCGTACGAGGTGTTGTTCGGCAACCCCAGCACGCCGGTCGACGTGGTCATGACGATGCGGCCGTGGCCCTGATCGACCATGTGCGGCCACGCAGCGCGCGTCGTGTTGAACGAGCCGCCGACGTGCACCGCGAGGTGGCGCGCGAGGTTCTCTTCGTCGGCGTCGGGGAAGCCCGCCCACCGGATGATGCCGGCGTTGTTGATCACGACGTCGACGCGGCCGAACTCCGCCACCGCGGCGTCGACCAGCGCCTGCGCGCCCCCGACGGTCGAGACGTCGTTGGTGTCGGCGATCGCGGCGCCGCCCGCGCCGGCAATCTCGCCCGCGACGCTCGCGGCCGGCCCCGCGTCCGCGCCGACACCGTCCATCGAGCCACCGAGGTCGTTGACGACGACCCGCGCGCCCCGCTCCGCGAGCAGGCGCGCGTACGCGTGTCCGATGCCGCGCCCCGCTCCCGTGATGACCGCGACACGTCCCTCGAAGCGGTGCTCGCCTTGCTCGCTCAGGCCGGCACTCGCGTGTCGTATCCGAGGAGCCGACCGAGGGTGCCGCCGACCATGGCGGCCCGCTCCGCGTCGGGCACGCCCGTGAACAACCGGCCGAGCAGCTCGCGGCTGCCGCGGAACGTCCCCTCGGCGTGGGGGTAGTCGTTGCCCCACACGATCGAGGACAGCCCCGTCAGGTGACGGCACGCGACCGCGACCGGATCGTCCTGGAACGAGATGTGGAACTGACGGGCCACGTACTCACTCGGCTTGAGCGGGTACGGCCACTTCTCGTTGAGGCGGAACAGCTGCGCCATTTGCGGCTGGTCGTCCGCGGGACGGGTGTCGTCCCAGTAGCCGAGCCACCAGTCCGCGTCCTGACCGATGCCCGTCACCCAGCACTTGTCCATGCTGCCCACCAACGACGCGAGCCAGTGCGCGTTGAACTCGATGAGCGCGAAGTGGAGGTCGGGGTAGCGCTCGGGAACCCCGCCACCGATCAGCTCGCACATCACCTGCGAGGGGACGATCGGCGCGTACACGCACTGCGTGATCATGCGCTTCGACGCCGACTTCGCGGTCATCGGCTGGTTCACCTGCGCGGCCGACTCCATCACGACCTTGAGTGTCGTCGACGCGGGATCGTCGACCTTCACGCCACCCGTCTGGGTGTGGATGAAGACGTGCACGCCGTTGGCCTGCGCGGCGGCCCACACCGGGTCGAAGTCGCGCGAGTAGTACGGCTTCGGCGGGACCGCGGGCAGAAGAACGGCGCGGAACCCCGCAGCTGCGACCCGCTCGATCTCGACGACCGCGTCGTCGACGTCGGTGATCGGCACGGGCGCGGTCGGCGCGAGGCGCGAGAAGTACGGCGCGAACCGCTCGACGATGTAGTCGTTGTAGACACGCGCGTGCGCCATCGACAGCTCGTGGTCGTCGGAGTAGAGACCGAACAGCGACAGGTTCGGGTGCATCACCTGCACGTCGACTCCGTCGAGGTCCATGTCCTCGAGGATCGTCGCGGGGTCGCCCTCGGGCATCCGCCCGCCGGTCTGGCGGTACCGGGAGATCGTCCAGCCCTCGAAGCCCGGCGTGTGGAGGCGCCGGAAGATGCGCGCGCCGTTCTCGACCAGCGGCTCGATCTCGAAGTCCTCTTCCCACACCGCCCGGTCGCGCAGGTGCTTGGGAAGGCGGGTCGAGAACAGGTCCGTCGGTTCGAGGACGTGCCCGTCGGCGGAGACCACGAAGTCCTTCGCCGTCATCGCCAAAATGGTAGACCAACCGGTCGGTACAGAACAATGCCCGGAGAGGAGACCGAGCCGTGGCAAAGAGATGGACGCAGCGCCCGCCCGGCTCGACATGGGGCGACTGGGGCGACGACGACGAGCTCGGTCGCATCAACCTGCTCACCCCCGAGAAGGTGCTCCAGGGCGTGCGCGAGGTGCGGACCGGGATCACGTTCTGCCTCAGCCTTCCCCTCGACTATCCGGGTGGCACCGCGCTCAACCAGCGCCGCCACCCGCCGGTGATCGCACCGACCGAGGACATGGACGGCACCCCCGCAACCTTCTACAACGTGCACCAGAGCGGGATGGAGAAGTGGGGGCACCCGAAGTACGTCGACGTGTGGGTGGACGACGTCGTCACGCTCGCGCTGCAGTACTCGACGCAGTGGGACTCGCTCGCGCATGCGGGCGCGGAGTTCGACGCGGACGGCGACGGCGTCGAGGAAGGCGTCTTCTACAACGGCTACCGCGCGGGCGTGGATCTGGTCGGGCCACAGCCGGACGCGCGCGGCGACGGCAGCGGCCACCGGTCGTTCGCGCACCATCTCGGCCTCGAGCACATGGCGTTCCACGGCGTGCAGGGACGCGGCGTGCTCGTCGACCTCGCGCACCACCTCGGTCACGACTGGCGCGGCGTCGACCGCCAGACGCTCGAGGAGATCATGGCGGCCGACGAGGTCGTCGTGGAGCCGGGCGACATGCTCCTCCTGCACACGGGGTTCGCGACCAAGGTGCTCGAATGGAACCGCGACCCCGACCCCGTGCAGATTCACGCCATGTGCACCTACCTCGACGCGCGCGATCCGTCGCTGCTCGAGTGGATCGCCGAGTCGCAGATCTCCGCGCTCGTGGCCGACAACTACGCGGTCGAAGGGCTCGTCGGGCGCGATCGCGACGAGGGCCGCCATTCGCTGCTACCAATCCACCACCTGTGCCTGTTCCGGCTCGGCGTCCCCCTCGGGGAGATGTGGTACCTGCACGAGCTCGCATCGTGGTTGCGCGAGCACGACCGCAGCCGCTTCCTGCTCACCGCACCCCCGTTGCGCCTCCCGGGTATCGTCGGCTCCCCGCTGACCCCGGTCGCTACCGTCTGATCGAAACCGTCCGATCGGATCCCATCGGGACGAGCCGATGAACCTGTGCCAGGTGAACCTCTTCGTGGAGGACTTCGCCACGATGTCGTCGTTCTACCGGGACGCGCTCGGGTTCGAGACGGCGGACATCGATCCCGGGCCACCGTGCCTGCCCGGCGTGAACTGGGCGTCGTTGCGGACCGGCAACCTCACCGTCGAGCTGTTCGACGCACAGACGTTCTGGGACACGCGCCTGTTGCACGGCGCCAACCGCGACGCGGTTCAGCTGTGCTTCCTCGTCGACAACGTCGAGCGCGAACAGGCACGCCTCGTCGCACACGGCGTCGACTGCGATCCCGTCGTCACCGAACCATGGGGCTCGTACGCTTCGTTCCGCGATCCGGAGGGGAACTGGCTCCAGGTCTACGAGGTGCGTGACAGCCGGAACGCCTTGTAGTCGCTCTCGACGACCTCGGCGATCATCGAGAAGAGCTTGGGGCGGCCGGCCGCGTTCAACAGGTACTTGCGCGGCTTCCCGGGGATGTTGCTGCCGAAGTAGTAGCTGCTCTCGCCGAACGACGGCGGCTTCTTCGCCACGCGGTCGACCATGTCGGTCCACTTCTCCTCCGCGGCGGGATCGACTTCGATCGTGTCGTAGCCGTGGTCGCGCACGTACACCAGCGTGTCGGTCACGAAGTCGACCTGGTCGCCGTTGTAGCGCGGGTTGTTGCCCGCGGCCGCGTGCGGCCCGCCCGGGAAGAAGAAGTTGGGAAAGCCCGCGGTCTGCACACCGAGGAACGTCTTCGGGCCATCGGCCCAGTACTCCACGAGCGCGAGCCCGTCGCGCCCGCGGACGCCCATGCGCGTGAGCGCGCCGGTGCCGAAGTCGAAGCCGGTCGCCCACACGATCATGTCGAGCTCGCGCCGACCGTCCGTCGTCTCGATCCCGTCCGCGGTGACGCGCACGATCGGCGTCGCCCGGAGATCGACGAGCGAGACGTTCGGCTGGTTGAACGCCTCGAAGTACCCGCTCACGAACGGAGGCCGGTGCTCGCCGAAGCGGTGACCCTTGGGGATCAGCTTCTCCGCGGTCTCGGGATCCTTCACGATGCCGCGGATCTTCTCGGCGATGAAGTCGCACCACTCCGCGTTCGCGGCCGGGTCGAACATCAAGTCGGTGTAGTTGCTCGTGAGCTTCGAGAAGCCGGGGCTGCTCCACATCTTCTCGTAGAAGGCCGCGCGCGCGTCCTTCGAGTCGTCGAAGGTGCCACGGTCGTGGGCCTGATGGAGGAAGCCGTGCGGCGACGTGTTGAGGGTCTGGCACATCGCGTCGAAGTCGTTCCGCAGGCGCGCCTGCTCGTCGGGCGTGATCGGCGCGTTGTTGAGCGGCGTGCACCAATTCGCGCTGCGCTGGTAGACGGTGAGCGACGCGGCCTGACTCGCGATGACCGGGATCAGCTGGACACCACTCGACCCCGTCCCGATGACAGCGACGCGCTTGCCGGCGAAGTCGACCGGCGTCTCGGGCCAGAGGCCGGTGTGGTACGTCTCGGCGCGGAAGTCGTCGCGCCCCGCCACGTCGGGGAAGTACGGCACCGACAGCACACCGGTCGCGGCGACGAGGAACTGCGCCCGGAACCGGGACCCGTCGTCGGTCGTGACGTTCCACCGACCCGCGGCCTCGTCGTACACCGCGGAGGTGACCCGCGCGTCGAACCGGATGTGGCGGCGCAGGTCGAAGCGGTCGACGACGTGGTTGAGGTAGCGCTCGGTCTCCGGCTGCTCCGCGAAGTGCTCCCGCCACTCCCACTCCTCGAAGAGCTCGCGGGAGAAGAGGTAGCCGTACGTGTAGCTCTCGGAGTCGAAGCGTGCGCCCGGGTAGCGGTTCCAGTACCAGGTGCCCCCGACGCCGCCGCCGGCCTCGAGCAGCTGGACCGAGAACCCCGCCTCGCGCGCGCGATACAGCTGGTAAATGCCGGTGATGCCCGCGCCGACCACGAGCACGTCGACATGCTGATGGCCGGCCGCGCCGGCGGGTTCGGAGGAGGTCATGGGTCTCCGGCAGCGCGATTTTGTACCGACCGGTTAGTCTAACGAGCGGGCGTCGGGCGCCGCGGTGAAGGGGGTCGCGTGTGACGATCGCGGATCGGAAGTGGTCGGCGCTCCCGGTGCCCTACGCGATGGAGCTCCCCGACCGCGTGCCGAAGGAGCGCTACTTCGACCCCGACTTCTACGGGTTGGAGGCCGAGCTGCTCTGGCCCCGGGTCTGGCAGATGGCATGCCGGCTCGAGGAGATCCCGGCGCCGCGCGACTTCGTCGAGTACGAGTTCCTCGACCAGTCGGTCGTCGTACTGCGGACCGACGACATGGGCGTCGTGGCGTTCCAGAACGCGTGCCGCCATCGCGGCGTCAAGGTCGTGGAGGGTCGCGGCACGTGCGAGCGCGGGTTCGTCTGCCCGTTCCACGGCTGGTGCTACGGGTTCGACGGCACGAACTCGTTCGTGCCGCGCGCGAAGACGTTCACCGAGCACAACCTAGAGCCCGGCGACATCGACCTCGTCCCCGTGCGCTGCGAGACGTGGGGCGGCTGCGCCTGGATCAACCTCGACCCGGGCGCGACACCGTTGCGCGACTGCCTCGAGCCCGCGGCGACCACACTCGACGCCTGGAAGGTCGAGTCACTGCGGACCGAGTGGTGGTACGCGGCGCGTGTGCCGGTGAACTGGAAGCTCGCGGTCGAGGCGTTCGTCGAGAGCTACCACGTGGTCCAGACGCATCCTCAGCTCGTGATCCCGACGCGCTACGGCCGGCGCGACGGAGCTTCGTTCGATCCGCGCGCGTTCGTCGACGCCGACATCCAGTACCTGCGGACCATGAGCGAGGGGATGGCCGGCATGGTGCACGCGAACGACGTGCGCGTCGCCGAAGGCCTGCGCGGCATCGAGCTCCCGGCCGACCCCGAGCTCGCGACGCAGACGTGGAACCGGACGCTCAACGACGCGGTCACCGCCTGGCATCGCGACCGCGGCGCCGACATGCCGGACCTCAACGAGCTCGACGCGCAGGGCGTCAACCTTGAGTTCTTCCAGTGCTTCCCCCACTACTTCGTGCTGCCGATGTACAGCAGCGCGTCGTCGTACCGCTTCCGTCCCCTCGGCCCGGAGGAGACGCTCATGGAGATCTGGTCGCTCACCCGGTTCCCGGAAGGGAGCGAGCGAGCGAAACCGACTCCACCCGAGGTGTGGGAGTGCGACGACCCGCGCTGGCCACCGATCCCGACACAGGACTTCTCGAACATCCCGAGGCAGCAGCGGGGTCTGCACGCGAAGGGATTCGAGTACATGCGGCTCTCGGCGGCGCTCGAAGGCCACATCTCGAACCTCCAACGGACGGTCGACGGGTTCCTCGCCGGCCTGCCCCACGACGCGTTGCTCCCCGCGCTGCACGCGGTGAACGTGTATCCCTTCGATCGCGCGATCGCGGACCTGGGATTCTGAGATCGTGCAATTCGCCGACGTCGCCGAAGGAATTCGCGCCTCGATCGCCGCGTACACCCAGGCGCTCGACGACGGCCGCACCGACGACGTCGTGGCGACGTTCTGTCCCGACGGCGGCGTCGACATCCCGGGCCTCGGCACACACGAGGGTCATGACGCGCTGCGCGCCGCGTACGCGCGCGTCGCGCCGAGACGGCCGCAGCGTCACCTCGTCGTGAACACGCTCGTCACGAACTGGAACGAGCGCGAGGCCGCCGCGGTCAGCGACGTCGTGTTCCTGCTGAAGCGCGACGACGGCTGGTCGGTCCAGCTCGTCGGCCGCTACCGCGACACGCTCCACCACGACGGCGGCACGTGGCGCTTCCACCGCCGGACGGCCGAGTTCGCGCCGTAGCCGTCAGTCGTCGCTCCGGTCGTCTCGGTCACCTCGTTCGCCCGCGTGCGGCGAGTGCGTGTGCGGGATTCGCTGCTCGGAGAAGAACTGGAAGATGAGCGTGGTCGCGTCGATCTCGGTGGTCGCGTGGCCGAACTGGCCCTCGAACCCCGGTACCGGCTTGCCGGGCCACGCGTGGCCGCCGCCGTCGATGATGTAGAGGACCGTGTCGGCCTTGCAGTGCTGCCAGGTGCGCCGTCGCACCTCGGGCGCGATGCGGACCTCGACGGGCACCGGATCGCAGCGGTTGTGCCGGGCCCACGTCTGCATGGCCGCGTCGACGCCGTGGAAGGTGGGCAGGCCCGGCGGGACGTTGCCCTTCCAGAAGTCGATGTCGGCGATGCGTATCGAGTTGAGGCCACCGCCGTCGTAGGTGACGATCGGGTCGGCGGTGCCGTGGAACGCGATCACCGGCACCGGCCGGCCGTGGCACAGGTCGTAGAACTCGACGCCGGCAACCGGCGCGACCGCGGTGATGCGTGACGAAAGCCGGCACGCGAGGAGCGACGACATCTGCGCGCCGTTCGACATCCCGGTCGAGTACACCCGGCTCGTGTCGACGCAGAGCCGCGCTTCGAGGAGATCGAGCAGGTCGTTGAAGAACGTCAGGTCGTAGTTGTCGGGCGCCGGTGCCGCGAGCCAGAACGGCGTGGTGCCGTCGAGGCGTCCCGACGGCGCGACGCCGATGAACGGGTAACGCTTCTCCATGTCGGCGAAGCCGATCATCGGCGCGACGAACTCGTAGCTGACCGTGAGCGCGTGGAGGCCGAGCACGACGGGGAACGGCTTCTTCCCGTCGTAGCCGACCGGGATCGTGAGCTGGAAGTGGCGCAGAACGCCGTCCGAGACCAGGGTCTGCTCGGACACACCCGCGGGCGGCGGCGCCTTGCCACAACCGGCCGACCGGGCAACGTGTCGATCGTGGTGTTCGTCGTGGTCGTGATGCCCCTCGGATGCGCCCGCCACCGACGTGGCGCCGAGCGCGCACGCGAGCACGACGACGGCGACGACGATCAGCCGCCACGGACGCGCCGCGTGCGCCGTCATCGTCCGCCCACCGTGAAGCTGATCACGCCGCCCTTGCCGGCGGGGCCGAAGAGGATGAACCCGTATCCCCACAGCACGCGTCCGTCGACGATCGACGGGCCGCACGCCGTCTTGTCGGGCGCCTGGTAGCTCCACAATCGCGTCCCCGTTCGTGTGCCCAGTGCCACCATCAGTCCGGTGTCGGTACCGACGAACGCGACGCCGTGCACCGCGCTGATCGGTCCGAGGATCTTGCCGGGGAGATCGACGACCCACCGTTCCACGCCGGACCCCGGATCGAGCGCGAACACCTTGGTGACGTTGGTCGGGAAGTTCGTCGCCGGGTTGCCGACGTTCGACGGGACCAGGATCCGCCCGTCGACCACCGCCGCGGTGCCGATCACGCCGCCGAACGAGCTCCTCGGTGTGAGCGGTCGCTGCCACACCAGCTTGCCGGTCCGGCGGTCGAGCGCGTGGTACACGCCGGCCTTGTCGCCGACGCCGACGAGGTCGCGGCCGTCGGCACGCCACATGTTCGGTGACGCGCCCGCGTCGGCGTCGGGCCCCGTGGGTGTCGTCGCGCTGAAGATGTCGGGTGCGGTGAACTGCCTCGACCACACCAACCGCCCCGTGCGGTAGTCGATCGCGAGCAGCGAGTCACTCAGCGGAGCGTTGGGCGCGGCGAGCGTTTGACCCGTGCCGACGTAGAGCACCCCACGATCGCGGTCGACCGCCGGTGTCGACCAGATGCCCACGCCGGGACCGCTGGTCGCGTCGTTGGGCGTCGAGAAGAAGCGCCACACGACCTGGCCGGTGCTGACGTCGTAGGCCGCGATCGAGCCGCGGGCGGTGTAGTGGGTGGACGGAACCACCGCCCCGATGTTCGCAACACCCTGGAACACGAGGTGTCCGACCACGACCGGCGATGCCGAGATCTGCGCGAACGGATCGGGATCGGTCACCGTCTTCCAGCGCAGGGCGCCGGTCGCCCGATCGAACGCGAACAGCGTCGCGCCGCTCGCGGCGAAGACCGTGTCGCGGCTCACCGCGGGGGCCGCGGCGATGTTGCCGCCGACGTTCGAGGTCCAGATCGGCCGGCCGGTCCGCGCGTCGACCGCCCGCAACTTGCCCGTCCAGTCGTCGAAGTACGCGACGTTGCCGGCCACGACCGGCGTCCCGGTCACGCCGACGAGCCCGTCGATCGACCAGCTCGGCGCGAGCCGGCCCGCGGTGAAGCGGTTGACGGCGTGCTCGCGGGTGTTCGTACGCGTGTTGGCGAGGTCGTGCCCGTAGACGGGCCAGGCAACGGCGGCCCGTCCGTCGTCGCGGTCATGCTCGTGGCCGCGCGGCGACGAGTCGGTCGCGGACGCGCCGATCGTGGTGAGCGCGAGCACGGTCGCGACGATCACCGGCACGGCGAGCAGCGCGAGCCCGCGTCGCCGGGCGGACCACTTGGATCGTCGAGCAACTCCTGCGGTCATGGCGTCATGAGAGCACGGAGCGTGTCGCCGTGCACCGGGCGTTCCTGAACCGATGTTCAGGAACGCTGCTCGACCGGGATCCCGACCGGCGCCGCGACCGCGACCGGAAGACGCACGACGAAGCGCGCCCCACCATCCGCCCCGTCCTCCACGTTCAAGGTGCCGCCGTGCGCGTGCACGATCGACCGCGCGATGGCGAGTCCCAGCCCCGTTCCACCGAGGCCCGGCGACCGCGCGTCGTCGAGCGTGCGGAAGCGCTCGAAGACCCGGTCGCGATCCGCAGCGTCGATGCCCGGTCCGTCGTCGGTCACCGCGAACACCACGACGTCGGCGAGCTCGCACACCGAGAACGCGACCGTCGTGCGCGCGTGACGGGAAGCATTCGTCGCCAGGTTCCCGATCACGCGCGCGAGGTCGGCCTCACGCCCCATGACCTGGCCGCCCGATACGTCCGCGGTGTCGACGCGGAGGTCCGTGGTGCGGGCGAGCTGGTGTGCCTGCACGAGCACGAGCTCGTCGAGGTCGACCGGCCCTGAGCCCCGCACGGCGCCGTCGTCGGCCCGTCCGAGGACGAGCAGGCTCTCGACCAGGTCCTGCAACTGGCCCAGGCGGACGAGCGCCTCGGCTCTCACGTCGGCCACCGAACGCGGGTCGCTCGGTTCCGTCTCGAGGAGGGCCCGCACACCCGCGATTGGGGTGCGCAGCTCGTGGCTCGCGTCGGCGACGAACTGACGCTCGCGTCCGAGCGCGACGTCGAGCCGCGCGAGCAGGTCGTTGAGCGTGTCGGCGAGCCGGTCCAGCTCGTCGCCCGTTCCCGGCTCGTCGACGCGACGACCGAGGTCACGGGCACCGATCGCGTCGACCGTCCGGCGCATGTCGTCGACGGGGCGCAGCGCCCGACCCACGACGATCCAGATGAGCACGCCCAGCAGCACGCTCCCGGCTGCGATCAACAGGGCGACGACGCGCACGATCGAGGTCCGGACCCTCGACACGCTCGCAGACGAGCGCGCGACGACGAGCGTGACGCCCGGCATCGTCGGCGCCGGCTCGTCGATCACCCGCAGCTCACCGAGCGCCGGCGAGCGCACCGTACGCACCGCGCCGTGCGGCGTCTGGCGCGTGCTGAGCGCCGGGAGGCCGCGCGCCGCGGTGCTCGCACCGAGCACCCGCCCGTCGCGCGTGACGAATTGGACGTAGATGTCGGTCGGGCCCTCGCGCACCGGCAGTGGCGTGCCGGTGCGGAGACTGCGGACGACGAAGTCGGCGTTGGCCTCGAGCGTCGTGTCGATCTGAGCGGTCATCTGGTGCTGGAGCACCCGGATCAGCAGCAGCCCTCCGGCGGTCAGGGCGATCACGACGACGAGCAACGCCCCGGCGGTGATGCGCGACCGGAGCGACCAGTGGCGCGCGACACCACGACGCGCGCTCACGCGTGCTCCTCGACACGCAGGCGGTACCCCACGCCGCGCACGGTCTCGATGCTGCACCGGCCGAACGGCTCGTCGAGCTTGCGGCGCAGGTGGCGGATGTACACCTCGACGATGTTGGGGTTCCCCTCGAAGGTGGCGCCCCACACCGCGTGCAGCAGCTCGTTCTTGGTGACCGTCTCGCCGCCGTGGGCCAGGAGGTGCGCGAGCACCTCGAGCTCGCGCGCGGTGAGCTCGACCACGTGCGAACCGCGTACGCACCGGCGCCGGACGAGATCGAGGCGGAGGTCCCCGGCCGACAGCAACGCCGACCGCCGGAGCGGTCGACGGAGCAACGCGCGCACCCGCGCCTGGAGGACGACGGTCGAGAAGGGCTTGACCAGGAAGTCGTCGGCCCCCGTCTCGAGGCCCTCGGCCTCGTCGTACTCCCCCGCTTTCGCGGTGAGCATGAGGATCGGGGTCCAGTCGTCGTCGGAGCGGATCGACTCGCAGACGCGGTAGCCGTTGAGCGACGGCAGCAGGATGTCGAGGACGATCAGGTCGAACTCGTCGGCGCGGGCGCGGGCCAGCGCCACTGCACCGTCGTGGACGACCTCGACGTCGAGGCCGTCGGCCGCGAGGCAGTGCTGCACGCCGGTCGCGACGGACGGATCGTCCTCGACCACCAACACCCGCACGCCGGAAGGATCGCGCGACGCGGCGGTCCGTGCCCGTGGACGACCCGCGAGCACCTGCGAGGTCCGCTCAGAGATCGACGGCGACGTCGCTGCCGGGACGCGAGCAGCACACGAGCACGTTGCCCGCCGCCGGCGGTTCGAGCGGTTCCGGGGCGTACGCGACCGTCCCGTCGACGAGCCCGGTCTCGCAGGTGTGGCAGACGCCTGTGCGACACGACCATCGTGCGGGCACGTCGCACGCCTCGGCCAGCTCCAGGATGCTGGCGTACGCCTCGTCGTCCCAGCGGACGTTCAACCCCGTCCGCACGAACGACACGAGCGGGCCCGTGCCCACGCGACCTTCGGGCGGGTGCGGCGGCCGGGTGGGCTGCGCGACGACACCGGGTGTGATCGGACCCTCGGCGCCGAACACCTCCGTGTGCACACGCACAGGAGCGACCCCGAGCGCATCGATGCCGTCGCGGATCGTGTCCATGAACACGGGCGGACCGCAGAGGTAGAGCTCACTCTCGGTCGGCACGCCGATCGCTGCGATCGTCGCCGGCGTGATGCGACCGACCTCGTCGTAGTCGACACCGAGCCGGTCGTCCGGACCGGGTCGGCTGTACCACACGTGACTGTGCGCGCTGCCGAGCGACGCGAGCAGCGCGCGTGCCTCGCCGGCGAACGCGTGCTCCGCCCCACTGCGCGCGCCGTGGAGCCACCAGACGTCGCGCGTCGATCGCCCGCTGCTCAGCTCGTGGAGCATCGCGAGCACCGGGGTCACACCGACGCCCGCGCTCACCAGTGCGACCGGTCGCGCGCCGTCGTCGAGCGTGAACCGACCGCGCGGCGCGGCCACGTCGATGCGGTCCCCCACGTCGACCGCGGCCTGCAGGTACCGGCCGGCCGCGCCCTGTGGCTCGACCTTGACACTGATCCGGTAGGTCGCGCCGCCCGGTGGTCCCGAGAGCGAGTAGCTGCGCACGAGTGGTGGCGCGCCGTCTCCCGGTTCGAGCTTGACGGTGACGAACTGTCCGGGGATCGAGCGCGCGAGCGGCCGGTCGTCGTCGGCGTCGAGCTCCAGCGACACGACGTTCGTGGTCTCGGCGCGCTTCGCCACGACGCGCAGCGTGCGGAACCCGGGCCAGGCCGGCGGAGGCGCGACCACGGTGAGCCCCGCGTTGCCGCCGCCCGGCGCGCCCCGCGCGTCCTCGTCGAGGAGGGCCTGCAACGACGCCTGCCAGCCCGGGCTCAGCGCAGGGATCCGCAGCGCGCGGCGAAGCAGCTCGGGGTCGGGGCGGCGCTCGACGTAGAGGAGCGCGTTGACCGACGCGACCGTCATCTGCTCGGGACCGATCGCGACCTTGACGACATCGTCACCCGCCTGGACGGCGCCCTCCTCGATCACGCGGAAGTAGAAGCCCGGACGGCCGTGCCCGACGAGCAGCGCGGGCATGCGCGGCTCGTTCATCCGGATGCCGACCCGGTAGCACGTCACCCGTGGTTGCGTGATCTCGAACAGCGCCGAACCGATGCGGTAGCGGTCACCGATGCACGCGTCGTCGTCGGCGAGCCCGTCGACGGTGAAGTTCTCGCCGAACTGGCCGAAGACGAAGTCGTCGCGTTGCAGGTGCTCGCGCCAGTGCCGGTACGAGTCGAGCTGGTACACGTACACCGCGCGTTGCTCACCGCCATGACCCGCGAGGTCGCCCTGTCCGTCGCCGTCGAGGTTCAGGCGTCGCACCCCGCACGGACCGTCCACGGCGTCCTTCCAGATACCGGTGTGGACGGTTCGGCCCTGCCACTCGACGTCACGGGGCATCCCGACGTTGACCGACACGAGCGTGGCGACGCGCGCTGACATGGGCCTCACGTGTACCAGACGCGAAGGCCGTGCCGGGCGAGCGAGATCGGGATGATCCGGAAGTGCGGGTCAGCTCCACGGAGTGCGCGCAGCAGCTCCCGTTTGGCGCGCATGCCGGGGCCGCACAGCAGCGTGAGGCTTCCGCCTTCGCCACCCGCGCCGTTCACCTTCCACCCCAGCGCGCCGTTGGCCGCCGCGACGTCGATGGCGGCGCGCGCGTGCTCGCCGACGAGACCCTCGTGGAGGAGGCGCTGGGCGTCTGTGTTGCGCGTCATCGCGCGTCCCAGCGCAGCGAAGTCGGCCGCGCACACGGCGTCCCGGGCCTGTTCGGCGGTGCGGCGCAGCGTCTCCAGGTGGGCCGAGCTCTCACCCTCCCGCGCGAGCGCGGCGATGACGCGGTCGTGGATCTCCGACGATACGTGCGTACGCCCCAGGAAGAGCAGCACGAGCCGTCGATCCAGCTCCCACCACACCGGGTCGGGCACCGAGAGCTGCGACACCGTCGCGTCGGGATACGACGGCACCTCGATGAGGTTCACGCCGCCGTACGCGGCACACAGCTGATCCTGAATGCCCGATTGGATCCCGAGCCGCTCGACCTCGATGCGGTGCGCGGTGCACGCGACGTCGTGACGCGTCATGCGAGCCGGTGTCAACGAGTCGAGCGCGCCGATGAGCGCGACGGACACCGACGCCGACGTACCGGTCGAGCAGCCGGCCGGCGCCTCCGACCAGATGCTGATCTCCACCGAGACGTCGTCGGGTACACCGATCTCGTCGACGGCCGCTTCGAGGAGCGGATGACGGCCGGGGAGCAGACCCGGCTCGAACGCGTAACGGTCGCCGTAGTTCTCGACGTCGAGCACGACCCGGTTCGCGAGGGCACCCCTCGGGTGGACCGCGACCCGCACCTCGACCGCGGGGTGCACACCGACGTTGAACACCTTGCCGTGCCCGGCAAACCACGTGTCGGTCCACCCGCCGATGTCGCACACGCGGATCGGGGCGACGGCGTTGACAACTCGCAGCGGCGCGTCGCGCTGGCCCTCGGCCGGCATGCCGCGGCTACTCGCCTTTCGGTCTCGACCCGTAGTCGCCGAAGGGGTCGTCACGCTCGCGGACCGCGGCCCGGAACCCGACCTCCTCGGAGCGCGCCACGAAGTCCAGACCCTCCTGCGTGTGGCGCGCGACACCGTCGAAGAGACATCCGAGCAACCGCGACGTCTGCGGCGCGTACATCTGACGCGCGGTGTCGTTGAGCGTCCACTTGATCATCTGCAGCTGGTTCAGCGGGAGCCGCGCGATCCGCTGCGCCAGCGCCATCGCGTGCAAATCGAGCTCGTCGTCTGCGACGCACTCGAGCACGAGCCCGACCTCGGCCGCCTCGCGACCGCTGAGCTCGTCACCGGTGAACAGGTAGCGCTTCGCCCGCTCCAGGCCCAGGCGGGCGATCCACACCCACGGCGACTCCGGGATGCCCCAGACGCGCATGGGCGGATAGCCGAAGCGCGCCGAGGTCGCGCAGACGATCAGGTCGGCCTGGAGCACGAGGTTCGTGCCGCCGGCGATGCACCATCCCTGCACCGCGGCGACGGTCGGCTTGGAGAGCTCGTGCAGCCGCGCCCACGTGCGCGCGTAGGAATCGATCATCCGTAGGTCCTGCACGGAGTCCCATGTCGTGGCGGAGTCGGCGCGCGCCTGCGCGGACGTCGCCCAGTCGAGCTGGTAGCCGGCGCAGAACGCGGGGCCGTCGGCGCGCAGCAAGACGACGCGTACGGCGGGATCGCGCTCGGCGTCGTCGAGCCCGCGCCCGAGGGCGTCGCGCAGCGCGGGGTTGATCGTGTTGTACTCGCCTGCGCGTGCCAGCGTCAGTATGCGGACGCCGGCGTCGTCACTCGCGATGATCGGCTCGGTCACGACGGCACCCTACGCCCGGACGGACAATGATTGAGAGCGTGCGGGTCAGGCAGCCGGCGACACCGGCCGGGAGCGTCGACGAGACCGGGCAAGCCGTCGTCGCCGAGCCGCGCCACTGGCGCGACGGCTGGTTCGGGCCCGCGTCCGAACGGCCGTTCCAGCGCCGAGCCGTCGACGTCCTCCGGCTGCTGCTCGCCACGGCCGCCCTGATCGTGCTCTCGCTGCGGGCGAACACGTTGCCGCGCGGCGAGCGCGGGCTGTTCGTCTACTTCAACACGCTGCCCGGGGTGCTCGCGCCGCTGTTCCGTGCTCTGTTCGCCGGCGGAACCATGTGGGTGGTCGGGCTCATCGTGACCGCCGCGCTCGTCGGGCGACGATGGCGACTTGCGTTCGCGATGTCGCTGTGTGGCGTCGCCGCCTGGGTGGCGGCGCGCGTCATCGGGGCGATCGTCGTCGAGCGCGAATCGCTGCGCCGGAGCCTGCACGTCGTGACGCACCTCTCGGGTGCGACCCCGCACTTCCCGCAGGCGCGCATCGCGATCCTCGTGGCCATCCTCGCGGCTGCCGCGCCGTACGTCTCACGACCGATCCGGGTCGTCGGGGGGATCCTGGTCGTCGGCGCCGGGCTCGCGGCCATGTACCTCGGCGTCGGGTACCCGCGCGACGTCGTCGCCGGTGCGGTGCTGGGTTGGGGTGTCGCGGCGGCCGCCGCGCTCGTCTTCGGCTCACCCGGCGGCCGCCCCACCACCCGACAGGTGACGCTCTCGCTCCGTCAGCTCGGGCTCGACGCCTCCGACGTGCACCTGGCTGCGCAGCAGCCGTTCGGCGCCACCGTCATGCTGGCCCGCGATCCGGACGGACCACTCGTCGTCCGGGTGCTCGGCCGCGACGCGACCGACACCCAGTTCATGGCGAAGCTGGTCCGCAGCATCGCGTACAAGGACTCCGGGCCGCCGTTGACCGCGACGCGGTTGCACCAGCTGCAGATCCAGGCGCTCACGATCCTGCTCGCGCGCGAGAACGGCGCGCGATCACCGCAGGTGCTCGTGGTCGGAAAGGCGGGACGGGGTGCGGCGGTCCTCGTCGAACGACCCTACGTCGGGACAACGCTCGCGGACCTGCCCGGTGAATCGATCGGTGACGCGACGCTCGACTCGGTCTGGGAGCAGGTCGCCCCGCTCCACGGTGCGCGCGTGGTTCACGGCCGGATGAACGCGGGACACGTCGTCATGACGGCGGACGGGCCCGCGCTGATCGACTTCGACCGGGCCAAGCTCTCTGCCGCGTCCGACCAACGAGCCCGCGACGTCGCGGAGCTGCTCGCGTCCACCGCTGCGCTCGTCGGCGACGAACGGGCGGCCGCGGCCTGCGCGCGGGTGATGGGCCCCGCGTCGCTCGCAGCCGCGCTGCCGGTGCTCCAGCCCGCGGCGCTCGAACGCTCGACGAGGACCGCGTTCAACGTGAGGCGTCACGACCTCGACGAGCGCCTCGCGCGGCTCCGGGAGCACGGTGCACGCGTCGCGGGCGTCGAGGCGCCCGAGCTCCAGCGGCTGAACCGCATCAGCGCCGCGAACCTCGGGATGGCGATCGGCACCCTCATCGCGCTCGGCGCGCTGCTGAGTCAGATCGGCAGCCCGGGCCAGTTGTGGGACGCGTTCACCGGCGCCGACTGGTGGTGGGTGGTCGCGTCGATCGTCCTGTCGCTGGCGACGAACCTGCCCTACGCGATCGCGCTCATGGGGAGCGTGCCGAGCTCGTTGCCGTTGTGGCCGACGACGGAGTGCCAGCTCGCGATGTCGTTCTCGAACCTGGCGATCCCGTTGGTCGGCGGCGACGCGATCCAGGTCCGCTTCTTGCAGAAGCAGGGTCTCGATCTCGCGTCGGCGGTCGCGGCGGGGGGTGTGATCAACACCGTGGGCAACGCAGCCGTGCAGCTCGGCCTGTTCGTCCTCGCGCTCGCGCTGACGCCCGACAAGCTCACGCTCCATCTCCCGACCCTGCGCGCCGAGGTTCTGCTCGAGTACGTGCTCGGGGCGGTTTTCGTGCTCGGTGTGATCACCGCCGTCGTCGTCGCGGTCCGCCAGCTCCGGGAACGGGTGATCCCTCCGCTGGCGCGAGCAGCGGGGACGCTGTGGGCCGTCGCTCGATCGCCCCGACGCCTGTCGCTGCTGATCGCCGGCAACATCGGCGCGGCCGTCCTCTACGCGTTCGCGTTGGAGGCCGACGTGATCGCGTTCGGCGTGCACGTCTCGTTCTGGACGCTGCTCGCGCTCAGCATCGCGTTCGGGACCCTCTCGGCGCTCATTCCCGTCTCGGGCGGCGGCACCGCCGTGTCCACCGTCGGGATGACCGGCGCGCTCACCGCGTTGCACGTCCCCGAGGCCGCGGCGGCGGGCGCCGTGCTCATCAACCAGGTCGCGGTGACCTACCTCCCCGCCCTGCCGGGCTGGGTCGCGACGCGCGACATGGTGAAACGCAACTACCTCTAGTCACCCGTGGCGCGCGCGACTACGTGATCGGCGGCGGCCTGCCGTCGGCGCTCGCCGCGAGTCCGGGATCCCACGCGCACACCTCGCACGCATGGCGGAAGGCCGCGCGCGCGAACTCGACCGCGAGACCGTGCGGATCGGGCGCCGCTCGGACGGCGTTCCAGTCGAGCACGTACTCGCCGAGCTCGCCGTCCCATCGTGCACCGAACCGCGAGAGGTCGGCCGTGGGAAAGGCGTCGGGTGCGGGGTGGGCGTAGGCGTAGAACGCCGCCTTGCCGTAGCGCTGATCGCCGGGCCACCAGCCGACGGCGACCTCCTGGGCGTCCATCGCGTTGCGCATGATGAAGTCGGTGGACGGCGGATCGGCGGGACGCCCGGAGAACAGGCTCACCGCGAGGTCGAACGAGCCCCACCATGCGTTCACCGGCGTGGAACGGCCGCGGAAGGGCGCACGGTACTCGGCGAGCACGAGCGCGGCGCGCGTCGCAGCCGCGAAGTAGGACGACACCTGCTGCGGATCGTACGTCGCGTGCTCGACGTCCTGGTCGAACGGCACGCTCCACGGGACTTCCTGGGGCGTCAGGTTGAGCTGCACCGGTCCGACCAGCGTCTGCGCCGCGTCGATCACCTCGCGCGTCACGTCGGCCACACTGCGATTCGTCGTCAGCGCGACACGCGCGGTCCGTCCGTCGCTGTGCTCCAGGACGACCTCGTGAGCGCGCAGATCGAGCGTGACGGTGAACGCACCCGAGGCGTCAGGCGCCGGGAGTGGCAGCGTCGCCCATCCGCGCGCGGTGAGGCGCAACGCCGCGTGCTGGAGCTCCGGTGCCGGCGGCGCGAGCGCGACCGCGAACTTCCCGAGGAGCTGGCTGTGCGCGTGCAGCGTGTCGCACGTCGGCTTCCACTGCTCGTAGTCGACCGCGGGCCACTCCGCGCTCATGGGTCCCTCCACGGTCGGCGACGGTTTGCCACCCGCATCGTCGCGTGTCCGGGCCTTCCCCGCACAGCGGTCGGTCGAGCAGGTCGGAAACCCACCAACGGTCAACCAGGTTGACTTCCTGATACAGACCGCGTATCTTCATATGGTCAACGACGTTGACCATATGGTCCGAGAACGCCCTGGAGAGGTCGCGCTCATGCCTGTCATCCCTGCACCCGCCACGCCGACCCACGAGCTCGACGGCACACGGTTCACGTCGCTCGCGACACCGTCGCGCGGCACACGCGACACGGCCGTGTGGGCGGTCGAGATCCAGCCCCGCACACCGCCGACACCGCATTCGCTCACTCGCGAAGAGATCTTTGTCGTGCTGGACGGCCGCGCATCCGTCGAGGTCGACGGCGTCCGGACCGCCGCGCGTGCCGGTGACGCGGTCGTGATCCCGCCCGACACCGAGTTCACCCTCGCCAACGACGCCGACGGTCCCCTTCGACTCCTGTGCTGCCAGGCCGTCGGCGGCCAGGCGCGCATGCCGGGCGGAACGCCGTTCACGCCCCCATGGGCCGAGTGAACGACGAGGATCGTCAGACGCCGCTGGCGCGCCTGTTCGCAATCGCATACCGCGACCTGGTGGACGGCCTCCACGCGCGCCTGCGCGAGCGGGGCTGGACCGATGTGCGACCGGCGTTCGGGTTCGCGCTCTTGGCCGCGCGCGACGGTCCGACGTCGGTGACGGAGCTCGCGGCGCTCATGGGAATGACGAAGCAGGCCGCGTCGAAGCTCGCGGCGGCCATGATCGACGCCGGGTACCTGGTCACCGCCGCGGGCGCCGACGACGGCAGGGTCCGACCGCTGCGCCTGAGCGCCCGGGGCCGCCGCCTGCTCGCGACGGTCGAGCAGATCTACGCCGAGCTCGAGGCCGAGTGGGCCGACGCGATCGGCGCCGGCGCGCTCGAGCGGCTCCGCCGGGACCTCACGCGCGCCATCCTCGCCTCCCACGGCGGCGACATGCCGGCTGTGCGCCCCACGCTCTGAGCACGAACCGGGCGAGGTCGCGCGTCAGTCGTCGAAGAGGTCACTGAGGAACGACCGCTTTCGGCGGGTGCGGTGGGGGAACGCGAACGCGGCGGCGTCGCGGTTCGACCGGTCGAGGATCTTGTCGAGCTCGCCGCGGTCGAGCCACACGCCACGGCAGTCGGGGCAGGAGTCGACCTCGACGCCGTCGCGCTCGCTCGTCTCGAGCACGGCTCCGTCGTTCGGGCACCTCATGACGCGACCTCCTCGGTCGGGGCGGGGATAGACGCGGTGGCGCGCAGGGACGCGACGAGAGCGACGGCGAGGATCGCGACGATCCCGAGCAGCGAAGCCCACACCGGGATGTGGACGACATCGGTGAGCAGCATCTTCGCCCCCACGAACGCGAGCACCGCCGCGAGGCCCGTCTTGAGGTGGACGAAGCGGTCCATCACTCCGGCGAGCACGAAGTACATCGACCGCAGGCCGAGCATCGCGAACGCGGTCGACGTGAACACGAGGAACGGCTCCTCTGTCACTGCGAAGATCGCGGGGATCGAGTCGACCGCGAACATGACGTCGGTCGTCTCGATGACGGTCAACACCGCGAGCATCGGCGTCGCCATGAGCCGTCCGGCCCGGCGCACGAACATCCGCTGGCCGACGTAGTCGTCGGTCATGGGCATGACCCGCCGGACGGCACGGAGCACCGGATTTCGCTCCGGGTTGACCACGGTCCCGGAGCGGTGCCGCATCATCTTGACCCCGGACGCGACGAGCAGGATGCCGAACCCGTAGACGACCCAGTGGAACGTGCCGAGGAGCGCCGCACCGCCCGCGATGAAGAGGCCCCGCAACACGAGCGCACCGATGACGCCGATGAACAGCACCCGGTGCTCGAGCGCGCGCGGCACCGCGAACGCGCCGATGACGAGCGCGAACACGAAGACGTTGTCGACGGCCAGCGCCTTCTCGATCAGGTAGCCGGCGTAGTACTCGCCCGCGGCTTCCGATCCGCCCCAGTGCCACACGACGAGGCCGAAGCCGACCCCGAGCGCGACCCAGGCGACCGTCGAGATCGTGGCTTCACGCAGCGTGACGACGTGGGCCGTGCGGTGGAACGCGAACAGGTCGAGGGCGAGCGCGCCCGCGATGACGCCCAGCACCGCGAGCCAGCTGAGGATCGTGACGTCCAAGGGAGACCTTCCGGGGTCGACTGCGACCGCTGGAGGTCTCTCCCGCCCGCCGTTGGGCGCTCGTGCCGGGCGCAGGGCGCCGCGTTGACGACACGAACCGCGGGGATACTCCCCTCCGTCGTGGGTTCCAACGCACCGGCTCCCGAAAGAGTTCCCACCCGTGTCCGCCGAACGCCGTCGGTACGCTTCGAGGGTGCGCTTCGCCATCTCCATGCCCCAGCGCTTCGGCGACGGAGCGTTCGAACCCGACGCGTTCCGCGCGTTCCTCACACGTGCCGAGGCGCTCGGCTTCGAGAGCGCGTGGACCCAGGAGCAGGTCCTCGGGGCGTTCCCGCAGCTCGCACCCACGGAGACGATGACGTACGCGGCCGCGTGCTGCGACCGCATCCGGCTCGGCTGCGCGGTGTACGTCACGCCGCTGCACAACCCCGTCCACCTGGCGAAGAGCCTGAGCACCCTCGACCAGTTGAGCGGCGGACGTATCGAGATCGGCGTCGGCCCGGGCGACCGGCACCGACCGTTCGCGGCCTTCGGCGCCGACCCGGCGACGTACATCGCGCGCTTCACCGAGGGCGTGCGCCTCATGAAGGCGTGCTGGACCGAACCCGAGATCACGTTCGAGGGACGGTTCTGGCAGGTGCGGAGCGCGGCGATGGAGCCGAAGCCGTTCCAGAAGCCGTTTCCGCCGCTGTGGTTCGGTGGCGGCCACGCGAACGCGCTGCGACGCGCCGTCCGTCTCGGTGACGGCTTCTTCGGCGCGGGTTCCACCACGACCGGGCAGTTCCGCGACCACGTGCGCAACCTGCGGACGATTCTCGACGAGGAGGGGCGCGACCCGACCGGGTTCCCGATCGCGAAGCGCGTCTACATCCAGGTCGACGACGACACCGGTCGCGCCCGTCGGCTCGCAACCGAGGGACTCGCGCGCATCTACGCACATGTCGGCGCCGACCTCACACCTGTCGCGGTCCTCGGCAGTCCCGACGCATGCGTCGCGGGCGTGCGAGAAGTGATCGACGCGGGCGCGGAGATGATCCTGCTCACACCGCTGCACGAGGAGGCCGCGCAGATGGAGCGTCTCGCCGCCGAGGTCGTCCCGAAGGCCGACTGAGCCACTCCGTCGGTTCAGCCCATCGTCTTCTGGCCGTCGAGCGCCTCCCGGAGAATGTCGGCGTGGCCCGAGTGCTGGGCGGTCTCGGCCAGCACGTGGATCAGGGCGCGCCGCGCCGACCAGCGCGCGCCGGGCTCGAACCACGGCGCCTCCGGCAACGGGTGATCGACGTCGAGCGACGGCAGCGACCGGATCAGCCGCTCCGTCTGCTGCGCGGTCTCGTCGTAGCGGGCAAGGGCGTCAGCCAACGTCTCGCTCGGCTCCATCCGGAAGCTCGCCGCGTGCGCGGCGTAGGCCGCTTCGTCCATCGTGCCGATCGCGCCCGGGCCGTTCACGATGAAGTTGGCCCACCGCTGCTCGACCCTGGTCACGTGCTTCACAATGCCGCCGAGACAGAGCTCGCTCGCGGTCGTGCGCGTCGCCGCCTGTTCGTCGGTCAGGCCCGCGACCGCGTGGCGGAGGAAGCCACGCTGCTTGTCGAGGACGTCGATGAGGTCGTCGCGTTCAGTCGTCATGCCCGCAGCATCGCACCCGAATCCGGCCATCTAGTGGCCGGTTTTTCGCGATCCTCGATCGAGCGCGACGGCCCGCGCGAGCGAACCCCTCGACCGCACGCGTCGGTGGCGGTAGACCGAACGGGCCTCTCGAGACAGGAGCGCCCCCATGGTCCGTCGAGCGATCCGCACGATCCTCATCGTCGTCGTCGTCACTGCCGTCGTGTTCGTCGTCGGGCTCAGGACCAAGTCGCCCCGTGTCCGGCACGCGGTGCGCCGGATCAGCCGGGCGACGCGCGGCCTGACCATCGACCGAGCCGGTCGACCGGGCGCGTACGCGTCACTCGTCCGCCACGTCGGGCGCTCCAGCGGCCGCCCCTACGAGACCCCGGTGCGCGCCGCGGCAACCGACGACGGCGTGATCATCACCCTGCCGTACGGTTCCGACACCGACTGGGTCAAGAACGTGCTCGCGAGCCGCGACGCGACGATCGTGTACGAAGGCAACACGTTCGGGGTTCGTCAGCCCGAGATCGTCTCCGACGGCATGCAGTACTTCCCCGCGAAGGATCAGCGGACGCAGCGACTCTTCGGTGTCGACGAGTACCTCCGCCTTCGACGGATGCAACCGAGCGGCGGCTAGCGTCGCGCCGGCATGGGAACGCGGGCATTCGACCGGTGCGACGATCTCGCGGTCGACTTCTTCCGCGCGCACGGCTGGGTGCTGGTCACCGCGCTCGACGAGGACGGCACGGCGTGCCTGCGCGGCTGGGTCGACGAGCTCGCGACGTGGCCGGACGACGGTGAGCTGCTCCACTACCGCGAGATGACCGACGACGGCCCGAAGCTGTGCCGGACCGAGAACTTCGTGCCGTTCCACGCCGGGATGCGCGAGCTCCTGACGACCGGCACGCTCCCCGAGACCGCGGGCGCGCTGCTCGGCGAAGCGGCTGTCCTCTACAAGGAGAAGGTCAACTACAAGGCCGTGGGCGGTGCGGGATTCGCCGCCCACCAGGACGCGCCCGCGTATCCCTTCGTCCGTACGCACGTGTCCTGCATGCTCGCCGTCGACGACGCGTCGATCGACAACGGTTGTCTCGAGGTGGTGGACGGGATGCATGGGGAGCTCCTCCCGACCGACGAGCGTGGGTGCATCCCGGACGACGTCGCGGTCGCGCTGGCCTGGGAGCCGGTCGAGGTACCCGCGGGCGGGGTGCTCTGGTTCCACTCGCGGCTTCCGCACCGCAGCGGCGCCAACGCCTCCGCGCGCGACCGCCGCGCGCTGTACCCCACGTACAACGCCCGCTCCGACGGCGACCTGCGCGCCGCGTACTACCGCACGAAGCGCGAGGAGCTCGCGAACCGCGATACAGGTGACGGGCGGGTCTCGTTGTCGCTCATCGGCGACTTCCAGGGCCGCTCGGTCTGATCAGCGCGCTGCGACCTCGCGCAGGCGCGGGACCCAATGATCGAGTCCCGGGACCTCGCGGCCCGGCGTCTTGGCCCGGTCGTCGGCCCGACGCAGCTCGACGGACGCGGCCCAGTGCGGGCGGCGCTCGCAGCGCGCGACCTCGGCCGCGGGCAGTGCACCGCCCTGGAGCGCGAGCGTGCGGACGCTGTCGGGCGACAGCTGCGCGCGGTACTCGGGATCGACCGTGACCAGGTAGCGCTTCGCAGGGACGTGGTCCTCGACGAGCGTCGCGACGCGCGGCCCGAACAACGCGCGCACCATCGCGGCGCCGAGCGTCGCGTGCTCCTCGATCGGGCCCACGGTGTGTGCGATGTCGTGGACGAGCCCCGCGACCTGGAGCTCGACGTCGCCAGACTCCGCGAGCGCGAGCTCGTACGCACACTGCAACTGGTGGTCGAGCTCGCTGAACGGCAAGCCCTCGTCGGACGGGACGTCGTCGAGCGCGCGGAGGAAGTCGACGAGCTCGTCGAGGGTGACGAACGCGTTCACGACGCGTGCTCCCGCGTCGGCGGCCACCGACCGATGCCGCCATTCTCGAGCAGCATGCCGGTCATCGTGCGGTCCGCGTGCTCCGAACGCCACGCGAGCATGTCCTGCGCGAGCGGCAGGACCACCGCGGGCTCGCAGATCTCCGTGCGCCCGGTCGGGTCGGTGGCGAGGTCATAACAGAGCCACGAGCCGTCACCGAACTGCACGTACTGCGTGGCCGCGTCGCGCCGTACGGCGAGATGCATGCGCTCGGGACGTCGGTCCCACGGCCACGGGTACTCGTGGGTGCGCAGCGCCATGTCGCGCCAGTCGAACTCCCAGTGCGCGGCATCGCGCCACCACTCGGGCGTCTCGCCCCGGAGGAACGGCGTGAGCGGGAGGCCGTCGCACTGCGCGGGGATCTCGACGTCCATCACCTCGCACAGCGTCGGGAACACGTCGACGTTCTCGGTGAACTCGTGCACCGCGCCACCGTGCGCCTCGGGATGACGAGGATCGCGCACGATGCCGAGCACGTGATAGCTCGCCTCGAACCAGCCGAGCTTCTGCACGAGCCCGTGGTCACCGAGCTGCTCGCCGTGATCGGAGGTGACGAGGACGAACGTGTCGTCCCACTGATCCAGCTCGCGCAGCGCGTCCCACACGCGACCGAGCTGGTGGTCGACCTCGCCGATCATGCCGTAGTACTGCGCGCGCATCTCGCGCTGGCCGCGCTCGTCTCGCGGCGCGGCCGCCAGCGGGATCGACAGCGCGCCCTCGTGGAAGGGGTGGAGGCGTGCCGCCGGCGAGACCGGCAAGGGCACCGCATCGGGGTCGTAGGCGCGGCTCCACTCCCCCGCCGCCGCGTACGGCGGGTGCGGGCGCAGGTAGCTCGCGTGCACGAACCACGGCGGGTCGCGACGACGGAGCCACTCGATGAGCCGATCGGTGGTAAAGGCCGAGATGCTGTGCTCGGCGGGCCGATCGGGCTCGGTCGCGAGCGTGTGATCGCGCGACTCGAACGGGCCGTAGCCGAGCTCGGCGAGCGACGCGTGCCAGTCGCGGTCGTGCGAGAGGTCGAGCGCGACCGAAAACCCGGGCAGCACACCCTCGTAGTCGGAGAGGCGCGGATCGTCGGGGCCGTCGGCCAGCCTCGGGTCGATCCCCTGGTCCGTGTACCCGAACAGGACCGGGTCGTATCCGGCCCGGCGCGCCGCGCGTGCGACGTTGTCGAAGCGGTCGTCGAGCGGGGTGCCGTTGGCGACGACGCGGTTGTTCATCTGGTACGTACCCGTGTACAGGCACGCCCGCCCCGGCGAGCACGGCGCGGCCTGGCTGTAGTGGCGGGCGAGACGGACACCGTCGGCCGCGAGCGCGTCGAGATGCGGCGTGCGCACGACGGGATGCCCGGCGGCCGACAAGCTGTCGCCCCGGAACTGGTCCAGCGTCACCAGAAGGACGTTCATCCCCGCCTCAGCCACTCGGCGCCCATCCTGACACGCCTCGGTGAACGACGGGCGGGGCATCGCCAGATCGCGGACTAAGCTCACCCGCCGCGGCATTCGGGTCCAGGGCGACTACGAAGCCGACGTGCTGTCGAGCACGACCGTGGCCGACGTCATGACGCGCGACGTCGACACACTGCCCGAGACGACCCCGGTCGGGCGGGCTCGACAACTGCTCGAACGTGCCGGGCACGATGCGTTCCCCGTCGTCGACGCGGCCGGGCACGGTGTCGCGATCCTCACTCGACGCGATCTCCTCGCGCGCGAGTCCGATGGCAACGAGCCGGTGCTCGCCGTCGCGACGCCTCAGGTGATCGAGGTCCGGCCAGACGACACGCTCCTCGACGCCGTGCAACGACTCGTCGAGGAGGAGGTCACGCACCTCCCCGTCGTCGAGGACGACAAGCTCATCGGGATCTGCACCCGGACCGACATCCTGCGCGCCCGGATGCGCCAATTCGAGCGGGAGCAGCTGCAACCGGGATGGTCTCCGTCGCGGCCGCATCTTCGCCGCCGGCGCCACGGCCACGACACTCCCACGAGCGGAGCAACTCCTCCCGGCTGACGCACCCGGGTCGGACCCGGGAGAATTCTTCGGAAGACCCGTTACCTGATGCCGCGGCGCCGCGATGGCCCGGAGGCATGGGGCTGGGCAGAGGGCAACCGTCGAAGGGCGCGTTCACGCGCGCGTCAACACTCCTGAGGGGGACCGGTGCGACGCCGCGCCGCTAGCACCGTCACCCGCGAGGTCGCGGCGACGATCGTGCCCGACGCGGGCCGCAGCGTCGGCCGACCGCGCCTTGGTGACGTCCTCGTCGGCGCGGGGGTGATGGAGCGGGATGCGATCGAGGCGCTCGTCGCGAACGGGCTGCCGGGCCGTCTCGGCACGTCGCTCGTCACGCGCGGTTACCTCGACGAGAGCACGGTGACCCGGTCGCTGGGTCACCAGCTCGAGATCCCCGTCGTCGACCTGCGGACCGCGCAACCCGACGCCGCAGCCGCGGCGCTGCTGACCGGCGCCGACGCGCACCGTCTCGACGTCCTCCCCCTGTCGCTCCAGGACGACGTGTTGACGGTGGCGATCGCCGATCCGCTGGACGATGCCGCACGCGACGTGCTGCGCGGGCTGCCCGTGCGCGAGGTCCATCTCGTGCTCGGCGTCCCGTCGCACCTCCGCAACCGCGTCAACCAGACCTACCGCGCGACGGCAGCCGTCGACGACGACATCGAGGCCTTCCGCGCCAGTGGGGACTTCGTCGACCCCACGCTCGTCGCCGAGGCCGGCACCGACGACGACGCGCCCATCGTCCAAATCGTCAACAAGATCGTGACCCAGGCGCTGCGCGACCGCGCCTCCGACGTCCACATCGAGCCGAGTGACGACGGTGTGCACGTCCGCTTCCGCGTCGACGGCGCGCTGCACGACGTGCTGTCGCTGCCCACCGACATGGGTCCGGCGCTCGTCAGCCGGATCAAGATCATGGCCGACATGAACATCGTCGAACGGCGCCGTCCCCAGGACGGACAGTTCGAGATGGCGGTCGACGGTCGCGACCTCGATGTGCGGGTCTCGACCACCGCGACGATCTGGGGCGAGAAGACGGTGCTGCGGCTGCTCGACCGCACCCGTTCGCTCCTGCGCCTCGCCGACCTCGGCATGCCGCCGAGCACGAGCGCGCTCTACTCGCGAATCGTCGCCTCGCCGTTCGGGATGGTGATCGTCGCGGGACCGACCGGCAGCGGCAAGACGACGACGCTGTACGCAACGCTGACGGAGATCAACCGTCCCGACATCAACGTCATGACGATCGAGGACCCGGTCGAGTACGTCTTCCCCCGGGCCAACCAGATCCAGATCAGCGACCAGGCCGGGCTGACGTTCGCGACGGGACTCAAGTCGATCCTGCGCCAGGACCCCGACGTCATCCTCGTCGGCGAGGTGCGCGACGTCGAGACCGCCGGCATCGCGGTGCAGAGCGCGCTGACGGGACACCTCGTGCTCTCGTCGGTGCACGCGATCGACACGATCTCGGCGCTCTACCGCCTGCTCGACATGGGCATCGAGTCGTTCCGCGTCACGTCCGCGATCGTCGGCGTCGTCGCCCAACGCCTCGTGCGTCGCATCTGCCGCTCGTGTGCGCGCCCGTACGAGCCGACCGCACAGGACGTCGCCGTCTTCTCCAAGCTGGGTGGCGGGGAGAAGCGCACCTGGTTCAGGGGCGGGGGCTGCGCGCTCTGCAGCGGGACCGGCTACCTCGATCGCATCGGCGTGTACGAGGTGCTGGCCCTGTCCGACGAGGTCCGCGCCTGCCTCGCCGAGGGCGCACCACCGCGCGTCGCCCGTGAGGCCGCGGTCCGCCGCGGGCTCCAGACGTTGCACCGCCAAGCGATGCATCTCGTCGAGGCCGACGTCACGACCATCGACGAAGTGGTCCGCCACGTGTTCGTCTCGGAGGGGTTCGAATGACGACCGCCACGATGCAACCGCCGGCGCCGACGGCTCCGGCGGCCCGGCCCTGGTACAAGCGGGAGTTCTACATCGGGCGCGCCGTCGAGGCGGAAGAGGTCATGAACTTCTCCCGCCAGGCCGCGTCGTTCCTGCGATCGGGGATCCCGATCATCGACGCGCTCGGTGTCGTCGCCGAGGAAACCAGCTCCAAGAAGATGCGCGAGGTCCTCGCCGAGCTCCAGCGCAAGCTGCGCGGGGGCATGAGCTTCGGCGACGCCATCGCCGAGTACACCAAGGTCTTCCCCGGCTACTACATCGCCGTCGTGCGCGCCGCGGAGCTCACCGGCCAGCTCGACGACGCCATGGAGCAGCTCTCGGGCTACATCGAGCGCGACCTCGCGGCACGGCGCCAGGTGAAGAGCTCGCTCACCTATCCGAGCATCGTGATGGTGCTCGCGATCGTCGCCGTCGTCGTCATGTCGACGTGGGTGCTGCCGAAATTCAAGAGCTTCTACACCGGCCTCGGCGCGCGGCTGCCGCTCCCGACCCGGATGCTCCTGAACTTCACGAACTTCATCGGCACGTGGTGGTACGTCATCGTCGGTGCGGTGGTGGCGATCGTGCTCATCACGCTCGCGGTTCTCGGCGGGAAGCACGGCAAGGCGCGTCGCGACGCGCTGCTGCTGCGGTTGCCCGCGATCGGCCCCCTCGTGCACCTCATCGCGGTCGAGCGGTTCTGCCGGGTGCTCGCCACGCTCACGCACGCCGGCGTCTCGCTGCCGACCGCGGTGCAGGTGTCGGCCGACAGCACCAACAACCGCGTGTTCCAGACCAAGGTCACCGAGGCGCGGGAGCTCATGATGCGCGGCGGAGGCCTGGCGCGCCCGCTCGCCGACACCGGGATCTTCCCCCCGGCCGCGCGCCAGATGATCCGCGTCGGTGAGAGCACCGGTTCGCTCGACGAGCAGCTGCGCTCCGCGGCGATCTTCTACGAGCGCGAGCTCAACTACCGGTTGAAGAAGGTCACCGACTACTTCGAACCGGCCGTCATCCTCTTCGTCGGTGGTGTCGTCGGCTTCATCGCGGTCGCGCAGATCTCCGCGATGTACAGCGTCTACCACCAGATCCACACCTGAGACACACAGGGGCGTGCCTCGGCGCGTCGGGCAAGCAACCAATGAAGACGGTCCCAGCGGGCCAGGGCAGGGAGGCAAGACAACGTGAACCAAGAGACCAAGAAGCGGGGATGGCTTCGTGAGGGTGACGATGGTTTCACCCTCATCGAGCTCCTGATCGCGATCGTGGTGGCGGGAATCCTCACCACCGTGGCGATCGTCGGCATCGGCAGCCTCGCCGACAACGGCAAGTCGTCGGCGTGCAAGGCGACCGCCGACGCGGCGAAGGCGGCGTCGGCCGTGTACTACGCGAACAACGACAGTGCGTACCCGGCGAACTTCACCGCCATGATCAGCGGCGGCGAGCTCGACAACTCGGCCGGCCTGACCGACGGTGGGCTGACGCTGAAGAACGGCACGAAGTGGACCGTCACGATGACGGCCGGCTCCGGGAACACGGCACCGACCTTCACCTGCAGCTAGTGGAGCGAGTCCCGGGGCGGCGCTCCGCCCCGGGACTCCTCCACACCCGATCCCTTCTGCATGCGACCGAGGTGGGTGACGTCGTGCGCGCACGCAACACAGCCGGCGAGACCCTCGTCGAGCTCTGCATCGCCATCGTGATCATGGGCGCGGTCGTCGCGGCCTACTTCGGCGCGTGGACCACCGCGGGGACTGCGTCGAAGAGCGCGCGCGACCTCGTCACGGCCGACGCGATCCTCCGCACCTACGCCGAATCGACCAAGTCGGCGGTGCGCGACGGCTGCGCGACCTCGTCGGCGTCCACCCCCTCTTCGACGTTCACCGTCACCTATCCCGACACGCTTCCCACGGCCTTCGCGATCAGCAGCTCGCCGAGCCTGACGAACCAGGGGTGCCCGGGCGTGACGGCGGTGCTTCCCGTCACGCTCACGGTCACGCTCCCGAGCGGGCACACGAAATCCCTCGACATCGCGGTGCGAACGCCATGAGCGCGTCCAGGACGCGTGACGAGCGCGGCGCATCGCTCATCCTCGCGGTCGCGTTCATGGTCATCGTCGGCGCGATCTCCGCCAGCCTCTTCTCGATGATCACGAGCAGCGTCAACGACCGCACGATCCTCGACGGCGTTCGCAACCGCGAGTACGCGGCCGACGCCGGCGTCGAGTTCGCGATCGCGCAGGTGCGCAGCCTCCCCGCTCCGGGCGACACGCCCTGCGGCGGGCCGTACCTGCGATCTGCCGTCGACGGCGTCGCGATCAGGGTCGAGTGCAGCAACGACTTCGCCGTCACCCGGAGCGGCTTCCAGCAGTTCAACGTCGTCTTCACGGCGTGCGCGCAATCCGGGAACACCGCGTGCGGTGACGCGACGACGCCCGTCATCGTGCGGGCCGAGATCAACTACCAACGGGCCGCGACCCAACCGGCGACGCGCACATACGTCCAGTCCTGGAGCGTGAACGGATGAGGCTGCCGCGCCGCGAGGAGAACGGCTTCACGCTCATCGAGCTGCTGATCAGCATCGTGCTGCTCTCGATGATCACGGGCGCGGTGGCCTCCGCGCTCGTCACCGCGCTCAACCAGTCGCGCACGAACACGCAGCGCGTACGCGAGGCCAACGACGCCCAGGTCATCGCCGCGTACCTCGTGCGGGACGCCCAGGCCACGGGCGGGAGCAACCCGGCGACGGGACTGTCCGACCCGGCGCTGGGAGTGTCGACGACCGACGACGCGGGATGCACGGGGCCAGGCGCGCTCGTCGCGCGGTTCGAGTGGCGCGACTACTTCCTCGCGAGCGGTCTCACCTCCAGGCTCCACGTGGCCGGCTACTTCTACGACGCGACAAGCAACACCCTCGTTCGCGCCAGCTGCACCGACGGCGGCGCCGCGTCGCTCTTGCCGCTCGGCTCCGACATCGGCTCGACGCCGCAGCCGCCGACGTTGACGTGCGACGGCAGCGGAATCTGTCCGCGCTTTCCCGACACGGTGCAGCTGACGCTCTACGAGACGAACAACCCGGTCACGCACGCGCCCGGCCCCTACCAGGTCGTGCTCACCGCCAGCCTGAGGCCGGAGCCCCAGAGCGCGGCGTCGAGCAGCAACTCGACGCCGGTCCCGTTGCTCGCGCTCGGCGGCGGTGTCGGGTGTGGCGCCGGCGCCGGCGGTCTCGACATCGAGGGCAACCCGAACGTCCGCGTCTACGGGACCGTCGACGTGGATGCGACCGACCTCAGCGGATGCCCGGCGATGGAAGCTGCCGACCCGGCGCTGCTGTTCGTGGCGGGTGGCACGTCGATCCTGAGCGGCGGCTCGTGCGCGGGCCTGCGTTGCCCGGGTTCCATCGCCTCGTACCCGAACCCCCTGATCGATCCGTTCGCGTCGCTCACACCGCCGTCGGCGACGTGCGCCGGCGGCGGCAACCCCGCGCCGGTGAACGGTCACTACTCGCCCGGCACCTATCCGCAACTGCTGAGCCTGAACGGCAACTTCGTCTTCGATCCGGGCACGTACGTGTTCTGCAACGGCGTGACCATCAGCGGTGGCACGATCACGGGGACCGGCGTCTTGTGGTATCTCGCGGGCGGCACGCTGACGGCGACGGGTGGCACGACGACCCTGACGGCTGCGACCGGCGCGTACAACCCGCTCGTGGTGTGGCAAGCGGCGAGCGACGCGGCGACGATGTCCACCTCGGGGAACGCGGCGCTGCGCTTCGCGGGCACGCTCTACGTGCCGAACGCGATCGTCGACCTCGAGGGCACCGCCGACTCTGCGTTCACGTCGATCGTCGCGATGACCGTGGAGATCAAGGGCAACCACACGATCACGATCGGTACCCCGCCGGCGTCGTCGCTGTCGATCACCGGCCCCACGACGTTGCCGTCGTGGACCCGGGGCGTCGCGTACCCGGCGACCACCGTGACCGCGACGGGCGGTTCCGGCATCAACACCTGGTCGGCCACGGGCCTGCCCGCCGGACTGACGATCAACGCGGCCACCGGCGTCATCTCCGGAACGCCGACCACCACAGGCGGCGCCACCGTGACCGTCAACGTCATCGACTCGCTGGGCGACACCGCCAGCAGGGCGTACACGCTGACGATCAACGGACCGCCGACGATCAGCGGCCCCGCGTCACTTCCCTCGTGGACCGTCAACCGCGACTACCCGGGCACCGCGATCACCGCCGCCGCGGGCACCACGCCGTACACGTGGTCGGCGACCGGCCTGCCGCCCGGCGTCGGCATCAACGCGACGACCGGTGTGGTCGCGGGGACACCGAGCACGACCGGCTCGTACAACCCGGTGATCACCGTGACCGACGCAGCGGGCGTGAGCGCGACCCGCGGCTACGCGGTGACGATCAACGCGACACCGGGCATCACCGGCCCCGCATCGCTGCCCAACTGGACCGCGGGGCGCGCCTATCCGAGCCAGACGATGACCGCGACCGCGGGTACGACACCGTACGCGTGGGCTGCGAGCGGGCTGCCGCCCGGCATCACGATCAACGCGGGCACCGGCGTGATCTCCGGGACGCCCACGACCGCGGGGACGTATTCGGTGACCGTGAGCATGACCGACACGGCCGGCGCGACCGCGACGCACGCGTACGCGGTGACCATCAACCCCGCACCGATCGTCGGCACGACCTCGCTGCCCAACGGCGAGCTCACGGTCCCGTACAGCACGACGCTGTCGCCCGGCAGCGGCACGCCGCCGTACACGTGGTCGGCGACCGGGCTGCCGCCCGGGTTGACGCTCAACCCGACGAGCGGCGTGCTCTCCGGAACGCCCACGGTCGCGGGCACGTACAACGCGGTGAAGATCACGGTCACCGACTCGACGGGCGCGAGCGGTTCGCGCACCTACACCGTCGTGATCGCGGCCACGCCGTCGATCACCGGACCGGCATCGCTCGCCACGTGGACGATCGGACGCGACTACCCGGGCACCCAGATCATCGGCACCAACGGCACGACGCCGTACTCGTGGTCGGCCACCGGGCTTCCGTCCGGGCTCGCGATCAACGCGACGACGGGTGTGATCGCCGGCACGCCGGCGGCGAACGGCTCGTTCTCCGTGACCGTGACGCTCACGGACGCGAACGGCGTCACCGCGACGCGCGCGTACACGCTCGTGATCAATACCGCTCCTTCCATCACGACGTCGTCGTTGCCGAATGGTGAGCAGGGCATCGCGTACAGCAGGACGATGGCCGCGACGAGCGGCACCACGCCGTACACATGGGCCGCGAGCGGGCTGCCGCCGGGCCTGACGATGAGCACCGGCGGCGTGCTGTCGGGAACGCCGACCGCCGCGGGTACCTACTCCGTCACCATCACCGTGTCCGACGCGGCCGGAGCCACCGCGACGCGCATCTACTCGCTGACGCTCAATCCCCCGCCGACGATCACCGGACCCGCGACCCTGCCGTCGTCAACCGTCGGGACGCCATATCCCCCGACGACGATCGTCGCGACCGGCGGCACGACCCCGTACGCGTGGTCGGCGACGGGTCTCCCCGCGGGGCTCGCGATCAACGCGAGCACCGGCACGATCTCGGGCACGCCGACCGCGGCAGGGACGAAGTCGGTGACCATCACCGTCACCGACGCGCTGGGCGCGACCGCGACGCGGACGTACAGCATCACGCTGAACTCGGGGCCCAGCATCACCGGGCCGTCGTCGTTGCCGGTCGGCACGGTCGGCTACGCGTACCCGGCGACGACGGTCACCGAGAGCGGAGGAACCGCGCCGTTCTCATGGTCGGCGACGCAGCTGCCGGCCGGGCTCTCGATCGACCCCGCGAGCGGCGTGATCTCGGGAACACCGGCGACCACCGGCACCTCGGCGGCGACCGTCACCGTGACCGACGGCTCCGGGGCGACGGCGAGCCGCGGCTACTCCGTCACGATCAAGGCTGCGCCCACGGTCACGTCGACCAGTCCCGCGTCGCGCGGTCAGGGCGCGACCAACGCGGTGATCACGATCAACGGCACCGGGTTCGTGTCGGGCGCGTCGCTCGGCGCCGCGTTCTCGGGTTCCGGGATCAACGTCAACTCGGTGACGTTCGTGAGCGCCACGCAGGTGACCGCGAACATCACGATCGCGACGTCGGCCGCGACCGGCGCGCGCGACGTCGTGCTCACGAACGGCGACGGGACCGTCGCGATCGGCAGCGGTGTGTTCACGGTGAACGCGGGTCCGACGGTGACGTCCATCAACCCCACGTCGCGGGCCAAGGGCAGCTCGGGATCCGAGACCATCACGGGCACGGGATTCGTGACCGGCGCGACCGTCACCTTCGTGCCCGGCGGGTCGAACCCCGGGGGCAACGCGCCGAGCGTGACCACCACGACCGTGAACAGCGGCGCGCAGATCACCGTGACGATCACCATCCCGAACGGCAACCCGGCCCGCGGCACGTACGACGTCGTGGTGACGAACCCCGACGGCGGACGGGCCGCGCTGCCCGGCGGCTTCACGGTGACGTGACGGAGCACGGATTCTGGAGATGAGAGGAATGTGCGACCGATGACGACCATGCCCGAGGTTCTCGAGACGTTGCTCGGCGCGGTCGCCGACGCGCACGGCACCGACCTGTTGATCACCACCGGTTCCGACCCGCTCGTGCGCATCGACGGTTCCTTGCGCCCGGTGGCGACCGGTCGGATCGACGCGGACACGATGGAGCGCATCCTCCACGCGTTGCTCGACGCCGAACAACTCGCACAGTTCGAGCGGGACCGCGACTTCGACTTCGCATTCTCGCACCACGACAGCCGGTTCCGGGGCAACGCCTTCTTCGAGCGGGGCCGGAGCGCGCTCGCGTTGCGCCTCATGCACAGCCGCATCCCGTCCTTCGACGAGATCCTGCTGCCGTACGCCGTGCGCAACCTCACGCAGCTCCACCAAGGGCTGGTGCTGTTCACCGGTCCGACGGGTTCAGGAAAGTCGACGAGCATGGCCACGCTGGTCGACGCGATCAACCGGACCCGGCCGTGCCACATCATCACGATCGAGGACCCGATCGAATACGTGCACGACAACCATCACGCGGTCGTGCACCAGCGCGAGGTGGGCCTCGACGCGCAGTCGTTCGAGCGCGCGCTCCGCGCCTCGCTGCGTGAAGACCCCGACGTCGTGCTCGTCGGTGAGATGCGCGATCTGGAGAGCATCGCGATCACCCTGACGCTCGCCGAGACCGGCCACCTCGTGCTGTCGTCGTTGCACACCAACGACGCCGCGCAGGCCCTCGACCGCATCGTCGACGTATTCCCGGGCGAGCGGCAGGCGCAGATCCGCCTGCAGCTCGCGAGCGTGTTGTCCGCGGTCGTCGCCCAGCGACTCGTGCCGCGGGTCGGTGGCGGTCTCGTCGCGGCCTACGAGGTGCTGATCGCGACGTCGGCGGTCAGCAACCTCGTGCGGGAGGGCAAGACCCGTCAGATCCGCAACGCGATGCAGATGGGCCTCGCGGCCGGCAACCAGACCATCGAGATGTCGCTCAACAACCTCGTCGCCGACGGCGTGATCACGCGCGACAGCGCGATCGCGACCGCGTTCGTGCCCGACGAGATCGGGACGGCCGCGTAAGGACTGCGCTCAGGCGCCGCCCTTCATCCTTGATGAGCCCGGTCGAGTGCCTCGGGCGGCGGCTGCACGCCCCGTGTACCGTGACGCCACTCACGTGGAGGGGGTCGCCCGATGCGCGCTCGTGTGCTCGCGATCGTGGTCGTGCTGACGCTCGTCGGCGCGTGCGGAGCGCGATTCAAAGACCACGAGGAGTCGGGCACCGTTGCCCGCAGCTCGGCGAGCGAGCCCGCGACGTCGACGACCGGTGGCGGCACGGCCGAGCCGAGCGGCGAGACGGGAGCGGGTCCGGCGCCTGGTGTCACCGCGAGCGAGATCACCATCGGCTACCTGCTCCCCATCACCGGCGCGGCGCCCATCCCCTCACGCTTCGACAAGGGCGTGAACGTCTATTGGAACGACGTCAACGCGAAGGGCGGTATCGACGGCCGCAAGGTGAAGGTGATCGTCGAGGACACGCAATCGTCCGCGGAAGTGGGCAAGGACAAGGCGAAGAAGCTGATCGAGGATGACCACGTGTTCGCGATCGTGGTGCTCGACCGGCTCGAGAACCAGCAGGCGATCGGCGAGTACCTCAACTCGCGCAAGGTCCCGAACATCGAGATCCAGACGCCCGCGAACCTGGCGCCGAGCCAGGTCTGGTCGTTCGGCGTCACCATCGACCATGCGGTGCAGGGCAAGCTCGTGGCCGAGTACTTCGTGAACGTGCTGAAGGCCAAGAAGGTCGCGATCGTGTCGGAGAACACGCCGACACTCGACCCGGGCCGAAATGCATTCACGAAGGAGATCGGAAGGCTCCATGCCACCGTGAGCTACTCGAAGACCGTCGAAGGTCAGGCCAACGACTTCTCGAACGAGGCGCTCGGTCTCGCGAGCTCGGGTGCGACCGCGGTCTGGCTCTACATGGCCCCGACGCCCGCGGCGACGCTCGCCAACCAGGCGAACGCGGCCGGGTTCCATCCCGTCTGGTTCGCCAACTCGATCTCGTGGGCGTTCGACCTCGTCTTCGTCGTCGGCCCGAAGTCGCTCAAGGGCGCTCGCGCGTTCAGCCCCTGGTTGCCGCTCTCCGACCCGCGCACCGCCGCGTACAAGAAGGCCTACTCCGAGCAGAACCCGGGGCTCGCTCCCGACGACCTCGGCCTCGTCGGTTGGGGCGTGGGCCAGATCGTGGCGGAGGGGCTCCGCAAGACGGGTCCGCAGTTGGGCCAGAACTCGTTCCGCAACGCGCTCCAGCACCTCCAGTTCCGGCCCGACGTCTGGGCACCGCTCGACTTCAGCCCCGGTGTGCGCGAAGGGGCCAACGTCGTGGCCGTGCTCAAGGAGGACGGCGGCCACTGGGCGCTCGAGCAGGACTTCACGGGAAGGTTCTGAGCGACCGCCGTGCTCGCCCGGATCATCACCGGACTCGCCGCGGGCGCCGCGTACGCGCTGGTCGCGGTGGGCGTCGTGCTCATCTACAAGTGCACGCGGGCGCTCTCCATCGCGCAGGGTGAGATCGGGGCATTCGGATTCTTCATCGGGCTCCGCTGGGCCGCGCGCGGCATCCCGACGCTCGGCTGGCATCCGGCCCGGTTCGTCACCCTGTTGATCGCGGTGATCGTCGGTGCGCTGCTCGGTGGACTCATCGAAAGGGTCGTGATGCGCCCGTTGGTCGGGCGACCACCGCTCGACGCGTTGGTCGCGACGCTCGGCGTTGCGCTCTTCCTCGCGCTCCTGGAGAAGGAGCTGTTCGGGACGGCGACACAGTTCGCGCCGTCACCGGTCGGCGAGTGGAAGCTGGTCGTCGCAGGCGCCACGCTCACCGCACCTCGCGTCCTGGCCCTCGCGCTCGCAGCTGCGGTCGCGCTCGCGACCTACGTGTTCTTCTCGCGAACGCGCTTCGGTCTCGCGGTACGCGCGACGACAGGCGATCCGACGGTCGCGCGTCTCATGGGCATCCCCGTCAACCGCGTGTACCGCTTCGCGTGGGTCGCCGCCGGGGCCCTCGCGGGGCTCGCGGCCGCGCTGCTCGGACCTGCGTTCGGCGGGCTCACGCCCTTCGCGATGACGAAGTTCTCGTTGCGTGCGCTCGCCGGTGCGGTGATCGGCGGGCTCGACTCGATCTGGGGCGCGATCGTTGGGAGTCTGCTCGTCGGTGTGCTCGAAGCCGTCGTCGGCGGCCAGTTCCGTACCGCCGGCGCCTCGGAGCTCGCGGTGCTCGTGCTCGTCATCGCGACGCTCGTGGCGCGGCCGCAGGGCATCTTCGGTGCCGAAGGCGCGAGCTGACGTGGCACCGTCACGGCTGGCTTCGGTGATCGCGGTCGTGCTGGCGGTCGGCGGGTCGCTGCTCCTCGGCAACGTCAAGCTCTCGATTCTCGTCGGTGTGGCGGTCACCGCGATCGCAGCACTCGGCCTCGACGTTCTGGTCGCGCGTACCGGTGAGCTGTCGCTGGCGCATGCGGCGTTCCTCGGCGTCGGCGCGTTCACCGCGATCAACGTGGGAAGTCGGGGCTGGGCCTGGCCCCTGGTGATCCTCACCGCCATGGCCGTGACCGCGGCCGCGGCGACGATCGTGGGGCTTCCCTCGCTGCGGATCCGTGGGCTCCAGGTCGCGATCGCGACGCTCGCGTTCCAGGAGTTCGCGGAGGTGTACCTCTTCTCGCGCAGCGACGCGACCGCGGCCGGGCGCACGCTCCCACGGCCGGGGTTCCTGCAGACCGATGTGCACCTCTACTTGTTCGCGCTCGCGGCGCTCGCGGTCGTGCTCGTCGCCCGACGTCGCCTCGCGGTCACCAAGGCCGGGCGCGCGTTTCTCGCCGTGCGCGACATCGAGATCCGGGCCGGCTGCTTCGGCGTCGAGCCCGGGCCGACCAAGCTGCTGGCCTACGCGATCTCGGGCGCGATCGTCGGGCTCGCCGGCGCCCTCCTCGCGCTCAAGTCCGGCTCGATCAGCGCCAAGGACCCCTTCCTCCTGCTGGAGTCGCTCGAGCTCGTCGCGATCGTCGTCGTCGGTGGCGCCGGCTCCGCGGCCGGAATCGTCACCGCAGCCGTGCTCGTGAAGGGCCTCCCGCAGTTCTCCTCCACGATCCCCTTCACGCACCTGAGCGCGGACCGGATCGTGCCCATCGCGTCGGCCGGCCTGCTCGTGCTCGTGATCGTCGCCGCGCCACGCGGTATCGGTGGCGTCTACCAGACCGTCGGTCGGCTCCTGGACCGATGGCTCAGCCCGCGGGGGCGTGAGCGACCGGACGCCCGACCCCGGGCCGCGGACGCGCGCGCGGCGGCGCAGCACGCGGCCGCGTTGCGATCGGTACCGCGCCGGCTCTCGTTGCGCATGCCGGTGCCCGCCCTGCTCGAAGCGCGCGACGTGAGTGTCGAGTTCGGTGGTGTGGCCGCGCTCGACGATGTGTCGCTCGAGGTGCGGCGCGGGGAGATCGTCGGGCTCATCGGTGCGAACGGCGCCGGAAAGTCGACGTTCTTCAACGCGGTGTCGGGACTCGTGCGTTTCGACGGCTCGATCCGCTACCGCGGCGTCGAGCTGCGCGGGCTGCCGCCATCGGAGCGCAGCGCGCTCGGCGTGGCGCGGACGTTCCAGGATCTCGGACTGGTGCGCGCGGAGACCGTCGGCGAGAACGTGCTGCTCGCCCAGACCTGGCTCGCACGCTACGACGCCGCGACAGGGATCCTCGGGCTCGGATCGGCCCTGAGCACCGAACGCGAGCTGCGTCGGCGGGCCGGCCTCGCGCTCGAGCTGTTCGGGCTGGACCACCTCCGCGACGAGCGCCTCGGTGACCTGCCCTACGGCACCATGCGGATCGTGGAGATCGCGGCGGCCGTTGCCGCCGGGCCCGACCTGCTCATGCTCGACGAAGCCACGGCCGGCCTCGGCCCGGAGGAGTCACATGCGCTCGGCGACCGGTTCCTCGCCGTCCGCGACGAGCTCGGTCTCACCCTCGTCGTCGTCGAACACCACGTCCCCCTCATCGCGCGCGTGTGCGACTACGCCTACTGCCTCGAGTCGGGAGCGCTCATCGCCGAAGGCAACCCCGAGACCGTCACCGCGCAGCCGCAGGTCGTCGAGTCGTTCCTCGGTCGTGCCCACGCATCGACGGGCGGGAACGCGCGATGACGATCGCGAGCGCGGAGACGCTGCTCGAGGTCCGGGGCCTGTGCTCTGGGTACGGCTCGCTCCAGGTGCTCTTCGACGTCGACCTCGACGTCCGCGTCGGAGAGCTCGTCGCGCTGATGGGTTCCAACGGAGCGGGTAAGACCACGACGTTGCGTGCGATCACCGGGCTCCTGAACCGCACGCACGGGCGCGTCCGCTTCGCGGGCGAAGACATCACGACCGGGCGGACGGAATCGCTCGTCAGCCGCGGGATCGCGCTCGTGCCCGAGGGACGGGGGATGCTCCGGGACCTGACCGTGGCCGAGAACCTCGAGATGGGCGGGTACGTCGTGCGCGACCGGGACGCGATCGCGCAGGCGACCGAGCGCGCGTACGCGACGTTTCCCATCCTGGCCGAGCGACACGACATCAAGGCCGGTCGGCTCTCGGGTGGCCAGCAGCAGATGCTCGCCGTCGCGCGCGCGCTCATGAGCAGCCCACGCCTGCTGCTCGTCGACGAGGCTTCGCTCGGGCTCTCCCCGATCATGACCGAGACCGTCTTCGACCTCATCGCCGAGGTCCGGCGCAGTGCCGGCGTCTCGGTGTTGATCGTGGAACAGAACGCGGCCGCGCTCGATCTCGCCGATCGTGTCTTCGTGCTCGAGAAGGGCCAGATCGTCGACCGCGCCGAGGGCGACGCGGTGCGCACCATGCAAGGCCGGTTGCGCGAGGCCTACCTCGGCCGAGCTTCGTCATGACGCACAACGAATCCGCCGTGTCCATTGCTTAGGAGGTCCGTTCGTGACTGACACCACCCGACGTTGGCGCCTCGTCCTCGGCCTCGCGTGCATCGCGGCGGCCGCGATCGTCGGCGTGGTCGGTTACCTCAGGCTGAGCGTCGAGCCGTCGCTGAACCACCAGCTGCCGTATCTCGCGTCGTCGGGAATGGCGCTGATACTGCTGTCCGTCCTCGGCGCCGCGCTCGTCGTCGCCGACCAGCTCCAGACCGACGACGCGCGCATGCAGGAGCTGGCCACGTCCATCGAACGCCTGGCCGAGGCGTTGGCGCCCGGCATCGAGCGGCCGGCGCGCCGCGACGCGCCCGGCGACGCCCCTCGCGCGGACGCGCCGGCCACTCCGCCGGGAGACTGAGTGCCACCGATCGGACCGAGGGAGCCAGGTGTGGCCGTCTCACGGCACGAGCAGCACGAGCGCCAGCGCGAGCGCGGCCGGCAGGCCGTCGCGGCGATGCGGCAGGTCGCCGCCGAGCAGGTCGCGGCACTGCTGAGGCGTCGCGAGCCGGAGATGCTCGAGCGTCTGATCGACCAGGGCGTCGTCCGCCGCGAATGGGTGGACCATCCCGGCGACGGGCCGATCAGCGACGCGAAGCCGTTCGAGGCACTCGTGCGCGCGCTCGGCGGTGTCGCGGACCAGCATCCGTCGTTCCTGTCCTCCCTCGGCATGTCAACCGTCGAGCTGCTCTCGGCGACGGCGACGACGCCCGAACCCGCCGTGCAGAGCACGGTGGTGGGGTTCACGGATCTCGAAGGGTTCACGCGCTACACCGAGCGCGAGGGCGACAGCGCGGCTGTGTCGCTGCTCGCCGAGCACTATCGACGCGCGGGACGGGTCGTTCGCGGTCGGGGTGGCCGGATCGTGAAGCACCTCGGTGACGGGATGCTCATGACGTTCCCCGAGCCCTCGGGTGCGGTGCTCGCCGCGGTCGAGCTCGTCGAGGAGGGCCCTGCGCCGCTCCGCGTGCGCGCTGGCCTCCACCGCGGCGACGTCGTCGTCGAGGGCGGCGACCTCGTCGGTCACGTGGTGAACGTCGCGGCCCGCGTCACCGACTCGGCGAAGGGCGGCCAGGTGTTGATCACCGACAACGTCCGCGACGCGCTCTCGGCCGACGACGTCCCGCAGCTCTCGATCGGTCGGTCCCGAGCGCGATCGCTGAAGGGCGTCGACGAGCGAATCACCGTGTGCTCCGTGACGCGCGTGTGACGTCAGGACGCGTCGAGCGCGCTGGCGAGCTCGCGCCGTGAGGTGATGCCGAGCTTCGCGTAGGCGTTGGTGAGGTGGGTCTCGACCGTCCGCAGGGTCAGGAACAACGACTCGGCGATCTCGCGGTTGGTCCGGCCCTCGACCGCGAGCTGGACGATGCGCAGCTCGCTCGGCGTGAGTGCGTCGCGGCCGCGGCGCGCGTTACGACGGGGTCGCGCCCCGGCGATGGTGAGCTCCTCCCGTGCCCGTTCGGCGACCGCGATCCCACCGAGTCGGTGCGCGAGGTCGAGCCCGGCGCGGAGCTGTTCGCAGGCCTCGGACCGTTGACCGAGGCGTCGCAGCATCGCACCGAGGTCGGTATGGGCACGGGCGAGCTCGAGCGGCGCGTGCGACGTCTGGAGGGCGTCGACCGCCGCGCGGAGGGAGTCGACCCCTGCATCGCCGTCGCGCGCGACCCCGACCGCGCGGAGCGCAACGCCGATCGCCCGCGGCGTGTCCCAGCGATGGGCGAGCGCGAGCTCCTCCTCCGCGAGGTCGAGCGCGCGAGCTCGCTCGCCGAGGCAGACGAGCGACACCGCCGCCGACGATCGCCAGGCCATCATCGCGGGGTTCGTGACGTCCCAGGCCGCGCACATCTCCCCCGTCGCGAGCAGGTCGCGCACTGCGGCCTCGTGATCGCCGGCCGCCGCGTGGAGGCGACCGCGGGCTTGGAACACCGATGCCATCGCCCACATGAACGGAAGCTCGCCCATGAACCCGCGCCCGGCGAGCTCGTCGAACGCGACGTCGAGCTCACCGTGCTCGACGAGCGCCTCCACGAGCCACGCGACGTTGACCGGTGCGGGGAAGACGTCCATGCCCGGCGTGACCGCGCGCCGCGCGTGGGCGACGGCGTCGCCGATCGTGCCGCGGTGCAGCGCCGCGAGGGCGGCCGCGGCGCTGCACAGCGCGGCTCCGAGCGGCCAGGCGGCCCGCTCGGCGGTGGCGATCCATTCGTCGGCCGCGAGTGCTCCCTCGTCGGGAAGGTCGGCGAAGGCGAGGGTGAGGATCGGCTCCGGCACGGTCCCCGCGCCGATCGCGGCCGAACGTTCGAGCGCGGCAAGCGCGCGACGTGCGTGGTCGATCGCGCCGTCACGATCCGTGCCCCGGGCCGCGGCTTCCATCGCGAGCGACGCGTGGAGCCGAGCATCGAGCGCCTCGCCGTTGCGGAGGCGTCGCTCGAGGTCGTCGACGAGCTCGTCGCGCCGGTCCTGCGCGTTGGGATCCCATCGCGCCGCGCCCAGACGGGTGGCCTCCAACGACGCACGCAGGTCGGCGTCGTCGTCACCGAGATCCGCGAGTCCGACGTCGACCACGCGCACCGATTCGGAGAACTGGCCGGAGAGCAACAGCGCGTCGCCGAGCGCGAGCGCGAGCGCGGCCCGCCGGAGGCCCGGGCGCGCGCCGTCGAACGCGGCCCTCAGGTGGGGAACTGCGTCGACCGGGTTCGTGACCGCCTCGGCCCGGCCCAGCTCCACGAGCACCTCGACGCGTGTCTCAGAGTCCGGGGGCTCGGCGAGGGCGCGGCGCAGGTAGTCGATCGCGATCTCGGGTGCGCCCTCCTCCCATGCGTGTGCCGCACCGTCCCGGAGCTGCTGGACCGTCCACGGGTCGCCCTCGGCTGTCGACTCGACCAGGTGCGCGGCCACCTGCTCGACGTTCGCGTGCTCGTCGGCGAGGAGGTGCGCGGCCTTCCGGTGCCAGCGACTGCGCTCGGGCCCGGAGAGATCGCCCAACACCGCCGCGGCGACCAGCGGATGGACGAACGCGAGCGTGGTGTCCTCCGAGAGGATCCCGGCACGGATCAGCGCGCTGGCGGCCACGGTCCCCTCGTCGGGATCGAGACCGGCGAGCAGGCGCGCGCGCCGCAGGTCGCAGCGCGCCCCGAGGATCGCGACCGCGCGCGCGAGCGCGACCGCGCCCGTCGTCAGACGCGCGAGCCGGAGGAGCACGCTCGCGGACACGACTGCCGGCGTCATCCTCCGTACCTGCGCGGCGGAGACCTGCCGGGGCGACTCGTCGTCGTTCAGCAGATCGTCGACCAGCGAACGCAGCAGGAACGGATTGCCGCCCGTCACCTCGTGACAGGCGGCGCAGAGATCGCGGCTCGCGTCGCCCGACAGCGCGTCGCGGACCAGCGCGCTCGACGCCGCCTCGCTCAGCGGTTCCGGATGGAGGACCGTGACGCCGGGTTCGAGGACCAGGTGGCGCACGAGCTCGGTCGCGCTCCCGGGCTCCGAGCCGACCGGCCGGCTCGCCATGAGGAGGAGGACCGGGAGCTCGCCGATGCGCGACGCGAGGTGCGCGAGGAATCGGAGTGACGGTGCATCGGCCCAGTGCGCGTCGTCGACGAGCAGGAGCAGCGGCACCTGCTGGGCGAGGTTCACGGTGAGCCAGTAGAGGCCGTGCAGCGTCGCGTACGACGCGTCGACGGTCGCGGCGATGGCCTCGATGCCGAGCGCGGGGCGCGCGAGGGCGGCGGCGCCGTCGAGCAGGTCGGACGAGTCCCTGGCCGAGGCGCTCGTGACGGCCATGGCAAAGAGCTGGCGAACGACGCCCCACGGGAACTCGCTCTCGAGCTCGCCGCCTCGCGCCGTGAGCACGGTCATGCCCGCGTCGGTGGCACGCGCACGCGCCACGGCGAGCAGGGCGGTCTTGCCGATGCCGGCCGGACCGTCGAGCAGCGCGGCGCGGCCGCAGCCCCGTCGGGCCACCTCGATCACCTCCGCCAGCGCCGCGAGCTCGCGCCCGCGCTCGAGCAGTCCGCCGTCCCCGCTCACGGGGCGCACTCTACGGGTTCCCACAGTCCCAATGCATCGTGGCGCGACCGAAAGTTCGTGGTACCGGCCACGATGCGAACGGGGCCGCGAATTGCCAGCGTGCAGGCATGGCGAACACCGAGCGGCTGCGGCTGCTCGTCGACCTCGACCCCGACGCGAGGCCGATCAGCGGGCACGTCGCGGCGGGGTCGGGGCCCGAGCAGGCCTTCGTCGGGTGGACGGAGCTCTTTGCCGTCCTCCAGGCGGTCGTCGCCGAGCGCGACCGCGGGTCGGCGCCGCAGCCGGGATCGCCATGACCAGCGGCGCTCGTGGGCGGGGGCCCTCTCGAGGGCTGGCGAGGGGGCCCCGCATCACGTCAGAGAAGGAGATGAGGCAATGTCGAGCAGGGAACGGCAGAGGTCAGGGGCGCTGCGGCCACCCCGGTTCGCTCGCGGGTTCGTCGTGTGCGCGTCGGTGGTCGCGATGGTCGCGCTCGGGGCGTGCGGGAGCAGCTCGAGCGGGAAGGCGAAATCGGGTGCGGCCGCGCATACGGCCAGCGTGACACCGCCGGTCGTGGACGTGACGGCGAGCGGGGCGAACGGCACCTGGTCGTTCCAGTTCCCGCCGACGATCCCGGGTGGCGTGATCACGATGCGGCTGCACAACACGAGTGCGTCCGACTCGCACGATCTGCAGCTGGTGCGCTCCGACGGGACCCACACCGCCGACGAGGTGAAGGCCGTCGTCACGAAGGACGGCGTCCCGATCCCCGACTGGCTGCACGCCGCTGGCGGCGTGAGCGACGTCGCGCCGGGCCAGACGGGCGAGGCGACCTTCGAGCTTCCCGCGGGTCACTACTTCTACTTCTGCACCGACGACACGAACGGCGTCGACCACAGCACCCACGGCATGTTCGGTGAGATCGACGTGACCGGGAACAGTGGTGCGTCGTTGCCCACGCCGACCGCGCACGTGACCGCGTCCGAGTACAAGTTCGACACGTCGGGCCTGAAGGCCGGCGACAACCTCGTCGAGTTCAAGAACAGCGGCATCCAGCTGCACATGGTGCTGGCCGCGCCGATGCAGCCGGGCAAGACGCTGGCCGACGTGAAGACCGCGATGTCGTCCGACAACCAGTCGGCACCGCCGCCGATCGACTTCGAGAAGGCCGTCGGCGCAGAGGTGGTCGACCCGGGCCAGAGCGTGTTCGTGCACTGGAACCTGTCGCCCGGGAAGTACGCGATGTTGTGCTTCCTGAACGACCACACCGGCGGCCCGCCCCACTTCACGATGGGCATGCTCCAGGAGCTCGACATCACCTGAGCGTCGTCTGATCCCCCCGGTCGCTCCGGCGCGCGCCAGGTAGGCGCGCGCCGGAGCGCCGCGTTCGGCGCATGTCGACGCATCGATCCGCTGCTTCGACGAGGTCGTCGACGTGTGTGTCCGAGCCGCGACGCACGATCTCGGCCCGACGCACGCGGGACCCGTGTGACGGCGGCTCTTTCAGGCCTCTCGCGCCGACAGCACGGTGCGCAGCAGTTCTACGCCCGCGCGGAGCCGTGTCTCCGCCATGGCGAGCGGGATGCCGTCACGCCGCGCGATGTCGCGCGGGCGGAGGCCCAGACGCGCGAGGAGGACGGTGCGACGCTGCTCGTCGGGGAGCTCCGCCAACGCGGCGCGGAGACGCACCACATCCGCACGAGCGACGGAACCGTCGACCGCGTCGTGGCCGGACGGCTCGAGCACCCCATCGAGCGCGTCGTCGGACTCGACGGAAGCCGGTCGGCGGTCTGGAAGCGCGTCGATGGCCGTGTCCCGGGTGATCCCGAGGAGCCACGACATGACGGTCCCGCGCCGGCCGTCGAACGTGTCGGCCACGCGCGACGCCTCGACGAAGGCGTCCCCGGCGACGTCCTCGGCGACCGCACGGTCCACGACGATCATGAGCGCGAGGCCGAAGACCCGGCGCCCGAAACGCCCGACGAAAGCGGACGTCGCCGCCGGATCCGACGCGCCGAAGCCCGCGAGCAGCTCCTGGTCGGACGGCTCCCGCCCCGACGGCATCCCACCGAGCGCTCGTGGCACCTGAGCATCCGTCCCGCACAGCGACGGCATCCCGACCCCTTTCCGAGCACAGTGTATCGTTACACTGCGATCCTAAACCAGAGGGTATCGTTACGCAACAGAATGAAATTGAATCTTCGAGGAGCGTCCGTGCCGCCGCCGTCCGAGACCACCGACCCCCAGGACCCGCCCGACCTCCACGCCGACCCGGCACCCCGGGGACCGGGGCGACCACGCGACGCCCGCCACGACGAGGCGATCCTGGCGGCGACGCTCGACATCCTGAAGGACGAGGGCTACGGCGGCCTGACGATCGAGCGCGTCGCGACCAGGGCCGGCGTCGGTCGCCCGACGATCTACCGCCGGTGGCGGTCGAAGGCGGCACTCGTCGTCGCCGCGTTGGTGCAGTCGTCGAGACTCGCGATGCCCGAGCCCGACACTGGCTCACTGCGCGACGACCTGATCGCGCTCCAGCGACACCAGGTCGAGCTCATGACCGGAGCCGACACGCGGCGCGTCACCGCCGGTCTGATCGCGGACCTCGCAACCGATCCCGAGCTCGCCGAGATCTACGTGACCCGATATCTCTCCCCACGACGCGAGATCGTCTGGGACGTTCTCCAACGGGGTGCCGACCGCGGCGAGCTCGAACGCGACGTCGACTTCGCCTTCGTGTACGACCTGCTCGTCGGACCGCTGTTCATGCGCGCGGTCGTGTGGGGCCAGCCGCTCGCGCCCGACGCCGCGGAACGCACCACCGACGTCGTGCTCGCCGCGTTCGCCAGCAAGCGGACGAAGCGGCGGAGCGCGTCGTCGGGTTGAGTGCTCAGCAGGGCCGCGGCGACGTGAACACGCCGAGATCGGCGCCCAGATCGTGCGCGATCTGCTGGCCGTAGATGCGCGCGCCGTCCTCCGTGAGATGGGTGAAGTCGAGAGGACTACGGACGACCTTCACATTGCCGCAGGTGCTCTTCGACGCGACCTCCTTGCCGCCCGCGCCCCCGAGCACGTGGCCCGAATCGAGGACGTGATCACCGGGGATGCGTTCGTAGCCCTCGAAGAGGCGCTGCGCGTGCATCAGCGGCGGCAGTGCGATCGGCGGTGGGCTGACCCAATAGAGACGCGCGTGCGCGGCTCGGACCTCGGCCGAGAGCAGGGTCGCGCGCTGCTGCCACGCGGCGAAGAACGCCGGGGTGTCGACCGGGATCGCTCTGCCGTGCGCATCCGTTATCCCCGGCGCCCAGTAGTTCCCGACGAAGATCGCCACGACGACGTCGGGATGTTGCGTGCGGAGGATCGTCTTGGTCTGCGCGAGCCAGTCGACGCTGCCGTTCAGCAGCCCGGTCCCCGATACGGCGTCGCGATACGTCGTGATGCCAATGCCCGCGAGGCTGTCGGCGAGCGCGCACGACGGCTGCACCATGATCGAGTCGCCGATCAGGGCGACGCGATGCACGCCTGAGGAGAGGACCGGACGGCCGCCTCTCGCCCGAACCACCGCGGGACAGTTCTCGGACGGGTTCGACGGTCCGGCCTTCCGCCACCATCGATTCCATGCCACGACGCTTCCGCCCGCGATCAGGACCACCACACAGACGACCGCCGCGATGACGCCCGGATACAGGAACCGACGCGCGCCGGTCGTTTCACGGTCCTCACGATCGGGCGCGGCCTTGGGGGTCGCGTGCTCCTCCGTCCTCATCGGTTCACTTCCTCGTGTACCGCGGCGCGCTTCCGCCGCGCCGCACCTGACGGTTCGCAGGCCGGCGGCGTCGCTCGGGACGCGCCGGCTGGGGGACGGTCAGGCGACGACGTGGTCGCGCCGCACGCGCTCGCGCCGCGAGAGGTGCCAGAACGTCGGCGACGCAATGGACGCGACGAGGCCGAGCGCGCCTGCGGCGACGTAAAGCCACGCGTCAGCGCGCGTCACGCCGAGCCAGAAGTGCAGCTGACGCGGGAACGCGTCGATGAGCGCGGTGATCCCGAGACCGAGTGCGGCGATGCTCACGATCCACATGAGCACGCGCGACGCTGCCGGCCGGAACGCGCCGAGAAGCAGCAGCGCGCCGGCCGCGATCTCGGAGACCGCGAGAATCGGCGTCTGGTGCCAGCGCCAGACGTCGGTCGTGGGCCGGGTCACGTGGTTGACGTTGAATCCGGTGCGCGCCAGCGCGATCGCGCCGAGGAGCGCGAACCCGACGCCCAGGATCGCGGCGACGATCTGGGCCGGGCTCCAGCGGTAGGCGGGAGACGCGGATCGTTCAGGAACGGCTCCGTTGCCGTACATCGGTCGCATGACGACCTCCCTTTCAGGGGGTCGACAGATACCCAGATCAGGGCTGCGATATGCATCTCCGCGATCGCACGACCGCCGTGCGACGCCTCGGACCGGAACCGGCTCCCTACCATGGACACGCCGGGCTCGGGAACCGACGAGTAGGGGTGGCGATGGCGACGGACCGCCGCACGCATCCGCGCATCGAGCTCCAGCGCATCTACGACGCGCTCGGTCACGAGGGCGGCTACCGGGTGCTCGTCGACCGGCTCTGGCCGCGCGGCGTGAAGAAGGACGACGCCGCCCTCGACGAGTGGGCGAAGGACGTCGCACCGAGCGACGAGCTCCGCCGTTGGTACGGGCACGAACCCGAGCGCTTCACCGAGTTCGAGCGCCGCTACCGCGACGAGCTCCGCCACTCCCCCGCGAGCGACGTGGTACAGCACCTGCGTGACGTCGCGCGCGACCGGCCCGTCGTGTTGCTCACCGCGACCCGCGACGTCGACCACTCGGGCGGGAAGGTGCTGTTCGACCACCTGTCGCGTCGCGTATCGCGAGCGCGGCCTGGACGAGCGCCGCGTGGGTGAGCGCCTGCGAATGGTTCCCGAGGTGCGCGTGCGTCGCGGGATCCATCTCCTCGGCGTAGAGGCCGAGCGGCGTCGCGAGCTCGACGAGCGCGCGGAAGCGCTCGATCGCCTCGGGCACCCGTCCGGTGGCGGCGACCGGCTCGGACGGTCCGACTTCGAGGCGGTGTTGGACCCTGCCCCGGGGCGATGTTGCGTCCGCCTGCGCGCGACGGGCGCGGTCAACGAACCGCGATGACGCGCTTGCCGATCGGCCGGAGGTCGCTGCCGAAGGCGTCGGCGCCGTCCGCCAGCGGTACGACCTCGCCGACGACGGGGCGTAGCGAGGCGGCTTCGACGCGGCGCGCGAGCTCGGTCAGCGTCGGTCGATCGGCCTCGACGACGAAGAAGTCGATGCCGTCGCCCGGCGCGACGACCGATACCGCTCGCTTCGCGCCGGCCCCGTCGATGAGGGTGTCGAGCACAGCACCGCCGACGAAGTCGACGACGAGGTCGACGTCGCCCAGATCACGCGCCCAACCCTCACCGTCGGCCGTAACGATCTCGGTCGCACCGAGCTCCCGAGCCGCGTCCGCACGGTCGGGGCGCGCGACCGCGACGACCCGCGCACCGGCAGCCGCGGCGAGCTGGAGCGCGAACACGCCGACGCCGCCGGTCGCGCCCGTCACGACCACGGTGTCGCCGCGCGCCATCCCGCCATGGTCGAACAGCGCCTGCCATGCGGTCAACGCGGCGAGCGGCAGCGATGCGGCCTCGATCGGCGTGCACCGCGCCGGTTTCCGTGCGAGGTTTCGCGCCTCGACGGCGACGAGCTCGGCCGTGGCGCCGTCGCGGTACCAGTCGGTCAACCCGAACACCTCGTCGCCGGGCGCGAAGCCCGACGTGCCGTAGCCGAGGGCGACCACCGTGCCGCACACCTCGTGCCCGGGGATCACAGGTGTCCGGTCGGCGCCGGTGCGGTCGACCCAGGTCGAGGGCCAACCGAGCTCGGTCGGCGTGATGCTGGCCGCATCGACCTGAACGAGGACGTCGCCGATCGCCGGCGCGGGGACCGGCGCATCCTCCACCACGATCCGGTCGGCACCTCCCCGTTCGTGCAGACGTAGCGCGCGCATGCTGCTGGCCATCTCCGCTCCCTCCTGCGTCGTCCTCATCGACGTCCTACCCGCGCGGCGGGGACGCATGACCACGCACGGGCCTGGCGCCGGCAACCCGCACGGGGTAAACCGGCGGCGACGCTGCGGGGGGTGAGCCATGCTCACGGGCGAGGGCGGCGCGAGACGACGAGGACCGATGTACGCGGCGGCGGTCGCCGTCATCGTGGCGACCGCCGTCGTCGCGCCCGTTTCGCGGTCCGGGGCGTCGAGCACACGCGACAAGCGGGAGCGGGAGCGACGCGACGACGCGGTGCCGCGCGTGATCATCGACACGGACCTGTCCCGCTGGTGGGACGACGCGACCGCGCTCGGGCTTGCCAACGTCCTAGAGGAGCAGGGCCGGGTGCACGTCCTCGGCATCATGTCCGACATCCGCAACCCTGTTGCCGTCGCGGCCATCGACGCGATCGACACTGCATACGGCCATGGGCGGACGCCCGTCGGCGCGGTCGCAGACAGCGAGGCGAACACCGCGCCGCACGGCTACAGCGATCTGCTCGCGGCGCGACTTCCGCACTCCGTGCACGACAGCGACGACGTTCCCGCCGCGGTCACGCTCTACCGGCGCCTGCTCGCACACCAGCCCGATCACAGCGTCACCATCGTCTCGCTCGGCGCGTACACCAACCTCGCCGGCCTGCTGGACTCGAGACACGGCCGCGCACTGGTCGCGAGGAAGGTGAAGCGACTCGTGATCATGGACGGCGTGTTCCCGACCGGCGGGCCGCCGTTCACGAACCAGAAGCTGGATCTCGCCGCGGCGAGCGCGGTCGTCGGTGGTGCAGGATGGCCGACGCCGGTCGCGTGGGTCGACGGCCTCGACGGCGTCGGGACGCAGGTCGGCGCGACGTTGTGCGCGACCGCGTCAGCCGCGAACCCGATGCGCGTCGTGTACGAGGCGTTGTTCGGATGCGGCCCTCCACGCGACGGTGACTGGGACGCGCCCGCACTTCTCTACGCCGTCGGCGATCTCCCCGGCGTCTTCACCGAGCTGGGTCGGGGCGGCGCCGCGGTCATCAACGCCCAGGGCGGGTTGTCGTGGCAGACCGTCTCGCCCCGTCCGAGCGACGTGTACGTCCACGTCCTCGACCAGCAGATGCTCAACCGGCGGATCGACGGGCTCCTCCCCCTCGGTGCACCCGTGACGAGCCGTCATCATCCGCACGCGCGAGGTTCGTGATCGCGCCCGATCGGAACCGCGGCGTCCGCCCGGACGTTCAGGGAGTTCTCAGCCGCGTCTTCGGGACCTATCAGACGCGGGTGCGACCGTCGTCGGCCAATCCGTCCGCGACCGGAGCCGGGAGGTTCCTTCCGTGTTGAACGACCCTGTCGAGGCCACCCCGCCCGACTCCGCGGCATTGCTCGGCTCGGCGATCGCGCAGGTGAAACGTGTCGTCGTCGGGCAGGACCGCATGGTGGAGCGCGCGGTCGTGTGCCTGCTCGCACGCGGCCATTGCCTCATCGAGGGCGTCCCCGGCCTCGCGAAGACGCTGACGGTCTCGACGCTCGCACGCGTGGTCGGCACGCAGTTCACGCGCGTGCAGTTCACGCCCGACCTCGTGCCCGCCGACCTCGTCGGCACGCGCATCTGGCGTCCGTCGCGCGAGGAGTTCGAGATCGAGTGGGGCCCCGTCCTCACGAACATCCTCCTCGCCGACGAGATCAACCGGGCGCCGGCGAAGGTGCAGGCCGCCCTGCTCGAGGTGATGGCCGAGGGTCAGGTCTCGATCGCCGGTCAGACGCGGCACCTGCCCCAGCCGTTCCTCGTGCTCGCGACCCAAAACCCGATCGAGGCCGAGGGTGTGTACGCGCTGCCCGAGGCGCAACGCGACCGGTTCCTGATGCAGATCGTCGTCCATCATCCGTCGTACGAGGAGGAGCGTGAGATCGCGCGCCGGATGAGCGCGCACCGACCGGAGCCGGAGCAGGTGCTGACCGAGGCGCAGCTCGTCACGCTCCAGGACGCGGCCGCCAACGCGTTCGTGCACCAGGCGATCGAGGACTACGCGGTCCGCATCGTCATGGCGACGCGCGCGCCGGCGGACTGGGGGCTTCCCGAGCTGGTGGGTCGTGTCGCGCTCGGCGCGAGCCCGCGTGCGACGCTCGGTCTGCTCGCAGCGGCGCGCGGGTACGCGCTCGTGCAGGGCCGCACCTACGTCGTCCCGCGTGACGTCTTCGAGGTTGCACCCGAAGTGCTGCGTCACCGGCTGCTCCTGAGCTACGACGCACTGGCAGAGGGCGTCCAGGTCGACGACGTCGTCGCGCGCGTGCTCGCGACCGTACCGCCGCCGCGCGTCGCCAACGAACAGGTCACCGGCCCGTCGAACGACTACGACGACACCCGACCCGTGACCGCGGTCGCGCCCGCAGGCCCGTACGGGATGTCGGCGTGAGCCCACGCCGTCGCGCGGGCAACGAACGGACGTGGGAACCGCTCGACGTCCGATCGACGGTCGCGCCCGCCGAGCGCCTGGCCCGTCTCGAGCTCGAGGTCACGCGCCGGCTCGACGGTCTGGTCCACGGCGACTTCCTCGGTGTCGCGGTGGGACCGGGTTCGGAGCCGAGCGATGCCCGCCCCTACGCACCCGGTGACGACGCCCGCTGGATCGATTGGAACCTCACCGCGCGCAGCGCCGCGGTCCAGACCCGGCTCACCGAGCCCGACCGCGAGCTCGAGCTCTGGCTCCTCGCCGACGTCTCCCCGAGCCTCGACTTCGGCACCGCACGGGTCGAGAAGCGGGACCTCGTCCTCGCCGCGGCGGCTGCGTTCGGGTTGCGCACGCTCGGCCACGGCAACCGGGTCGGGCTGATGATCGTCGGCGACGGGCCACCGCGGATCTTTCCTGCGCGCTCCGACCGCTCGAGCGTGCTCGCCGCGCTCAGCGCCCTGGCGACCCACCGTCGCCGCGACTGCGGGTCGGATCACGATGCCGACCTCCGTGCGGGTCTCGAGCGGATGCGTCGTATCTCACACCGGCGCGGCGTCGTGGTGGTGATGTCCGACTTCCTCGAGCGGACACCCTGGCCACGGGCGCTGGCCCAGGTCGCGCTGCATCACGACGTCGTCGCGGTCCACGTCGTCGACCCTCGCGAGCTCGCGTTGCCGTCGGTCGGAATGGTCGCGATGGTCGACGCCGAGACGGGTGCCGTCATCGACGTCCAGACGCACTCCGCGCCACTTCGCGAGCGCTATGCCACCGCGGCCCGGGCGCGCCACGACGCGATCGCTGCCGAGCTCCACGCGGCCGGCGCGTGGAGCGTCGAGCTGTCGACCGATCGTGACTGGGTGCTCGACCTCGCCCGGTTCTTCGCGCGGTCGCATCCCCGTCGCGTCCAGCGCTCACCGTTACAGCGACGCTCACACGCAACGACGAGCGGTCGGGCGCGGTCGGGCGCGGAGGCAGCGTCGCGATGACGTTCCTCTCGCCGTGGCGCCTCGTCTTGCTCATCGCCCCGCTCGCGCTGGTCGCCGGATATGTCGTCGCGCAGCGGATGCGCCGCCGGGACGTGTTGCGCTTCACGAGCGTCGAGCTGCTCGCGTCCGTCGCGCCCCGTCGTCCCGGCTGGCAGCGACACGTCGCGTCGGCCGCGGTGGCGGGCGCGCTGATCCTGCTCGTCCTGGCCTTCGCCCGCCCCGCCCACGCGGTCCAGGTGCCGCGGCAGCGCGCGACCATCGTGCTCGTGCTCGACACATCCGGCTCGATGGGCGCGACCGATGTCGCACCGTCGCGGCTGGCCGCCGCGCAGCAGGCCGCACGCAAGTTCGTGCAGAGCATGCGGAGCGGCATCAACGTCGGCGTCGTCGCGTTCGACACCAATGCGCGCGTGCTCGCCGCGCCGACGACCGACCGCGCGTCGCTGACCGCCGCGATCGACCACCTCACCATTGGTGGTGGAACCGCGACCGGGGACGCCATCACGACGGCGCTCGACGCCATCGCCGCCGCGCCCGGCAGCACGACGGCGAAGCGTGTCCCCGCCGCGATCGTGCTCATGAGCGACGGCTCGCCGACGATCGGGAGCGGGACGCAGGGCCCACAAGAAGCGGTGACGTCCGCGTCCGCAGCCGCGAAGCAGGCGCACGTCCCGATCGACACCATCGCGTTCGGTACCGCCAACGGGACGGTCGAGGCGGAGGGCGAGCTCACGCCGGTCCCGTTCGATCCCGCGACCATGGCCCAGATCGCGCACGACACGGGCGGCCGGACCTTCACCGCGCAAACCGGCGACGAGCTGCAGGCCGTCTACAGCCAGGTCGGCAAGCTCGTCGGATTCGACACCGTGACGCGCGAGCTCACCGCCGCATTCACCGGTGCCGGCATCGGCGTGCTCACGCTCGCGGCCGCCGCCGGGATCTGGTGGATGCAGCGGATCGCGTGACCATGCAGGGACTGCAGAGGCGAACACCATGACCGAGAGCAACGACTGGCAATCGAGTGAGGCGGCGTCAAGTGACGCCGCGCCCACCGGCGTGCGCACACCGCCGAATCCCGCGCACTGGTGGGATCGGTACGAGGACCCCAGCGCGTGGGCGCCGCCCGGCCCGGCGCATCTCGCGGGCGGCCCACGAGGCGCCGACGACACGCCGCCGGGCGGGACTCCGGTCGCGGGCGCGTGGGCACCGGCTCCCCGTCGCCGCGGCTGGGTCGTCTGGACCGCAGTCGGCGCCGCCATCGCGCTCATCGTCGTCTTCGCGCTCGCGGGCGTCGGGATCTCGAACTGGCTGCATCGGGACAGCACCGACGTCGCGTCCCGCACCCCGCAGAGCGGCGCGTTCAACCCGTTCTCGCCGCCCTCGACCCTGCCCTCGGTCCCGCCGTCGACCGCTCCGAACGGCCAGGGCGGGACGAACGGCCAAGGCGGACAGGGTGGACAGAACGGCACCGCGGGTGGGAGCGCGGCGACCGCCGGCGTGGTGAACGTCGACACGAACCTCGCGTTCGGCAGCGGTTCCGGCGCGGGGACCGGGATGGTGCTCACCGCGTCGGGTGAGGTGCTGACGAACAACCACGTGGTCAGTGGCGCGTCCGACATCCAGGTGGAAGTTCCCGCCACCGGCCAGACCTACAGCGCGACCGTCGTCGGCACGGACGCAACGGATGACGTCGCCGTGATCCAACTCAAGGGTGCGTCGGGACTCCCGACGATCGCGCTCGGAGACTCCTCGCGCGTCAAGGTCGGTGACGCGGTCGTCGCGGTCGGCAATGCCGGCGGCCAAGGCGGTTCGCCGACGGTCGTGAACGGCAGCGTGCGCGCGCTCGATCAGCAGATCACCGTCGGCGACCCGGCGTCGGGCGTGCAGGAGCAGCTGAGCGGGCTCATCCAGACGGACGCGCCGCTGCAACCCGGCGACTCCGGTGGACCGCTCATGGACTCGAGCTCACGAGTCATCGGAATGGACACCGCCGCGCTCGTCGGCCGCCGCTTCCAGGCGACGAACGAGGGCTACGCGATCCCGATCAACCACGCGCTCGACATCGCGCACAAGATCGAGGCCGGCCAGGGAAGCGGTGACATCCAGATCGGGCCGCCTGCGTTCCTCGGTGTCGAGATCGTCACGCCCTCGCAGGCCAATTCGTCACTCGGTGGTTACAGCCCGCCCAGCGACAGCGGCGCGATCGTCGCCGACGTCGAGCCCGGGACGCCGGCGGCGAACGCGGGACTCCAGTCCGGTGACGAGATCGTCGCGATCGACGGTCACGCCGTCGACTCGCCGACGAGCTTGAAGACGATCATGAAGACGCACCAGCCCGGCGACCGCATCACCGTCTCGTGGGTCGACTCGTCCGGGAACCACCACGACGCGACGGTCGTCCTCGCGGCCGGGCCGCCCGCCTGAGGACCCGCCACGCCGCAAAAGGTGGCGGCTCCGTTGTGGACGGGTTGTGACACCCGCGGCAACGTTGTCTTCCTGCGCCAGAACCAGCCGGGACCCCGGCACGCGGCACCATGACCGACCACCCCGAGCGGCGAGCGGCGGGCAGATCATCCGAGGTCGGCGTCACGCGGTCACGACTCGCCGACGAGCGGGACGGCATCGCCGATGAACGGGACAAGGTCGCCGGCCAGCGCGACGACCTGGCCGACCGGCGCGAGGCCCAGGCCGACGCGGCCGAGGATGCGCTTCGACGGATCGCGCCACCCTCCGCGACGCAGATCCTCGATGCGTTGGCCGCCGACGCCGCGGCGCTCCGCGCCAACCGGCTCGATCGCGACGAGCACGCCGACGAGAGCGACCGTGCCGCGTCAGCGGTCGAGCATCGCGAGGGCGAGGACGTCGACTGGGCTGCAGACCGGCGTGACTTCGTCGCCGATGATCGTCAGTCGCAGGCCGACCGGGGCGAGGTGCTCGACAACGAGCGCGAAGTGCTTGCGGACGTGCGCGAACGACACCTCCGACAGCTCGCCGCGGACATCGGTCTGCACACGGCATCGGCAGCCGGCGGCAGCGACGTCACGCTCGAGTCCGTCGCGTCCAGAGCCGCTCGCCGCCGAGCCGGCGCAGACCGGGCCGAGGCTCGGCGAGAGCGACAGCGCGCCGACGTCGACCACGCCGGCCGGGATTTCACGCGGCCGTTGGCCTCGCATCTCCTCGACATCGCGCGTCTCCTCGTTCACGCGAGCGACCCTGACGACGCCACGGCCGACATCGTCGCGGCGGCCCAGCAGGTGGTGCCGGGATGCGACGCCGCGAGCTTCTCCAAGCCCGCCGGGATCGAGGTCCTCACCACCGCGACGACCAGCCCGGTGGCGCAATACCTCGACAGCTTGCAGTACGAGAACGGGGAGGGCCCGTGTCTCGAGGCGCTGCTGACGCTGCAGCTGGTCACGAGCGACGAGCTCGCTGCCGACTCGCGGTGGCCGCAGCTCGTGGCCGCCGTCGCGGCCGCCGGTTTCGTCGCCAGCGCGATGGCATCGCCCATCGTCGACGAGCGCGACCCGGGCACGGCGTTCGGGTCGATCAACAACTACAGCACCAGCATCGGGGCTTTCGACGAGGAAGCGCGCGACTGCGTGATGCTGCTCAGCGCGCATCTCGGTGCCGTGCTCACACTCGCCGCACGTGCTGCCGACGCCGATACGACGACCATGCAGCTCACCGAGGCGGTCGAGAGCCGGGACGTCATCGGCCAGGCCAAGGGCATCCTCATGGAGCGCCAGCGACTCACCGCCGACCAGGCGTTCGATGTGCTGAAGCGCGCGTCGCAGCGCCTCAACCGCAGACTCCGTGACGTCGCCGGCGATCTCACCCGCACCGGTGAGATCGCAACGCCGCCGCGAGGGCCGAGCTAGCTGCGCCGCGGTGCGCCGCGCATCTCGCGGTGGAAGCGGGTGACGGCGGTGACGAGCGAGAGGTGCGTCAGCGCTTGCGGCAGGTTCCCGAGGAACGCGCTCGTCGCGGGATCGGCCTCCTCGGCGTAGAGCCCGACGTCGTTCGCGAGGTCGACGAGTGCATCGAGGAGCTCCCCGGCCTCGTCGACGCGACGGCGGTGGATGAGCGCGTTCGCGAGCCAGAACGAGCACGCGAGGAATGCCCCCTCCTCCCGCCGCATACCACTGACGCGGTAGACGAGCGGGCCGACGCCGAGCTCGGCGCGGATCGCGTCGATGGTTCCGTCGAGGCGCTCGTCGTCGCGGTCGAGGAATCCGCTGCGCGCCGCGAGCAGGACGCTCGCGTCGAGATCGTCGGTCCCGGGATGGATTGTGAAGCTGTGGCGCGACTCCGACCAGCATTGACGCTCGATCCACTCCCGCACGGCCGCACGCTCGGCGCGCCACCGGTCGAGCGTCGGGATCGCGATGCCGCGCTGCTCGACGAGGCGGATCGCGCGGTCGAGCGTGACCCAGCAACCGATCTTGGACTGCGTGAAGTGACGCTGGTCCGGGAGCTCCCAGATCCCCGCGTCCTTCGACCGCCACACGTCGCACACCTCGTTCGCGTACTGGTGCACGAGCGTGAGCGTCGCGTCGTCGAGCAGGTTCCCCGCGTCCACGTACTGCCAGAGCGAGTCCAGGATGTCGCCGTAGTTCCCGAACTGCACCTGCCCCGCCGCCCGGTTCCCGCTCCGCACCGGGCGCGAGTCGCGATAGCCGCGGGCGTGCACGTCACGAGCGACGTCACTATCGGGCACCGTGCCGTCCAACTTGTAGAGCACGTTGAGACGGCCGCTCCGTCGGAGCGCGCGCACCAGGAACGCGACCGCGGCGTGCGTCTCCTCCACGAGCGAGAGCTCGAGGAACGATTCGAGCGCGAACGAGGAGTCGCGCACCCACGCGTACCGGTAGTCCCAGTTCCGGTCGCCACCGATGCGCTCCGGCAGCGACGTCGTCGCCGCCGCGGTGATCGCACCCGTCCGCTCGACCATCAGGAGCTTGAGGGTCAGCGCGCTGCGGACGACCGCGTCGCGCCACGGGCCGTCGTAACAGATGGTCTCCGCCCAGCGACGCCACGAGTCGACCGTTGCGTCGAGTCGTCGCTCGATCGGGTCGCGCGTCGCGAGGTGGACGGGCTGCGAGTCGGTCACGACGAGGGCGACCAGCGATCGTCGTCCCTCCTCCACGACGAGCTCTGCACCGGCCCCACCCGGATCGCAGCGGACGTCGCCGGCGTCGAACGCGAGGACCGCGCCGTACTGGTCCTCGACCCGGACGGTCGGGACGCCGGCCTCCTCGTGCACCCACGGTTGCGCGCGGCCGAAGCGGCTGCCCGGCTCGACCCGCCAGCGGACGCGCACCTCGCCCGCGAGGCCTTCGATGCGGCGCGCGAGCTCCGACCATGGCAACGGTCCCGACGCCCCGACGCACAGCGCGTCGGTGACGCGTACCGCCCCGGACGCGGTGCGAAAGGTCGTCCGGAGGACGTTGCTGTCGGGGACGTACTCACGCGCGACCGAGAACGGCTCGACCGGCGCGAGCGAGAACCGCCCGCCCCGCTCGGGATCGACGAGCGCGGCGAAGAACGGGGGCGCGTCGAACGTCGGCATCGCGAGCCAGTCGATGCTCCCGTCGACGGCCACGAGCGCCGCGGTACGCCCGTCACCCAGTGCCGCGTAGTCGCGCAGCGGCGCGAACCCGTCGACGCGCTCGGGGCGACTCCCGGCTCCCAGCATCTCCCGCTTCGTACCCGCGCGCCGGCCCGGGAATGCGGCGGGCCAGCCTTGTGCCCCTCCTCGCCTCTCGCTACCGTCGGACGCCTCTTCCTCGGCTGCTCTCGAGGAGGTCGTGATGCACGGTCGGTCCCGATGCGGACCTTCGCCCAAGGTGAGCGCGCTCGGTGTCGCGATGACCCTTGCGGTCATCGGCGGGTTGCTCGTGAGCACGGCGAGCGCCGCTGCCGGGTCGGTCGAGACGGCGCGCGCGCATCGACGGGACGCTCCTCGCATCTTCGTCGCGGCGCACGAGATCATGGCCGACGACGCGTTCCACATCGCGGTCGGGAACCTCGAGCCGGGCGAGCTCGTCACGTTGCGACTCACGATCGACGCGGGCGCGGTGACGGTCACGAGTGGTACGACGTGGGACTCGACCGCGACGTTCCGCGCCGGTCGTCGAGGCGCCGTCGATCTCTCCCGCGATGCGCCCGTCGCCGGCTCCTACAACGGTGTCGACCCCATGGGTCTGTTCTGGTCCGCCCGGCCGACGATGGTGCGTGCAGTGCCCAACGCGTCGCCGATCACCGAGCGAACGCACCTCGACGCGATCGTCGCCGGCCGCCCCATCGCGTCGACCGAGCTCGTCCTCGACTTCCTGCGGCCGCACGCGACCGCGACATCTGTCGACGAGGCAGGGCTCGTCGGCACGTTGTTCGAACCTGCGGGCGGCGGTCGACATCCGGCCATGGTGGTGTTCGGTGGTTCGGAGGGCGGCAAGCTGTTCACCGATCCCCAAGCCGCGCTGTTCGCGTCGCACGGCTACGTGGCGCTCTCACTGGCCTACTTCGGCCTGCCCGGCCTGCCCGCCGATCTGTCCGACATCCCACTCGAGTACTTCGGACGGGCGATCGACTGGCTGGCCCACCAGCCTCGCGTCGATCCCGACCGGATCGGAGTCCGGGGTGGATCGCGCGGTGGCGAGCTCGCGCTCCTTCTCGGGACGCGCTTCCCACAGCTCAGAGCGGTCGTCGCCGCCGCACCGAGCAGCGTGGTGTGGTCGGGGACGTCGATGACCGATCTCACCGCCGTGTTCCGTCCCGCGTGGACCGACAACGGGCAGCCCGTGCCGTTCTTGATCCCCGACATCGCGAGCCTCTTCACCGCGGGTCCGTTCCAGAGCTACCTCACGGCACTCCATGCTCCGGCGGCCGCGAGCGCGGCGATCCCGGTCGAGGACATCAACGGGCCGGTGTTGCTCATGAACGGCGCCGACGACCAACTCTGGCCGTCGCCCGAGATGAGCGAACAGGTGCTCGCGCGCCTCCGTGCGAACCACCATCCGTTCCCCGACGAGCTGATCTCGTTCCCGGGGACCGGGCACGTGATCACGCTCCCGGGCCTGCCCACCACGACCGACACCGCGGGCGGCGATCCTGCCGACTCGGCCCGAGCCGCTCGAGCCGCATGGGCGTGGACGTTGCGATTCCTCGACGAGAACCTCGCGTGTGCGTTCCCGACGCGCGCCAGGTCACCCGTGAGGCAGCTCGCCACGCGACTCGAGCACCGATCCTGCGTCGTCGTACGACGCATCGGCGGTGGCCACTGACCGCGCCGTGAGCGACGGTTCGGCCGCTACGCGAGCTGCGCGGCCGTCGGCCAGCGGACGCCTCTCACCCACCCGAGACGCTCGAACGTCCGGATCAGCATCGCGGAAGGATCGATCTGATGCCGCAGCGCGCCATGTCGGGCGGCACTGGGGTGCGCATGATGGAAGTTGTGCCAACTGTCGCCCAGCGAGAGGAGGGCGAGCGGCGCGAAGTTCGTGCTGCGATCTTTCGTCACGAACGGGCGCTTGCCGAAGGTATGGCACACGGAGTTGACGCTCCACGTGACGTGATGCAGCAGCGCCATTCTGAGGAGCCCGGCCCAGATCAACGCGCTGACCGCGCCGGGGAGCGTGCCCGACATCGCCCAACCGAGCGCAAACGGTGCTCCCAACGACAGGATCGCGAAGACCGGGAACAGCCGGTTCACCATGACGAGATCGCGATCGGCGAGAAGATCACGGGCGAAGCGTTCGGTCGGGGTGAAGTCCGGCGAGAAGATCCAACCGCAGTGGGCGTGAACGAAGCCGCGCAACTGGTCGCCCACCCCCGCACCGAAGCCATGTGGTGTGTGCGGGTCGCCGGCGTGTTCGCTGAACATGTGGTGCCGGCGGTGGTTCGCGACCCACCCAATCGGCGCGCCTTCGAGCGCCATCGCGCCGGCCCCGGCGAGGGCGACCTTCAGCACCCGATTCGCGGTGAAGCTCCGGTGGGTGAAGAGCCGGTGGTAGACGGTGATGCCGAAAGCAGTGATGACGTAGAACGCCACCGCGAGCAGCACGTCGCGCAGCTGGACCACGTGTCCCCACAGCGGCACCAACACACACACGAGGGAAACGATCGGCCCGACGACGAGCAACAACGAGACGCTGCGCGAGACAGCGAGTGACGCGCCGGTGACCGGGTCGCCCACAGGTCGCGATTCGGAGACGCGCGTCGGCACGGGCGGATGGCTCGAAGCAGCGGGCACGAACACTCCTGTCGGTCAGGGGCGTCCATCGTGGGGGGCCCGCCGTGATCCGCGCTCACGACAGATCGGGACCGAGAGAAGCCTCGTCGTCGGCCGCCCGACGGCATGGCGTCGGCGCTCTCGTGATGGTACCGCTTGCGAACGTCGTTCCCGGAACGCGTCGATGCAAACGGGAGCTAGTCCGGCTTCCTGGGAAGGAGCCCGCGGAAGCGATCGGTCGGCGCGGCGCCGAAGCGCGCCCGATGCTCGGCTCGGCTCTCGGCACGGGCAGCGCGGATCGCCGTCCATGCCGCCGCCGACTCGACGTCGATCTGGCGCAGCCGCGCCGCGCGTTGCTGCTCGAGCGCGGGCGCCGCGGGCTGATCCCGTAGCGCGTGCTGCTCCTGTCGCAGCTTGGCCAGCTGCTCGAAGAGCTGCCGCTCTCGCACGACGGGCGCGACCTCGCGAGGATCCATCCGAGCACGGTACTGCCGATGCGGCCGACCGGCATCGCGCGATCTCACGTCACGCTGCGCACCGATCCGTGCGTCTCGACCAGCTCGCGGCTGCTACAGTCGTGAACGGCTGGCATCTGGGTATCGATGCTCGCGTCTCGGAGCGCCTCCCATCACGGCGCTCCGCCTCGATCCTCGTCGTTCGTTCGACGGCGCTCGAGAACCGTGCGCCAGTCCGAACGACGAACGATCGACCGCTGCGCAGCGACGCGCGGCAAGGAGAACCACGTGCCCACCTTCCACGACCTCGGCGTGCCCGCCGACCTCATCGCCGCGTTGCGCCGGCGCGACATCACGGAGCCCTTCCCCGTCCAGGCCGCCACCATCCCGGATGCCCTCCGAGGCGCCGACGTCTGTGGCAAGGCGCCGACAGGATCCGGGAAGACGCTGGCATTCGGCATCCCGCTCGTCGTGCGCGTGCGCTCCGCGCGCCCCCGGCGGCCGCGCGCGCTCGTCCTCGCACCGACGCGCGAGCTCGCGGCGCAGATCCACAAGGACCTCGAGCCGTTGGCCGCCGTGCGCGGCGCGCGCGTCTGCACCGTGTACGGCGGGGTCGGCTACGAGAAGCAGAAGAAGGCT
>DATBEZ010000098.1:0-3081 GCA_036558745.1 Acidimicrobiia bacterium
GGAGGAGGCGATCGTCGAAGGGCTCGACGACCTCGGCCGGCCGGAGAACGACGCGAGCGTCGAGCGCTACGTGGACCGGCTGCACCGCAACCTCGACGGTCTTCACGACGCGCTCGAGCAGGACAGGATCCAAACCGACGCGTTCTTCAGCGCCGCGGGCAACTCGCAACGCGAGGCGCACGACCTCGCCGCCGAGGCAGGCCTGCAGGAGTGCAGCCCGACCGACGTCTGAAGCCGCAAGGAACGGGCCGCAAGCTCGTTGCAGACCGCATGATCGCCAAGCTCGCCGTCGGGACTGCACTCGCCCTGCTCCTCATCGCCGCGCCAGCCAAAGCGGCCCCCACCAACTACGTGACGATGACCGACGGCGCGCAGATCGCCGTCAACGTCAAGGTGCCGCCGCAGTGCACGGCCACGAGCACCTGCCCGACCTACTTCGAGATGTCGGGCTACGAGTCGGGCTCCGACGACGGCAAGACGCCGATCGGTGACGCGGCCGACGCCACGGGCACCAGCGATCTTCCGCTCCCGTTCCAGACCGGGACGCGCGCGGCGCACGCCTCGCACGTCGACGACCGCTACGTGACCGTGCTCGCCAACCTGCGCGGCACCGGCTGCTCGTCGGGCGAGTTCGACGTCTTCAGCTGGCGCTCGGCGCTCGACGGCAAGGAGGTCATCGACAACTGGATCGCGCAGCAGCCGTGGTCGAACGGCGACGTGGTGATCTTCGGCCACAGCTACAGCGGCCTGACCGGGATGATGGTCGCGTCGACGCGGCCGGATCACCTGCGAGCGGTGAGCGCCTCCGGCCTGTTCGGCGACATGTACCGCGACATCGTCTATCCCGGCGGCATCACCAACTACGGCTTCCCGCTGCTCTGGACCGGAGCCGTCCGGCCGGTGTACGACGTCGGCGGCGGCACGGTCGGCGGCCTGTTCCCGCCCGCCGACACGAGCGCCCAGTGCGCGGCCAACCAGGCGCATCGCTCGCGCACCGTGCTCGAGGACCCGCTGATCCAGGGGCTCGACGACACCGACTCCGAGTGGTACCGGGCCCGCAGCCTCGTCACCTACGTCGATCGCATCAACGTCCCCGTCCACATCACGACCGCCTATCAGGACGAGCAGACCGGTCCGCGCGGCGCCACCAACGTCTTCGACCACCTGAGCCCGAACATCTCCAAGCGGCTCGTGATGACCAACGGCGAGCACGGCACGCAGACCGAGGACCACGTCTTCAAGGACCGCATCGCCTGGATGGACTACTGGATGCGGGGAACCGACACCGCCGACCTCGACTTCAAGAGCGGCGAGCAGGACCTCACCCAGGTGTTCGGACCGCGCGACACCCCGACCACGACCTCGCGCGTGATCCTCGGCAACGAGGGCGACGGCAAGTCGGTCGGGGAGATCGAGTCGCATGGCTTCCCGCTCAGCCAGACGCAGTTCACCGACTTCTACGTCACGAACGGCAACAAGCTCACCACCGGCACCCCCGAGCCCGGCACGGCCACCTGGGTCAACGGCTCGCGCCGCCAGGCCTACTCGCATCAGGCCGGCGCGAACACCGGCGGCGAGCTGACCAGCCCGACGGCGCCGGACGAGGTCGAGCTGAGCACCGCCTTCGACCAGCCGACCACGATCGCCGGCCCGATCACCGCCAACCTGTTCGTCGACTCCAGCGCGCCCGACACCGAGCTGTTCGTGCAGCTGATCGACCGCGCGCCCGACGGCACGCTGCTCTACCTCAACCGCGGCATGCTGCGGGCGAGCCACCGGCAGATCGACCCGTCGCAGTCGCAGTACACGGCCGACGGGCGCATCTACCGCCCGTATCGCCCGCACACCGAGCGCGAGCTCGTCGTCCCGGGGCAGACCGTGGACTACCTGATCGACATCTTCCCGGTCGGCCACGTGTTCCTGCCGGGCCACGAACTCGTGGTCAAGCTGCACGCGCCGCCGCTCGACGACAACGACTACATGTACGTCGAGAAGACGCTCCCGGGCGTCGACACGCTGCACTTCGGGCCGGACACGCCGTCACGCCTGATGCTGCCGATCATCCCCATGAGCGAGGTGCGCGATTACACGCCGCCCGCGGGTCAGTGCCCGTACGTGTCGATGCGCTGCATTGCGGGTGGTCGCTAGCCTCGCGGCATGGACGACGGGTACTTGGAGCGCCTGGCCGACCTCGTCGTCGGCTTCGGCGCCAATGTTCAGGAGGATCAGATCGTGGCGGTGACGTGCGAGCCCGGCAAGGAGGGGCTCGTGCGCGCGATCGCGGAGAACGCCTACCGCCGCGGCGCGAAGTTCGTAGACGTGCAGTGGTTCGACCCCTGGGTCAAGCGCGCGCGCATCGCGCACGCGCGCGACGAGACGCTCGACTTCGTGCCCGACTGGTACGGCGACCGCGTGCTCGCGCTCGGTGACGTGCGGGCGGCGCGGATCGCGCTGTCCGGCACCTCCGCGCCCGGGGTGCTCTCCGACCTCGACCCCGTCCGCGCGGGCAAGGACCGGCTCCCGGCGGTCAAGGAGTCGGGCAAGGTCGTCAACGACCGCACGACCAACTGGTCGATCATCCCGTGCCCGACGCCCGCCTGGGCCAGGCTCGTCTTCCCGGACGAGCCCGTGGAGGAGGCGCTGCGCCGGCTCGAGGATCACGTCGTCCACGTGCTGCGGCTCGACACGGACGACCCGATCGGCGCCTGGCGCGCCCGCGCCGACGCGCTCGAGACCGCCGCGCGCCGGCTCAGCGAGCGCGAGTTCGACGCGCTGCACTTCGACGGCCCGGGGACCGACCTCACGATCGGCCTCCTCCCCGGCGCGCACTGGCAGGCCGCACGCTTCGAGACCGTCGACGGGATCGTGCACATGCCCAACCTCCCGACCGAGGAGGTCTTCACGACGCCCGACCCCGAGCGCGCCGACGGCCATGTCGCCGCCAGCAAGCCGCTCGTGCTCGCCGACGGGACGGTCGTCAACGGCCTGCGGATGCGCTTCGAGGGCGGCCGCGCCGTGCAGATCGAGGCCGACACCGCGCAGGACACGATGCGCACGATCGCCGCGCACGACGACGGCGCA
>DATBEZ010000099.1:0-60072 GCA_036558745.1 Acidimicrobiia bacterium
GTGCCCGTCGGCGTGTGGGGTCTCACGTTCAAGGCCGACACCGACGACCTCCGCGACTCGCCCGCCCTCGCGATCAGCCGGCGGCTCCTCGAGCAGGGCGCCCGTGTGCGCGCGTACGACCCGGCCGCGGGGGAGCGCGCCCGCGAGCAGCTCCCCGGACTCGAGGTCGTGACGGATGCGTACGACGCGTGTCGCGACGCGCGCGTGCTCGCGCTCCTCACCGAGTGGGACGAGTTCCGCTGGCTCGACTTCGACCGGGTGCGCGACGCGATGGCCGCGCCCGCGCTGCTCGACGCCCGCAACCTGCTCGACCCGGTCGCGCTGCGCCGGCGCGGCTTCGTGTACCACGGCGTGGGTCGCTGATGGCCCGGGCGGTCGTCACCGGCGGTGCCGGCTTCATCGGCTCGCACCTGTGCCGCCAGCTGGTCGCGCGCGGCTGGGACGTCGTCGCGGTCGACAACCTCATCACCGGCCGCCGCTCAAACATCGCGGAGCTGGTCGAGACGGGACGGTTGGAGTTCGTCCAACACGACGTGTCGGCGGGCCTGCCGGTGGAGGGCCCGGTCGACGCGGTGCTGCACTTCGCCAGCCCCGCGAGCCCGCCGGACTACCTGCGTCATCCGATCGCGACGCTCGACGTCGGCTCGAACGGCACGCGCAACGCACTGGAGCTGGCGAAGGCCCACGCGGCGCGCTTCATCCTCGCGTCCACGAGCGAGGTGTACGGCGACCCGCTCGTGCACCCACAGCGGGAGAGCTACTGGGGCAACGTCAACCCGATCGGGCCGCGCAGTGTCTACGACGAGTCGAAGCGCTTCGCGGAGGCGCTCACGTTCGCGTTCCACCGCACCTACGACATGAACATCGGCGTGGTACGCATCTTCAACACGTACGGCCCCCGCCTGCGTCCGGGCGACGGTCGGGTGGTGTCCAACTTCCTGGTGCAGGCGATGGACGGCGAGCCGTTGACCGTCTACGGCGACGGCGGTCAGACCCGGTCGTTCTGCTACGTCGACGACGAGGTGCGCGGGATCCTGGCCCTGCTGGAATCGGGCGAGGTGGGGCCGGTGAACATCGGGAACCCCGACGAGTTCACGGTGCTCGAGCTGGCCCGGACCGTGCTCGAGGTGACCGGCTCGTCGTCGGAGATCGTGTTCGAGGAGCTCCCGGCCGACGACCCCGCGCGTCGCCGTCCGGACATCAACCGCGCGCGCGAGATGCTGGGCTGGGAGCCCGAGATCCCGTTGCGGGAGGGCATCGAGCGCACGCTCGAGTGGTACCGGCGGGAGCGCGACGATGCCCGGACCTGAGCCCGCCCCGCGTCCACCACGCGCGTTCGGCGCCGTCGCGCCGTACCGCAAGCTCTCGGTGATCGTCCCGATCTACAACGAGCGCAACACCGTCGGGGAGATCGTGCGACGCATGCGCAACGTCGACCTCGACGTCGACCTCGAGATCGTGCTCGTCGACGACGGCAGTGATGACGGCACCCGCGCGCTCCTGCCCCAGCTCGCCGACAGCACGGTGCGGATCGTGAAGCACGACCGCAACCGCGGGAAGGGCGCCGCGATCCGCACCGGGCTCGCCAACGCGACCGGGGACATGATCCTCGTGCAGGACGCCGACCTCGAGTACGACCCCGACGAGTGGCCGAAGCTCCTCGCGCCGCTGCAGAAGGGCCGGGCCGCCGTCGTGTACGGCACCCGGTTCCGTGGCGAGCGGCGGGCGATGCCGTTGTCGGTGTGGGCCGGCAACCGGATCCTCGTCGGCGCGGCGAACGTGCTCTACAACACGACGCTCTCCGACGTGGAGACGGGCTACAAGCTGTTCGACCGCGCGCTGCTCGCTCGTCTCCACCTCACGGCCGACGGGTTCGACTTCGAGCCCGAGGTCACCGCGCGCGTGCTGCGCGCGGGGGAGCGCATCTACGAGGTGCCGGTCAGCTACACGGGCCGGGCGCGCCACGAAGGGCGCAAGATCACCTGGCGCGACAACGCGACGGCCTTCTGGACACTGGTCAAGTGCCGCTTCGGACGTTGACCGTCGGCGAGTCGTCGACGGCCGCGGCGACCGCGCCCTACGCCGCCGTGGTCGTCAACTTCAACGCGGGCCCGTTGCTCACCCGCTGCGTGCGCTCCCTGCTGGCCGACGCCGGTGCGGGCGCCGCACCCGAGGTCGTCGTCGTCGACAACGGGTCGGAGGACGGTTCGGTCGCAGAGCTCCGAAGCGTGTGTCCCGACGTCACCGTGGTCGACCCGGGTGCGAACCTCGGGTACGCGCGCGCCGCGAACCTCGGCACCGCGGCGACGCGTGCCGGGGTCGTCGCGGTGCTGAACCCCGACACGCTGATCGATCCCGGGACCGGCGTCGCGATGCTGCGCCGGTTCGCGGCGGAGCCCGACCTGGGCGCGCTCGGACCGCACATCCGTGACGAGCAGGGCGCGACGTACCCGTCGGTGCGCGAGGTGCCCGCCCTGCCCGACGCGCTCGGGCACGCCGTGCTCGGTCCGTTCCGGCCCGAAAACCGGTTCACCCGCCGGTACCGTCAGCTCGACGCCGACCCGACCCGGCCCCGCGACGCCGAGTGGGTGTCGGGCGCGGCGATCTGGTTGCGCCGCGCTGCGCTCGACGACATCGGCGGCTGGGACGAGCGCTTCTTCCTGTTCATGGAAGACGTCGACCTGTGCTGGCGCCTGCGCCGGGCCGGCTGGCGTGTGGCCTACGAGCCGGGTGGGCAGGTCACGCACGTCGAGGGCGTGAGCCGGGCCCGCAATCCGTACCGGTCGATCGTGGCCCATCACCGGTCCGCGCTGCGCTTCGCCGGGAAGCGCTGGGAGGGTCCGCGCCGGCTCCTGCTCGGCCCGGCCGCCGCCCTCCTGACCGCGCGCGCCGCGGCGCTCGCGGCCCGCGAGACGTGCGCGCGCCGCGCGAGCCGTTGCCGCACCCGCGACTAGCCTGACCCCGGTTATGGCCAAGGCAGGTTCCAAAGGCAAGTACAACCGGGGCAAGGCGCGCGCCCGGGCCCGACGGGCCCCCCGACGGTCCGGCAGCGCAGTCTGGAGTCTGGCCCTCGGCATCATCGTGGTCCTCGGGATCGTCGGGATCGTCATCTCCGAGTCGGGGAGCAGCGGTGGCGGGGGCGCCGGTCTCGCGATCGGCGACCACTGGCACACCGCGTTCGGCCTCTACGTGTGCGACCAGTGGCTGCCCAACCCGCCCGAGACGCCCCGCGACTCCTCCGGCACCCTCGTGCGCCACGGCACCGACGTCTACGCCGGCATCCACACCCACGGCGATGGTCTGATCCACATGGAGCCCCAGAGCTCCGACGACGCGGGCAAGAGCGCCACCGTCGGGCGGTACTTCAAGTACAACGGCTGGAGCCTCTCGGAGACGAGCTTCAAGTACGACAAGGGCGTCTCGAAGAGCAACGGCGACACGTGCCCGGCCTCGAACGGTTCGCCCGGCGGCAAGGGCACGCTGACGTGGGCGCTCAACGGTAAGGAGCAGAGCGGCAACCTCGCCGACTACAACATGCACAACAACGACCGGATCGTCCTGGCCTTCCTCCCGGCGGGCAAGAACGCCGCGTCGCTCGGCGACCCGCCGTCCACGTCGAACCTGCCGAACGCGAACAACATCGAGAGCCCGTCGCAGGTCCCGACGAACGCGCCCGCCACGCCCACGCCCTCCACGCCCGCGGGCTCGACGCCGGCGGCAGGCGCGACGGGCACCAGCACGCCTGCGGCGACGACCCCGACCACCGCGAAACCGTGAAAGCGATCGTCCTCGTCGGCGGAGAGGGGACGCGCCTCAGGCCCCTCACGTACCACACGCCCAAGCCGCTCCTGCCGATCGCGAACGTGCCGTTCCTCGAGCGTCAGCTGACGTGGCTCGGCCGTCACGGCGTCGACGAGGTCGTGCTGTCGCTCGGGTACCTGCCCGAGGCGTTCGAGGCCCACTTCGCCAGCCATCGCTTCGGTGACATGGACATCCGCTGGGTCATCGAGCGCGAGCCCCTCGGCACCGCGGGCGGGATCCGCTTCGCGGCCGACGGCATCGACGAGCGCGTCGTCGTCTGCAACGGCGACGTGCTGACCGACCTCGACCTCACCGGGCTCGTCCGCTTCCACGACGATCGCGGCGCGCAGGCGACGATCGCGCTCACCCAGGTCGAGGACCCGTCCGCGTTCGGTGTCGTCCCGACGCGCGACGACGGCGCAGTGAAGGCGTTCGTCGAGAAACCGCCGCCGGGTAAGGCGCCGACGAACTGGATCAACGCGGGCACCTACGTGCTCGAGCCGGCCGTGCTGGCGCGCATCCCACCGCGCCTCACGGTGTCGATCGAGCGTGAGACGTTCCCGAAGATGCTCGACACGCCGCGCAAGCTCTTCGCGCAGCACAGCGACGCGTACTGGATCGACATCGGGACGCCCCGCAAGTACGCAGAGGCCCACGCCGACGTCCTCGCCGGTCGCCTCGGCTTCCCGCCCGCCCCCGGCGCGACGGAGTCCTCGCCGGGTGTGTGGGTGCAGGGCCGGGTGGAGCTGGACCCCGACGCCCGCGTGCGCGGCCCGGTGCTGCTCGGTCAGGGTGCCCGGATCGGTGCGGGGGCGGACGTGTCGGAGTCGGTCGTCGGTCCCGGGGCGGTCGTCGAGCCCGGGGCCCGGGTGCTGCGGGCGGTCGTGCTGGCCGGCGCACGGGTCGAGGCCGACGACAAGGCCGTCGACGCCGTGATCGCGCCCGACGCCCGGCTGGAGTACAACTCCTGACGCTTGCGGCGCGTTCGGGCGTGCCGGTCAGCGGGCGACCACTAGTCTTCTCCCTTCCGTGACGTCCGGAAGAGGGAGACGATGAGGACGCTCGTCACCGGAGGGGCCGGGTTCATCGGCTCGACGCTGGTCGACCGGCTGCTGGCCGAGGGTCACGAGGTCGACGTCGTCGACGACCTCTCGCACGGCAATCTCGCCAACCTCGCCGACGCGCGGGCCGACCGCGGTCGCCGGTTCTCCTTCCACCGCCTCGACATCCGGTCGCCCGCGATCACCGAGCTCATGGAGATGCGCAAGCCCGAGGTCGTGTTCCATCTCGCGGCCCAGGCCGACGTTCGCGTCTCGGTGCAGAAGCCGGCGTTCGACGCCGAGGTCAACGTCATCGGGTCGCTCAACGTGTTCCAGGGCGCGCTCGCGGCCAAGTCGCGCAAGGTCGTCTTCGCGGGCTCGGGCGGGACGCTCTACGGATCCCCGGAGGAGATCCCGGTCAAGGAGGGTCACCCGCAGCGCCCGGAGTCGCCCTACGGCGTGTCGAAGAAGGCCGCGGGCGACTACCTCTTCTACTACCGCGAGATCCACGGGCTCGAGTACACGGTGTGCGCGCTCGCGAACGTGTACGGCCCGCGCCAAGACCCGCACGGTGAGGCCGGTGTGGTCTCGATCTTCGCGGGCAAGCTGCTCGAGAAGGAGCGCCCGACGGTCTTCGGCGACGGCGCCCAGACGCGCGACTTCGTCTTCGTCGACGACGTGGTCGACGCGTTCGTGCGCGCGGCCGACAAGGGTGGGGGCCTCATCCTCAACATCGGCACCGGTGTCGAGACGAGCGTGCAGCAGCTCTACGACGCGATGGCGCGCCTGACCGGCTACCGCGAGGGCGCGCACTACTCGCCCGCGCGTCCGGGCGAGCTCCAGCGCTCGGCGCTCGATCCCACGCGCGCCGGCATCCACCTCGGTTGGAAGCCCTGGACGACGCTCGACGACGGCATCAGCCGCACGCTCGACTACTTCCGGACCCTCCCCAAGCGCTAGAGGGACCTTCTCCCATTTCTTCAAGACGACGTGGCGACCGTTCCCTAACGTCGTCCGCGCCGAGACAGGACGGAGTGCGGGAGGTGCACGCATGACGGCGACGCGCGCCACGCAACGGCGACCCATCGTGCTGGCGCCGGGTGAAGGCCGGCGCTACGCCATGGGCCGCCTCGACGCGGTGTTCAAGGCCGACGGCGACGAGACCGCGGCGCGCTACTCCATCTCGGAGTGGTGGCTGGAGCCGAGGACGAGCGGCCCGGGCCCGCACTCCCATCCCGAGGACGACGTGTTCATCGTGCTCGAGGGCACCATGAGCGTGCTCGTCGACGACACGTGGGTCGAGGCGCCCCGAGGATCGTTCGTCCTGATCCCCGGTGGCGTCACCCACGACTTCGAGAACCGCACCGATGAGCGGGCCGGGATGCTGAACGTCTCGGCACCCGGCCCCTTCGAGCCCCGCATGCCCGACATCGCCGCGTGGTTCCGCGCTCGCGATTGCTCGTAGGGCCGAGCCGCGTCACCCGATGCGAGCCTCTGTTGGTAGGGCGCCGCTGGCCACCGATCCCGCTCGCCCGCTCCGACTCCGGGGCGGCGCAAGAAGTGATAGCTGCTGCACGTGTCAACGCAGGGTTCTGGCAACCCTCACCGGAACAAGTCGTCCGCCGGCGGACGCACGAGCTCGCGGACGGAGCCGTCGCGGAACCACGTCGGGTCGAGGCCGCGCACGATCGCGGCGGCGACACCGGTCGCCTTGCCCATGACGAGCTCGGCCGCGGAGGCGACCTCGTCGGCGACGGCGATCTCGGTGACCTTGAGCTCGCGACCGTTCGCGTCGCGCTGACCGCGCAGATCCACGACCGCGGCGATCCCCGCGACCCCGATGGCGACGTCGGTGAGCCCCATGCGCCACGCTCGCCCGAACGTGTCCGACACGATCACCGCCACGTCGACGCGGGCGGTGCCCTTGATCGCGTCGCGGATGCGACGGGCGGAGCGGTCGGCGTCGAGGGGGAGGAGCGCGGCCCAGCCGTCGTCGACGTTGGAGAGGTCGACGCCCGCGTTCGCGCACACGAAACCGTGACGGGTCTCGCTGATGAGGAGGTCGCCGCGTCGGCGCAGGATGCGCACCGACTCCGACTCCACCAGCTCCCTGCGTGCGGCGAGGTCGTCGGCGTCGAGGGGGACGAGTCGGTCCTCGGCTTTGGAGACGACCTTCTGGGTGACGACCACGCAGTCGCCGTCGCAGAGCGGCGTGTCCTGGGCTTGCGCAGCGTCCGCGATCAGCGTCGCGAGGGCGTCGCCCGGGCGCACCTCGGGGATCCCCTCGACGGGGATGAGCGTCAGTGGCGTCACAGTCGTGTCAGGCGACGGCGTCGAGCGTGTGCCGCGCGAGCGCGGCGGCGACACGCGCGTCGGTCATGAGGGTGTCGGCCACGACCGCGCGCACCCCGAGTGCCTCGACCTCGGGCGCCCGTGACGCGTCGCCCGCGTCGATCACGAGGGTGCCGCAGACGTCCGCGTACGACCGGGCGACCCCGACGCACGACACCTCGACACCGAGGGGCTGCATGAGGCGGTCGGCCGGACCCTTCACCGGCGCGCCGGCGATGATCGGGCTCACTCCGACGACGCGGTCGCGGCGGCGGCGCAACACGTCGCGCACGCCGGGGACCGCGAGGATGGGACCGATCGAGATGACGGGGTTCGACGGGCAGACGAGCACCGTCTCCGCGGTCTCGAGGGCGTCGAGGACGCCCGGTCCGGGGCGTGCGGCCTCCGCGCCGTCGAAGCGGACCGCGACGACCGGGGGCTCGGCCCGGTCGCGCACGAACCACTCCTGCATCCGCAGCTCGGTCGTGCCCCCGTCCGCGGTGCGCACGGTGATCCGTGTGGAGACCGGGTCGTCGCTCATCGGGACCAGCCGCGTCTGCACGCCCCACGCGCGCGTGATGGCCGCGGTCGCCTCGCTCAGCGTCGCGCCCGAGCGGAGGAGCTCGGTGCGGAAGAGGTGGGTCGCGAGGTCGCGGTCGCCCAGCCGGAACCAGGTGGACGCGCCGTAGCGCTCGAGCGCGTCGATGCATGCGAACGTCTCACCCGCGAGACCCCAGCCCTGCTCCGGGTGCTCGGCGCCGGCGAGCGTGTACGTGACGCTGTCGAGGTCGGGGCTCACGTGGAGGCCGTGGAACGTGTCGTCGTCGGCGGTGTTGACGATCGCGACGACGTCGTCCGCGGGAACCACGCGCACGAGACCGCGGAGGAAACGGGCCGCACCGACGCCGCCGGCGAGTGCCGCGAGCATGTCCGGAGCGTACGCGCTCGCGCTCGGCGACGTGACCTCGCCGCGACCGTCACCGGACGCGAACCGACGCCCGGCGGATGCCGGGCGTCGGTTCTCGCGCTGGTCCCGGGGGGACGGAACGGCGCGATCAATCGGCGAGACGGCGCCGATCAGTTGGTCGAGGGCGCCCCGTTGAAGCGGGCCGCGCCCTGCTGCGCGACGGTGGCGAGGCGGTCGGGCACCGCCTGCAACTGGCCCTGGACCTGGCCGACCAGCGGCTCGACCCGGGTCTTGACCTGGCCGACCACGGGCTCGAAGCGCTGGCGCACCTCGCCGACGACCGGCTCGACGAGCTGGCGCACCTCGGTGCGCACACCGGTGGCGCGGTCGTACGCGTCGCGGGCGCGGGTGCCGACGTACGTCCGGGCGTCCCGGGTGCGGCTCTCGAGCTTCGCCGTGGCCTCACGCCGGCGGACCTGCGCCTGCTGGAACGTGATGACGCCGAAGCCTACGGTGACGTACGCGGCGTCCTGGATCGACTTGCGGATGTCCATGGGACCTCCCTGAGCAGTGCGTCCGGGGTGCGCCCGAGGGGATCGTGGGCGCCTTCTGCTTGCGAGTGTATTCCTCGCGTTAAACAGTTGCAAGCACTCGTGACAGTCGTCACGAGCACCCCGCTTGTATGCTCGCCCGACGCCGATGTCGGACAGCCAGCCCCCTGCCGACGGGCCGACGATCCTCGCGCCCGCAGGGCGCGACGAGCCCGTACACGTGCCACCGCCGGTGGTCGCCGTCGTGGTGACCCACGATGCCGGGCCGTGGCTCGAGGACGCCCTCGCCAGCCTGACCGCATCCGACTACCCGAGCCTGGCCCTCTTCGTGCTCGACGCGGGCTCGACCGAGGACCCCACGCCGCGGGTCGCGGCCGTCGCCCCCCACGCGTTCGTGCGACGCCTGCCCGAGAACGTCGGGTTCGCGGCCGCCGCGAACGAGGCCCTCGCCGCCGTCGAGGGCGCGACCTTCCTCCTGCTGTGCCACGACGACGTGGTCGTCGAAGCGGGCGCGATCCGGGTGATGGTGGAGGAGGCCTACCGCTCGAACGCGGGCATCGTCGGTCCGAAGATGGTCGCGGCCGACGACCCCGAGGTCCTCCTCGAGGTCGGATTGACGGTCGACCGCTTCGGCATCCCCTTCTCCGGCATCGAGCCCGGCGAGCTCGACCAGGAGCAGCACGACACCGTGCGCGACGTCTTCGTCGTGTCGAGCGCGGCGATGCTCGTGCGCACCGACCTGTTCCACGAGCTCGGTGGGTTCGATCCCGAGACGTGGCCTGTCGGTGAGGACCTCGACCTGTGCTGGCGCGCGCTGTTGGTGGGCGCGCGCGTCATGGTGGCGCCCGACGCGCGTGTTCGTCACCGGCGCTCGGGTGGCGGTGACGCGGACGAGCCCGAGGACGTGGGACTGCGCGCGCGTCACCGCATCCGGAGCGTGCTCAAGTCGTACTCGCCGCTCACGCTCGCGTGGCTCGTGCCCGTGGGCGTGCTGCTCGCGCTGGTCGAGGCGTTGGCGTACCTGATCAGGGGCCGTCCGGCGCAGGCGCGCGCGGTGGTCGGGGCATGGCTGTGGAACTTCCGTCATCTCGGCAGCGTGCTGCAGGCGCGGCGCGCGGTGCAGGCGTCGCGAACGGTGCCCGACTCCGACCTCCGGCCATTGCAGGTGCACGGCGGCGAGCAGCTGCAACGGATCCTCACCGGCCGGCTGCACACGGACGAGGCGTTGCGCAACCTGGGGGAGACGAGCCGCTCGGTCGTGGGGGCCGCGCGCTCGAGCATGCGCCAGCCGATCAGCATCGGCGTGCTCGTGTTCCTGTTCTTCGTCCTCCTCGGCTCGCGCGACTTCATCAGCCACCGGATCCCCGGCATCGGATCGTTCCTCGTGTGGCCCGGCGTGGGCGACCTCCTCCGCGCGTACGGGTCGGGCTGGCGTTCGGTCGACCTCGGCTCCGGCGCCCCGGCGCCGCCCGCGCTCGCCGCGATGGCGGCGTCCGGGACGGTGCTGCTCGGCGCGACGGGCCTGGCGCGGACGCTGGTCGTCGTGCTCGCGCTCCCGGTCGGCGCGCTGGGCGCGGCCCGGCTCACCCGTCGCTTCACGCGCTGGCCGGTGGCGAGGTTCGCGGCCGCGGTCGCGTACGGGGTCAACCCGGTCGTGCGCAACGCGCTCGGTGACGGTCGTCTCGGTCCGCTTGTGCTCTTCGCGATCGCACCGTTCGCGGTGTCGGTGCTCATCGGCCTCACCGAACCGCGACGCGACCGCATAGCGGTCGCGCGTGTCGTGCTCGGGCTCGCAGTGCTCGTCGCCGTCGTCGGCGCGTTCTACCCGCCCGCGCTCGCGTTCCTGATCCTCGTCGCGTTCGCGTTCCTTCTTGCGGCGCCGTTCGTCGGCGGTCTGCGCCTGGCTGCGCGCGCGCTCGGATACGCAGTCCTCGCAACGGTCGTCGCGCTCGTGCTGCTGCTGCCGTGGTCGGTGTCGCAGCTGACGTCGGGGGACGCGATCGCCTGGGGTGCGGTGTTCCGCCCCGCCCTCGGCCTCGCCGACGTGCTCGAGTTCCGGACCGGGCCCGCGGGCGCGGGTGTCGTCGGATGGGGGCTGCTAGCAGCCGCCGCGCTCGCGCTCGTGGTCACCACCGACGAGCGGCTCGCGTGGGCCGCGCGCGCGTGGATGCTCGCCCTCCTCGGCTTCGCGGCGGTCTGGCTCCCGGCGCGGTTCGCATCGGGCTCGCGGGTCCCCGCACCCGAGGGCGTCCTCGTGATCGCCGCGGTCGGGATCTCGCTCGCGGTGGGTCTCGGTGTGAGCGCGTTCTCGTACGACCTGCGCACGTTCCACTTCGGATGGCGTCAGCTCGCGAGCGTCATCGCCGCGATCGCGCTCGCGCTGCCCGTGCTCGGGTTCCTCGCCGACTCGCTCGACGGGTCGTGGCACGCCGGTACCAACGACTGGGTCGACACGCTCTCCTGGACGTCGTCGCAGTCCGCGGGTGGCTTCCGCCTCCTGATCGTCGGTGACCCGCGGTCGCTACCCGGTCATCCCATCGTGCAGGACGGTGTCGGCTACTCCCTGCTGGAGGACGGCACCGCCGACGCCCGCGACCTGTGGCCGCCGCGCCCGCGCTCGGGTCGCATCGTCGGCGACGCGCTCGACACCGCCGCGAGCGATCGCACCAACCGGCTCGGTCATCTCCTCGGCCCGATGGGTGTGCGCTACGTCGCCGTGGTCGACGGCCGCGCCCCGGGCGACACGTCGATGCCGGCGCCGCCGCGGGTCGCGGACGCGCTCGACGCGCAACTCGACCTCACCAGGCTCCGCACCGACGGCACCTACGACCTCTACTCGAACGACGCGTGGATCCCGGTGCGCGCGTCCGCGCCCGGCGTCACCGCGCGCAGCCTGCGATCGTCCGACCCGGTCGCCGCGGGGTTGACGACCGAGCTGCGCGGCGTGCGGCCACTCGACGCGAACACCCGCGCCGCGCCCGGTGCGGTGCTCTGGTCGCAGTCGTACGATTCGCGCTGGCACGCGTCGCAGAACGGCCGCGCGCTCCCGCATGTCGAGACGTTCGGCTGGGCCAACGGGTGGACGGCCACACGCGCGGGTCCGGTCGACGTCCACTACACGGGTCAGACGACACGCGACCTCGAGCTCGTGGTGCAGGCCTTGCTCTGGATCGCGCTCGTGGTCGCGGTCTGGATGCTGCGACCGCGTCGCGCGAGGCGCGGCGCCCGGCCGCCCGCGGATGACGACCGATCGGAGCCGACGCCGGAGCCGGCACTGACGTGAGCACCCCTGCTGACCCGAGCACCGCGACGGCAACCACGCGGCCCGTCCGGCGCCGGCCCCTGCTCGCGTTCGTCGCGCTCGTGCTGATCATCGCCGCGGCGTTCGCGTTTGCCGGGAGCGGCTCGTCGCCCGCCCCGGCGCGCGCGCCCGCCCTCGCCGCGGCGACCATGCCGCCGTCCGACGCGCGCTCGAGCGCGTGGTACTGCGTCGCGGGGACCGCGAACCGGGGCGGCACCGCCGACGAGACCCTTGTCGTCGCGAACGTCGGTGACAGGCCGCTTCGCGCGGACGTCGAGGTGACGACGGCCACCGCGACGGGCGCAGCAACGGCGCCCGTGCGCCGGCGCCTCGACGTCGCCGCGCGCGGCCAGGCCCGCCTGCGGGTCGGTGACGTCGTCGCCACGCCGAACCCGGGCGTGGTGGTCGAGACGATCGGGTCGCCGGCGATCGTCGAGCACGAGATCCGAAACGGCGCGCAGCTCGCGGCGGGACCGTGCGCGCGTCATGCCTCGCCCGGCTGGTACCTGCCGGCGGGCACGACGGCGAAGGGCGCGCTGCAGACGCTCGCGCTCTTCGACCCCTTCGGTGACGACGCGATCGTCGACGTCACGTTCCTCACCGACGGCGGCCCGCTCTCGCCCGAGGACCTCCAGGGCTTGGTGGTCCCACGTCGTTCACGGGTCACGGTGCCGGTGCACGACGAGGTCCGGCGCCGGACGATCGTCGCCACGATGGTGCAGGCGCGCGTCGGCCGAGTCGTCGCCGAGCAGTCGCTCGCGTTCGACGGCACCGCCGGACGCTCCGGGTTGACGCTCGCGCTCGGTTCGCCGACGACCGCGACCGACTGGTTCCTGCCCGCGGGCTCGTTCGTGCGCGGCCCCGACACGATGACGTTGATGAACCCGAGCGACGCGACGGCGTCGGTCACCGTCGAGGTCGTGCTCGACGGTGCCGCGAACCTCAGCCCGCAAACCGTCGCCGTACCGGATCACTCGGTGACGAACGTCGACCTGCTGGCACGCGTGCCGGCGAACATCTCGTTCTGGGTGCGGCTCCACGCCGACAACCCGATCGTCGCCGGCCAGCTCACCAGCGGTGGCGGCGGCGCGACGACCGTGATGCCGAGCGCGCTCGGTGCGCGGCGCTGGTGGTTCGCGTTCGGGCGCGTGACCGATGTGTCGGCCGACTCGATCATCGTCGCGAACCCGTCGTCGCGCGCCGGCTCCGTGCGTCTCGACGCCGTCCGCGGCGGGACCGTGACGCCGGTGGCGACGGCACGCACGGTGGCGCCCGGCGCGCGCACGAGCTTCGACCTGCGCGCCGCCCGGGTGCCGACGGGCGCCGCGCTCGTGGTCACGGCCGGCACGGACGTGGTCGCCGAGCGCGTGAACCTCGCCGCGCCGGCGATCACCGCTGCGCTCGGCGTGCCCGACGTCCCCGACGCGGGCTGAGCTCGCGCCGGCCGGTACCCTCGGGGCGATGGCCGTCCGGGTCGTGATCGCGCTGGTGCTGCTGCTCGCAGCGGGTGGCGTCGCGTGGCAGCTCAACCGACGCCGCCCGGGCCCGCCGACCCGCGACGCGTACCCGGTGCCGCGACAGCTCGACCGCGCCGACTTCACCCGGCCCGACGCGCCGTGGCTCGTGGTGCTGTTCTCGTCGGCGACGTGTGACAGCTGCGCGGCGATGGCACCGAAGCTGCGCGTGCTCGAGTCGGACCGGGTCGCGGTGTGCGAGGTCGAGTTCGGCGCGCAGCCCGAGCTGCACACGCGCTACGAGATCGCGGGCGTCCCCACAACCGTGGTCGCCGACGCCGACGGCGTCGTGCGCAACGGCTGGGTCGGTCCCGTGAGCGCGGCCGACCTCTGGACTGCGATGCCCATCGCGCCGCCGACGACGTCGGAGGGGAGCGAGCCTCGCGGTCGTCAGGGCGGCGCCTGACCGACGGCGCGATCGCAGGTCGACGCGTCTCGGCCCGCGCGCCGACGCCGTGCGCTCCTATTCGCCGCCGGCCGAGGGGGTGCGGGCGGGGGCGGCGCTGTCCCCGTTCGAGCCGTCGAGGCGGGCCGCGTCATCGGTCGCCGGGACCTCGATCTCCTCGCCCTCGGCCGTCGTCGTCACGCGCGGGCCACCGGCCTTGTGCCCCATCGCGGTGTCGACGAGGCGAGCGACCTCGGCGCCGTCGAGCGTCTCACGCTCGAGCAGCGAGCGCGCCACGGCCTCCAGGCCGGCGCGGTGCTCGCCGAGCACCTTGCGGGCCCGCTCCTCTTCCTCGCGGAGGATCCGCTCGACCTCCTCATCGATGACGCGTGCGGTCTCGTCGGAGTAGTCGCGCGTGTGGACGAGGTCTTCGCCCAGGAACACCGCGCCCTGCGAACCCCACGCCATCGGCCCGATGCGGTCGGACATGCCCCACTCGCGCACCATCTTGCGTGCGAGCTCGGTGCAGCCGACGAGGTCGTTCTGCGCGCCGGTCGAGAGGTGCCCGTACACGAGCTCCTCGGCGATGCGCCCACCGAGGCGTACGACGAGCGAGTCGGTGATGTACTCCTTCTTGTAGATGTGACGCTCCTCGACGGGCAGCTGCTGGGTCACGCCGAGCGCCATGCCCGTCGGGAGGATCGTCACCTTGTGCACCGGGTCCGCGTGCTCGAGGACGTAGGCGAGCGTCGCGTGGCCGCCCTCGTGGTACGCGACGACCTCCTTCTCCTCTTCGGTGAGTGCCATCGTCTCGCGCTTGAGGCCCATGAGGACCCGGTCACGGGCGGCCTCGAAGTCCTCCGCGTAGACCTCCTTCTGGCCGCGGCGCACCGCGAACAGCGCCGCCTCGTTCACGAGGTTGGCGAGGTCGGCGCCGCTCATGCCCGGCGTCCCGCGCGCGAGCACGCTGACATCGACGTCGGGCGCGATCCGCTTGTCGCGGAAGTGGACCTTGAGGATGTCCACCCGCTCGTCCTGGGTCGGGAGCGGGATCATGATCTGGCGGTCGAAGCGACCAGGGCGCAACAGCGCTGGGTCGAGCACGTCGGGTCGGTTCGTCGCGGCCATCATGACGATGCCCTCGGACGCCTCGAAGCCGTCCATCTCGGCGAGCATCTGGTTGAGCGTCTGCTCGCGCTCGTCGTGACCGCCACCGAGCCCGGCACCGCGCTTGCGGCCGATGGAGTCGATCTCGTCGACGAAGATGATCGCGGGGGACTGCTTGCGCGCGGTCTGGAAGAGGTCGCGCACGCGTGCCGCGCCGACACCGACGAACATCTCCATGAAGTCGGAGCCGGTCACCGACACGAACGGCACCCCGGCCTCACCGGCGACGGCGCGCGCGATGAGCGTCTTGCCGGTTCCGGGCGGACCGACGAGCAGCACGCCCTTGGGGATGCGCGCGCCGATCTCGCGGAACTTGCCCGGGTTCTTGAGGAAGTCGACGACCTCGGCGATCTCCTCCTTCACCGCTCCGTACCCGGCGACGTCCTGGAACGTCGTCTTGGGCTTCTCCGTCGCGTAGACCTTCGCCCGACTCCGGCCGATATTCATGATTGCGCCCATCTGTCCCTGGGCCCTCCGCTGCATCCAAATGAAGAAGGCGATCAGGAGCACGACGGGGAGGAGGTAGATGAGGATCGTGCCCAGGATGTTCGAGCTCTTCTGTACGTACTTGACGGTGCCGTCGTTGGACTTGATGTCGTTGACGACACTGTCGGGCAGACCGGTCTGCGGCCCGTCGGTGCTGAACTCGGTCTTGCCCTCCTGCTCGGTCTTGAACGTGCCCGTGATGTGACCGCTCGACTTGTCCACCGAGACGCTCTTGATCTTCCCGGCGGCGGCAGCGGAGGTGAAGTCGGTGTAGTTGAGGCTGAGCCGGCTGGTGCTCGACGTGCCCAGGCTGTTGAACGCGAGCACCGCGACGACGAGCAGGATCCCGATCCAGAGGATCCAGCGGGGCCAGGGCGTCGGCGCGTTCGCGTTGCCCTGCGGCCGCTGGTTGCGGCGCGGTTGCGTCGGATCGTTCGGACGGCGACTCATGGGGGCGACACGGCCTCCTCGGGTGCGACGGTGCTCCCGTAGCCACCCATGCTAGGGCGCAGGAGGTGCCCGGACGCCTGCGTCCGCGCCTGCGCGAGGTGCTTCGCGGCCGTTGAACGGCCCTTGAGCGGGACAACGACCGCTCGCCGCGCCTTGTTCCTGAATCTCCTGGTCGACTTCGCTCCGGCGTCCCGGGCTCCGCCCACGCCTCGGCTGCGTCTCCTGGTACGGAAACCGGTCCTCGCGCCGGGACGGGGCGGGCGATACGTTGCGCCCGCCATGCCCGTGCCACGCCCCGGCGGCCGCATCTGCGCACGACCCGACTGCGCGCGGTCGGCGACGTCCTCGCTGACCTACCACTACGGCACGAGCTCGGTCTGGGTGGACGAGCTCGCCGACCGCGACCCGTCGCGCTACGACCTCTGCGAGCTCCACGCGGGGCGCGTGCGCGTCCCGCACGGCTGGAACCTGGTCGACCGGCGTCCCCGCTGACCCGGGTCACGACCGGGTCGCACGACGCGCGGCCGGTACCCTCGCACCCCGTGACGCAGGACACGACGGGGCGGATCGTTCGTTGGGGCCTCCCGGACTTCGTGATCGCGTGGCTCGCAGGCGTGCTCGTCGGCTCGTTCGCCGCGGTGCCGGTCGCGCCCGCCGCGCACGCGCCACGCCGCGACCAGGTTGCGGAGGTCGTCGTCGCGCTCTTCGTGCAGTCGGCGGTGTCGATCCTGGTTGCCCTGTGGATCAGCCGGGCCAAGGGGCGCGGGTCGCTCACGCGCGACTTCGGGCTCGAGTGGGACTGGCGCGCGACGACCTGGATCATCTGGGGTGCGGTCATCGCGGTCGTGACCTCCGCCGCGCTCTCGCCGCTCACCTCGCTGTTGCCCCACAACGACCGCAGCCAGGACGTCGTCGACACGTTCAAGGCGTCCAACGGCGTCGGTCTGGCGCTGTTCGTCGTCGGCGTGCTGGTGCTGGCGCCGGTGACCGAGGAGCTGCTGTTCCGGGGCGTCCTGCTGCGGTCGCTGCTCCGGCGGATCCCGGCGACGGCCGCGATCCTCGTCTCGGCGCTCGTGTTCGCCCTCGTGCACCCGCTGCTCGACCCGACGCTCGGCACCCTGGTCGCGGTGCCCGCGCTCTTCGCGCTCGGGGCGATCTCGGCCTACCAGGCCGTCCACACCGGCAGCCTCGCCCGCTCGATCGCGCTCCACGTCGGCTTCAACCTCGTCACCGTCCTGAGCGTCCTGGCGAAGCTCTGACGATTTCCATCTGCGGCCCCCGGACTCGGAGCGGGGCGAGCGATCGGGGGCCAGCGCCGCGGCACCGACAGCGGAAGCCTGCGCGGGTCGTCCGGCCCGGTTCCTCGGAGTCCGAGCAGGCTGGCTGACCAGCGTGTTTGCCGGATCGGGCCGGAAATCATCCCTGGATCATCCTCAAGCGTCTCGGGGCTCCCCGCCGAACCTTCCGGTGCGGGAATCAGACGGGAGGCGCGAGACGATGCGATGCGCACGGTGTGCGAAGGGGAGCCTGGTCGAGATCCGGATGCGGATCGGCGAGGCCGACGTGGTGTTCCGCCGGTGCGGCAAGTGCGAGGCCCAGGGCTGGGAAGGCGTGGAGGGCAACCTCTCGCTCCAGCGGGTGCTGGACATGGCTCGCGTCCCTCGTTGACACGGCTCGGTGTGCTCGTCCCCCCGGGTACGCCGAACGACGCTTCCGGCGCCACCGCACGGTGGCGGAGGGCGGCCCACAAGACCGGCCGGCCCGATCTCGCGACCGGGAGTCGCCGACGCCGATCACGAAGGACCTGAACGTGCGGCCCCAGAGCGGGCCGCACGTTCGCGATGTCTCCCTTGCGCCGCCCCGGAGTCGGAGCGGGGCGGGCTGCCCGCGCGGGGTGCGGGGGAGCGCGGCTGGCAGGATGAGAGCGTGGCCGTCGAACCGTCGAGCCCCGAGGAGCCCGTGGCGGCGACCGGGGTGCAGGGCTCAGTCGCGACCGACGACGCGTCGGTCCCCGCGCCCACGGCCGCGCCGGCCGACACCTGGCCCCGGGCGCTCGCGATCGCCGAGACCTGCGTCCTCGTCGCGATCGTCGCTGCCTGCGCGATCTACGTGTTCGTCCAGCAGCGACCGGACCTGCTGTTGCGCAACACCACGACCAACGGCGGCGACATGGGCGCCCACGTCTGGTGGCCCGCCTATCTCCGTGACCACCTCCTCCCGAACTGGCGGGTCGCGGGCTGGGCACCCGACTGGTATGCGGGATTCCCCGTCGGTCAGTACTACTTCCCGCTGCCGGCGCTCGCGATCGTCGGGCTCGACGTGGTGCTGCCCTACAACATCGCGTTCAAGCTCGTCACCGCGGCGGGACCGATCATGCTGCCGATCGCGGCGTACGCGTTCGCGCGCTGCCTGCGCGCGCCACGGATCGCCGCGCCGCTGTGCTCGCTGGCGACGGTCGTCCTGCTGTTCTTCAAGGGCGACCCGCGTCAGCACACCGACAGCAAGACCGCCGCGTTCGACCAGCACATCATGGGCGGCACGCTCGCCAGCAACCTTGCGGGCGAGTTCTCGTTCACGATCGCGCTCGCGCTCGCGCTGTTCGCGATGGCCGCCCTCGCCCGCGCGCTGCAACGCAGACGAGGGCTCGGACTTCCCGCGGTGTTGCTCGCCGCTGCGCTGCTGAGCCACCTCGTCGTCGGCATCTTCGCCGGCGTGGGCGCGGTGCTCGTCTGGCTCGCATACCGGCCGCTCAAGAACCTCAAGATCACGCTCGCGATCGGCGCGGTCGCCGCCGCGCTCACCGCGTTCTGGACGATCCCGCTCGTCGCGACGTTCGGCTACACGACGAACATGAACTACGAGAAGATCGAGAAGTTCGGTCTGTTCATGTTCCCGCGCTATTTCTGGTGGGAGTTCGCGCTCGCGCTCATCGCCGTCATCGTCGGCTTCGTCGAAGTCAGACGCGCGACGCTCGTCACACTCGCGTTCACGCTCGTGTTCGGGCTGGTGTTCTGCTATTGGCCGCAATCGGCGGCGTGGAACCTGCGCTTCCTGCCGTTCTGGTACCTGGGCATCTTCCTGCTCGCGGGCTTCGGCGCCGCAGAGATCGTGCTCGTGCTCGCGTCGCTGTTCTCGCGCTTCACCGTCGTCGATCCGGTCGCGTTCGATCCGCAGCCCGCGTCCGTCCCCATGGTGTCCGTCGGCGCCGACGAGACGGACGGCACCGACGAGCACGAGCGCGCGCCCGAGGCGTCGGAGCTTCTCCCGGCCCGACCGCCGGTGAGCGAAGAGGTCGTCGAACGACGAGGGCTCGTGTCGCGGGCGCTCGCGCTCGGCCTCGTCGCATGCATCGCGGTCGTGACCCTCGTCCTCGTGAACATGAACCGCGGGTTCCTGCCCTTCTGGGCCCAGTGGAACTACAGCGGCTACGAGCAGTCGACCGGACGCGCGGGCAAGGCGTCGGCCGAGTTCAAGGAGCTCATCCACACCATGAACGAGCTGCCGCCCGGGCGCGCGACCTGGGAGGGCGGCAGCGCGATCGACCGGTACGGCACCCCACTCGCCCTCGAGCTCCTGCCGTACTTCACGCACGGCCGGATCGACTCGATGGAGGGGCTGTACTTCGAGTCGTCGGCCACCACGCCGTACCACTTCGTCGCGGTGTCGGCGCTCTCCGGGACCGGCAACGCGTCGAACCCGGTGCGCGGGCTCCAGTACAAGACGCTGGCCGACTTCCGACAGGGTGTGCAGTACCTGCGCACGCTCGGGGTCCGCTACTACATGGCCTACTCCAACGAGGCGAAGCAGGCGGCCGACAACGATCCGTCCGAGCTGCGTCTCGTCGCGCGCGTGCCCGACCTCGACAACCAGGCGCCGCAGGGTTGGAACGTGTACGAGGTGCGGAACTCGCCGCTCGTCGAGGGCCTGCGCTACCCGCCGGTCGTCGCGACCGGGATGAAGAGCGGCACCAGCGCCACCTGCTACGGGACCGCGCCGCAGCAGGGCGTGACCCAGGTCCGCCTCGACCCGTGGGAGTGCCTCGCCGCGGGCTGGTTCGACAAGACCGGCAACCTCGCGCGCCCCCTCGCCGCATCGGGGCCCGGGTCGTGGAAGCGCGCGCCCGCCGCGCTCGCCGACCTCGCGCCGACCGGCTCGCCGCTGCCCGAGGTGACGGTCACGAAGACGCGCAGCACCAACAACGACATCAGCTTCCACGTCTCGCGCACGGGCGTGCCGGTCGTGGTCAAGACGTCGTACTTCCCGAACTGGCGGGCCAGCGGCGCGAAGGGTCCGTGGCGGCTCACGCCGAACCTCATGGTGGTGGTGCCGACCAGCCACGACGTGAAGCTCCACTACACCCGCACCGGCGCGGAGTGGCTGGGGATCGTCGTGACCGCCATCGGGCTCGCCGGCCTGGTCGCGCTCTGGCGGTGGCGCCCGGCGCCGCTGCCGCCGCGCCGGAACCGTCCCGACCCCGACGACGACGGGCCCGCGACCGCGTCCGGCGAACCGGACGCAGTGCGCGATCCCGACGATTCGCCTCATGAGCCGGCGCTAGCATGACCGCCGCCCCAAGCCCAGGAGACCGCCGTGTCCTCCGAGCTCGACGCCATCTTCAAGGCCTACGACATCCGAGGCGTGTACCCCGACCAGATCGACGAGCAGACCGCTCGTCGGGTCGGCAACGCGTTCGTCCGCTTCACCGGCGCAGCGCGCGTCATCGTCGGTCATGACATGCGACCGTCGTCGGAGCCGCTGAGCGCGGCGTTCGTCGAGGGCGCATCGATGGCCGGGGCCGACGTCTCCGAGCTCGGCCTCGCGTCGACCGACATGTGCTACTTCGCCTCGGGGCGCCTCGACGCGCCGGCCGCGATGTTCACCGCCAGCCACAACCCCGCCCGCTACAACGGGATCAAGCTGTGCCGCGCCGGCGCCGCGCCGATCGGCGAGGACACCGGCCTGGGCCAGATCAAGGGCGCGGTCGAGGGCGGCCTGCTCGAGCGGGCCGAGGAGCCCGGGCGGGTGGAGCGCATCGACCTGTTGCAGGAGTTCGCGCAACACGTCCGCTCGTTCGTCGACGTCGCGTCGCTGCGGCCCCTGGTCGTCGTGGCCGACACCGCGAACGGCATGGGTGGCCTCGTCGTCCCGGCCGTGTTCGACGGCCTGCCGTTCGACCTCACGATCCTGTTCCCGGAGCTCGACGGCACGTTCCCGAATCATCCGGCCGACCCGATCCAGCCCGAGAACCTCAAGGACCTCCAGCGCGCGGTGCTCGACCGGCGCGCCGACGTCGGTCTCGCGTTCGACGGCGACGCGGACCGCGTGTTCCTCGTCGACGACCGAGGCCAACCGGTGTCGGGCTCCACGACGACCGCGATCGTGGCCAAGGCGCTGCTCGAGCGACACCCGGGCGAGACGGTCGTGCACAACCTGATCGTGTCGAAGGCCGTGCCCGAGCTCGTGCGCGAGATGGGCGGCACGCCGGTGCGGACCCGCGTCGGGCACTCGTTCATCAAGCAGGTGATGGCCGAGACCGGCGCGATCTTCGGCGGCGAGCACTCGGCGCACTACTACTTCCGCGACAACTGGCGCGCCGACTCGGGCTCGATCGCCGCGCTCATGGTGCTCGAGCAGCTGTCCCGCGCCGACGTCCCGCTCTCGGAGCTGCGCAAGCCGTTCGAGCGCTACGCCGCGTCGGGCGAGATCAACACCGAGGTCGCGGACCCTCCGGCCGTCATCGACAAGGTCGCGGCCGCGTACGAGGGCGCGCACCAGGACCGCCTCGACGGTCTGACCGTGGACCTCGGCGACTGGTGGTTCAACCTGCGTCCCAGCAACACCGAGCCGTTGCTGCGCCTCAACCTCGAGGCGCCCGACCAGGCCGCGGTCGACGCTCACACCGCCGAGGTGTTGGCGCTGATCCGCAAGGCCTGATTACCTGGGGCGCCCCGACCCGACGGGGCCCGGCGCGCGAGAGGACGCACATCCCGATGGCACTCGATCCCCAGCTGCTCGACATCCTCGCCTGTCCCGAGGACAAGGGTCCGCTGCTGTACTTCGAGGACGAGGCGGCGCTCTACAACCCGCGGCTCAAGCGCCGCTACGCGGTGCGCGACGACATCCCGATCATGCTGATCGACGAGGCCGAGACCGTCGACGACGCGGAGCACGAGCGACTCGTCGCCAAGGCCGCGTCGGAGGGCATCACACCAACCTTCGAGGCCTGAGTTCATGGTCGCGCTCGCAAGCTCGCCGCTCCGCCCGCCAACAGCTCGTGAGCCAGTCACGCGTTCTGGCCGTCGCATCTAGCCGGTGGCCGACAGCCTCGGCTTCCTCGACGCGGTCGCGGGACTCCCGGAGCAGCTCGGTGCCGCGCACGAGGCGGCGGGCGGGATCGACCGTGCCCGGTTCCCGAGCGCGGACGGCTTCACCAACATCGTCGTGCTCGGCATGGGCGGGTCGGGCATCGCGGGCGACGTCCTCGCCGCCACCGCCAACGCCGTGCTCCCGGTGCCGGTCACGGTGCTCAAGCAGATCCGCACGCCGCGCTTCGTCGGTCCCGCGACGCTCGCGTTCGCGGTCTCGTACTCGGGCTCCACCGAGGAGACCGTCGCGATGGCGCGCGGCACCGTCGAGGCTGGAGCGCGCCTCGTGGCGATCTCGGCCGGCGGCGAGCTCGCCGACCTCGCAACCGCCTCGGGCGGACTCCACGTCCCGTGCCCGCCCGGCTACATGCCGCGCGCCGCGCTCGGCGCGCTGATCGCACCGATCTTCGTGACGCTGTTCCGCATGCGCCTCCTGCCCGACGCGCACGATTGGCTCGTCACCGCGCAGGCACAGCTGGCGAAGCGCCGCGACGAGTGCGCACCCACGGTCGAAGGCGCGGCCAACGTCGCGCGCGAGCTCGCGCGGCGCATCGACCGCACGATCCCGCTCGTGCACGGTGGCGGTGCGCTCGGCGCCGTGGCCGCGATGCGGTGGAAGGCGGACGTCAACGAGAACGCCAAGGCGCCCGCGTTCTGGAACGCGCACCCCGAGCTCGACCACAACGAGATCTGCGGGTGGGGCCAGCACGGCGACGTGACCCGCCAGGTGTTCAGTCTCGTGGAGCTGCGGCACGACTTCGAGCACCAACGGCTGGCGCGGCGTTTCGACGCGACGCGTCCGATGCACGAGGAGGCGATGCACCAGATCCTCGAGGTGCGCGCCGCAGGGGAGGGGCGCCTCGCCCAGCTGCTCGACCTCATGTACGTGGGCGACTGGACCAGCTGCTATCTCGCGCTCGACAACGACGTCGATCCCGGTCCCATCGACGCGATCGCGGCCCTCAAGGCTGCGCTTCGCCCGTAGGCGCTGGAAGCAGGTCGGACCGCGTTCCGGGCGACGCTAAGCTGAGCTGCCGGTCGGGCCGTCCTTCGGCTGTCATCCAGTGATCTGGGCCGACTCCATCACCACGGTGCGTGCGTCGAGGACGCGGCTCGGGCCGCGTCCGGCGTCGCGGCACCCGGAACTGGAGGAGCCAGCATGACGACGACCGAATCCCGCACGGGCACGTTCACCGACTTCAAGGTGGCCGACCTCTCCCTCGCCTCGTGGGGCCGCAAGGAGATCGAGCTCGCCGAGGTGGAGATGCCCGGGCTCATGGCGTGCCGGGCCGAGTACGGACCCGACAAGCCGCTCGCGGGCGCCCGCATCGCAGGGTCGCTGCACATGACGATCCAGACGGCCGTGCTCATCGAGACGCTCGTCGAGCTGGGCGCCCAGGTGCGCTGGGCGAGCTGCAACATCTTCAGCACCCAGGACCACGCGGCCGCGGCCGTCGCGGTCGGCCGCGACGGCACGCCCGACGCGCCCGCCGGCATTCCCGTCTTCGCCTGGAAGGGCGAGTCGCTCGAGGAGTACTGGGACTGCGCGGCCCAGATCCTGCGGTGGCCGGACGGCGGCGGCCCCAACATGATCCTCGACGACGGGGGCGACGCGACCCTGCTCGTGCACAAGGGCGTCGAGTACGAGGTCGCGGGTGCGGTGCCCGCCCCGTCGACGGCCGACTCCGAGGAGTTCGCGGTCGTGCTCGCGCTCCTCGCCCGGATCCAACAGGAGAACCCGCGCCTGTGGCACGAGGTCGCGCCGGGGATCAAGGGCGTCACCGAGGAGACGACCACCGGCGTCCACCGGCTCTACCAGATGGAGAACGCTGCGACGCTGCTGTTCCCGGCGATCAACGTCAACGACTCGGTCACGAAGTCCAAGTTCGACAATCTCTACGGCTGCCGTCACTCGCTCATCGACGGCATCAACCGCGCCACCGACGTGATGATCGCGGGCAAGGTCGCAGTCGTGTGCGGCTACGGCGACGTCGGCAAGGGCTGCACGCAGTCGTTGCGCGGGCAGGGTGCGCGCGTCGTCGTGACCGAGATCGACCCGATCTGCGCGCTCCAGGCCGCGATGGAGGGGTATCAGGTCGCCACGCTCGACGACGTGGTCGACACCGCCGACATCTTCGTCACCACGACGGGCAACAAGAACGTGATCACCGTTGACGCGATGTCGCGGATGAAGCACAACGCGATCGTGGGGAACATCGGACACTTCGACACCGAGATCGACATGGCGGGTCTGGCCAAGGTCAAGGGCATCCAGCGGCGCAACGTCAAGCCGCAGGTGGACGAGTGGATCTTCCCCGACGGTCACGCCGTGATCGTGCTGGCCGAAGGGCGCCTGCTGAACCTCGGCTGCGCGACCGGCCACCCGAGCTTCGTGATGTCGAACAGCTTCACGAACCAGGTGATCGCGCAGGTGGAGTTGTTCACGCACACGGACTTCTACGAGCGCAAGGTGTACACGCTGCCCAAGCACCTCGACGAGAAGGTCGCCCGGCTGCACCTCGACAAGCTCGGGGCGAAGCTGACCGCGCTCACCGAGGACCAGGCCGAGTACATCGGTGTGCCCGTGGAGGGTCCCTTCAAGCCGGACCACTACAGGTATTGATCTGACGCGCTCGCAAGCTCGTGCTGCTGGTCGCGCTCGCAAGCTCACCGCTCCGGGCCGCCACGGTCACCACGAGCGTGAGGTGCCTCTCCAGCGCGCGGGGCCGTCGTGACGCGTGATCCCATACCGCCGACGGTGGAGTGGCGGGCGGGCCGTGTGCGTCTGATCGACCAGCGCAAGCTCCCCGGCCGTCTCGCGTTCGTGACGTGCGCGACGGTCGGAGAGCTGTGCGACGCGATCCGCACCATGGTCGTGCGCGGCGCACCCGCGCTGGGCGCGACCGGTGCGTATGGGGTGGCGCTCGCAGCGCGGACCGGCCGCGGCGGGGGTGTCGTGCGGCGCGCGGCGAAGCGTCTCGTCGCCACCCGTCCGACCGCGGTGAACCTCGCGTGGGGCGTCGGTCGTGCGTTCGACGCGTACGAGCGTGAAGGGTTCGACGGTGCGCTCGCCGAAGCGCGGAGCATCGCGGCGGCCGACGTCGAGACGAACCGCGCCCTCGGCGCGCACGGCGCGGCGCTGCTCGAACGTGACTCGCGCGTGCTCACACACTGCAACGCGGGTGCGCTCGCGTGCGTCGGCTACGGCACCGCCATCGGTGTGATCCGGGCTGCCGCCGAGACGGGAAAGCGGCCGCGCGTGTGGGTCGACGAGACCCGACCCGTGCTCCAAGGCGCGCGGCTCACCGCGTGGGAGCTCGATCGCCTCGGCATCGACGCGACGCTCGTCGCCGACACCATGCCCGCGTCGTTGATGGCACGCGGCGAGGTCGACGCGGTGGTGGTCGGTGCCGACCGCGTCGCTGCGAACGGCGACGTCGCGAACAAGATCGGGACCTACGGGCTTGCCGTGCTCGCGGCGCACCACCGGGTGCCGTTCTACGTCGCCGCGCCCACGTCGACGATCGACCTTTCGACACCCGACGGCGAACACATCGAGGTGGAGGAGCGCGACGAGGACGAGGTGCTGCACGTCGGCACGACCCGCGTCGCGCCGGTCGGGACGCGCGCGCTGAACCGTGCGTTCGACGTGACCCCGGCCCGTCTCGTGGACGCGATCGTCACGGAGCAGGGCGTCGCACGCCGCCCGTACCGCCGCTCGCTCGCGCGCGTCGTGCGCCTTGCGGCCGACACCTGACCTCCGTGTGGACGTGAGGGCCGGTCTCCGGCCCTGAGATCCACACGAACCGCTCGATGCGTCGGGGGTAACCGTCACAGGGCGTCGGTAGCGTCCGGTCCGTGCTGCAGTCGGTCGTCGCCGCGTTGTTGCCGGCCCGGTGTCCGGGCTGCGGGCGCGCCGCGGAGCCGATCTGCGCGCGTTGCGCCCAGGAGCTGCGCCCGGCGTACCCGGCGCCGCCGCCCGTGGGCCTGGACCGCTGGGGGGCACCGTTCGCGTACGAGGGCGCGGCGCGGGAGCTCGTCGCCCGGGCGAAGTACCGCCACGCCCGGAGCGCGCTGCCCTGGCTGGCCACCGCGATGGCCGTGACGGCACGGGCCCGCGACCTCGCCGCAGTGGACGTCGTGACGTGGCCGCCCACCACCCGTGCCCGTCGCCGGGACCGGGGGCTCGACCCCGCGGAAGCGCTGGCCCGGCTCGTCGCCGGCCGCCTCGACCGCCCGCTCGCAGGGTTGCTCCGGCGCACCGGCGGCGCGGCCCAGACCGGGCGCCCCTCGCTCGAGCGGCGCCGGGGCGGTCCCCGCTTCGCGGCCCGCGACGGCGTGCCGGCACGGGTGCTGCTCGTCGACGACGTGGCGACGACGGGGGCCACCCTGCACGCGGCGGCCCTGGCACTGCGCGGCGCGGGCGCGCGCTCCGTCAACGCGCTCACCGCGGCCCGCACCCCGAAGCCCGGCTGACCAGGCCCTGTGACCCCGTGGTCGGTGTGACGAAAGTCTTCACCCGAGTGCCGGGCGGCCGAGTGAAAGGGGGCGGGAGAACGAGGAGCACGACGTGAACGGGAACGGCAGCCTGATGCGACTGGTCGGAGACGACGAGACCGCGGCGCGCCCGGCGATCGTCGATCGGGTCCGCGACGAGGTCCGGACCGGTCGCTACCGCCCGCCCGTGGACGACGTGGCCGAGCGCCTCGCAGCGTTTCTCACGCGGCGCGGCTCCGACGCCCCGACCCGGGCCGACGCGGCCTGATCACGAGCCAGACGGCAGGAGAACCCCTCCGACCCCGCTCCGTATACTCGCCCCGCGTCCGCAGACTTCGCCCAGGTCCGCGCGACGGGGGACGGTGAAGCGTCGGGGCGCCAACCACACGGGGTTCGGATGGACATCGTCGTACGGGGCCGGAACTGCGACGTCACCGCGCAGGTCAAAGCGGTCACGGAGGAGAAGCTCGGCAAGCTGACCCGTCTCGCCGCTGACATCAGCCGTGTCGAGGTCGACTATTCCGAGATCCGCAACCCCCGGGTCGCCGACAAGCGGCTGTGCGAGGTCACGGTGCACCTGAAGCGCCACTTCGTGAAGGCGCACGCCGCCGCCACCGAGATGCTCGCCGCGCTCGACCTCGTGATCGACAAGGTGGAGCACCAGGTGCACCGGCTCAAGGAGAAGCGGGTCAGCCGCAAGCACCCGCGACGGCGCAAGCCCGGCGCGTCGGCCGCGCCGCTCGTCGAGGAGGGGCCGTTGGCGCCCGAGCCCGACGAGGCGGCGGAGAACGGCGAGGACGCGACGCTGGCCCGGATCGTGAAGACCAAGCGGTTCACGATCAAGCCCATGACCACCGAGGAGGCCGCGCTGCAGATGGACCTCCTCGGCCACGACTTCTTCCTGTTCACCGACGCCGACACCGGCCACGCCACGGTCCTCTACCGCCGCCGCGACGGGCATCTGGGGACCATCGAAGCCGTGGGCTAGAAGCGCACCCAGTCGCTCACTCCCTCGCTGCACGGCTCCGGTGTCCACCTGTCGCCGCCCACTTCGTTCGTTCGCCGGCGAGTGACCTGCGCTCGTCCCTCGCTCCGGTCACCGCATGCCTTCGAGCCGCGTCGGGATCACCCACCCCGCCGGTAGCATGGGCCCCGTATGGGGCTGTTCAACAAGATCCTGCACGCGGGTGAGGGTCGGAAGATCAAGCTCGTCCAGAGCATCGTGCCCGAGGTCGCCGCCTTCGAGCCCGAGATGCAGGCGCGCTCCGACGCCGACCTCCGCGGCCTGACGGCCGCGTACCGCGCCCGCCTGGAGCAGGGCGAGGACCTCGACGACCTCCTGCCGGAGGCGTTCGCGGCGGTCCGCGAGGCGGCGGTCCGGGTGCTGGGCCAGCGTCACTTCGACGTCCAGGTGATGGGCGGCGCCGCGCTCCACTTCGGCTGGGTGGCGGAGATGAAGACGGGGGAGGGTAAGACGCTCGTCGCGACCCTGCCCGCGTACCTCAACGCGCTCGCCGGCAAGGGCGTCCACATCGTGACCACGAACGACTACCTGGCCAAGCGCGACGCGGAGTGGATGGGCCAGGTCTACCGGTTCCTCGGCCTCGACGTCGGTGTGGTGCTCCCCGACATCGACGACCCTGCGCTCAAGCGCATGGCGTATGCCGCGGACATCACCCACGGCACCAACAACGAGTTCGGCTTCGACTACCTCCGCGACAACATGGCCGACACCCGCGAGGACCAGGTCCAGCGCGGGCACTTCTTCGCGATCGTCGACGAGGTCGACTCGATCCTCATCGACGAGGCCCGAACCCCACTCATCATCTCGGGCCGGGCCGACGACGCCCACGACCTCTACTACCAGTTCGCGCGCGTCGTGAAGCCCCTGCAACGCGACCGCGACTACGAGGTCGACGAGGCGAAGCGCACCGTCGTCCCCACCGAGGAGGGCATCGCGCGGGTCGAGGACGCGTTGAGCGTCACGAACCTCTACGAGCACGTCAACCAGAACTTCGTCCACCAGCTGCAGGCCGCGCTGCGGGCGAAGGAGCTGTTCAAGCGGGACGTCGACTACGTCGTGCAGGGCGGTGAGGTGAAGATCGTCGACGAGTTCACCGGTCGCATCCTCGAGGGCCGGCGCTGGAGCGAGGGTCTGCACCAGGCGGTGGAGGCCAAGGAAGGCGTGCGGATCAAAGAGGAGAACCAGACCCTCGCGACGGTCACCCTGCAGAACTACTTCAAGCTCTACGACAAGCTCTCGGGCATGACCGGCACCGCGAACACCGAGGCGGGCGAGTTCGCGCACACCTACAACCTCGAGGTCGTGTCGATCCCGACGAACAAGCCCATGGTCCGCGACGACGAGCCCGACCTCATCTACAAGACCGAGGACGCGAAGTTCGAGGCCGCGGCCGACGACATCGCCGAGCGGAACGAGCAGGGTCAACCTGTTCTCGTCGGCACGATCTCGGTCGAGAAGTCCGAGAAGCTGTCGCGCCTCCTCGACAAGCGCGGCATCGTGCACTCGGTGCTCAACGCGAAGCAGCACGAGCGTGAGGCGCACGTCGTGACCCAGGCCGGCCGCCCCTACGCGGTGACGGTCGCGACGAACATGGCCGGCCGCGGCGTCGACATCCTGCTCGGCGGGAACCCCGAGGGCCTTGCGCGCAACGAGCTGCTCGCCGAGGGTGCCGATCCGGAGCAGATGCCCGAGCGCTACGCCGAGCTCCTCACCAAGTTCAAGGAGGAGTGCGGAACCGAGGGTCAGCGCGTACGCGACCTGGGCGGTCTCTATGTGCTCGGCACCGAGCGCCACGAGAGCCGCCGGATCGACAACCAGCTGCGCGGCCGCTCCGGCCGGCAGGGCGACCCGGGTGAGAGCCGCTTCTACCTGTCGCTCGAGGACGACCTCATGCGCCTGTTCGCGACGGGCGCCATGAACTGGGTGATGGGCAAGGCCTTCCCCGACGACGTGCCGCTCGAGGCGAAGATGGTCACCAAGGCCATCGAGCGCGCGCAGCACACCGTCGAGGACCGCAACTTCGAGATCCGCAAGGACGTGCTCCAGTACGACGAGGTGATGAACGAGCAGCGCAAGGTGATCTACCAGCGCCGCCAGCAGATCCTCGACGGGAGCGACCTCGCGGACGAGGCGACCGCGGCGATCGAGTCCGCGATCCGCAGCACCGTCGACCTGCACTGTCCGGGCGAGTTCCCGGAGGACTGGGACGTCGAGGAGCTGCACCGTCAGATCTCGCTGTACTACCCGACGTCGGTGACGATCGAGCAGGTCAACCAGCTCGACAGCCGCGAGCAGCTCGTCGACGTCCTCCTCGACGACGCCACCGATCAGTACGCGGCCAAGGAGCAACTCATCGGGGAGGAGACGCTGCGCGAGATCGAGCGCCGCGTGATGCTCTCCGTGATCGACCAGCACTGGCGCGAGCACCTCTACGAGATGGACTACCTGCGGGAGGGCATCAACCTGCGGGCCATGGGCCAGCGCGACCCGCTCGCCGAGTGGCAGCGCGAGGGCTTCGACATGTTCTCGGCGATGATGGCCTCGATCTCCGAGGACTTCGTCCGCTACGTGTTCCACCTCGAGGTGGTGACCGAGGACGCGACGCCGCGTCCGCAGCGGGGGCTGCGGTACAGCTCCTCCGAGGATGCGGCTCAGGGCGCGGCCGCGCTGCGTGCGACGGCGGCCACCGTCCCACCCGACGACCTGCTTCCGGCACCGGCGGGTGGTGGCGCGCCCGTGATGGAGGAGGACGTCGTCCAGCAGCCGGTCCGGGTCGAGAAGACGCCGGGCCGCAACGAGCCCTGCTACTGCGGCAGCGGCAAGAAGTACAAGGTCTGCCACGGCGCGAACCGCTGAACGCGGTCGCTCGAGAGCTTCGTCATGCGCGACTTCACCGATGACCTCGCGGAGCTGCGTCGTCGCGTCGACGACGCCCGTTCGTACCTGCGCGTCGACGCGCTGCGGGCCGACCTCGAGCGTCTCGAGAAGGAGGCCAGCCGGCCCGACCTGTGGGACGACCCCGAGGCCGCCCGCAAGGTGACGACGGAGCTCGCACGCGTACGCGAGGACGTCGAGCTCGTCGACCGTCTCGACGGCGAGGTCGACGACGCGCAGACGCTCTTCGAGCTCGGTCGCGAAGAGGCCGACGACTCGGTCGAGCCGGAGATCGACACCGCGCTCGAACGACTGCGCGCGGAGCTCGACCGGCTCGAGCTGCGCGCGCTCTTCACCGGCGAGCACGACGAACGCGACGCGGTGTGCGAGGTCCACTCCGGCGCGGGTGGCACCGACGCGCAGGACTGGACCGAGATGCTGCTGCGCATGTACACCCGCTGGGCGGAACGGCGTGGCTTCGACGTCGAGCTCGACGCGGTGAACGAGGGCACCGAAGCCGGGATCAGCTCCGCGACGTTCATCGTGAAGGGTCGGTACGCGTACGGGCTCCTGTCGGGCGAGAAGGGTGTCCACCGTCTCATCCGCATCTCACCGTTCGACGCGAACGCGCGACGACAGACCGCGTTCGCGTCGCTCGACGCGGTGCCCGCGATCGAGGAGGCCGAGGAGCCCGACATCGACCCGAACGACCTGCGCATCGACACGTACCGCTCGTCGGGTGCAGGCGGCCAGCACGTGAACGTGACCGACTCCGCGGTGCGCATCACGCACCTGCCCACCGGGATCGTCGTGTCGTGCCAGAACGAGCGTTCACAGATCCAGAACCGCGCGAAGGCGATGCAGATCCTCGCCGCGCGCCTCGCCGAGCGTCAGCGCGAGGAGCGGCGCGCCGAGCTCGAGAAGCTCTCCGGTGAGAAGTCACAGGTCGCGTTCGGCAGCCAGATCCGCTCCTACACGCTGGCGCCCTACCAGCTGGTGAAGGACGAGCGAACCCGCTACGAGACGGGCAACGTCCAGGCCGTGCTCGACGGCGACCTCGACCCGTTCGTCGAGGCGTACCTCCAGTGGCGGCGCCAGCACGCCGGGTCGGGGTAGCGGCTGCTCACGGGGCCGTTCCCCGCTGACAGCGAGGGCGTGAGTAACATCACGCCGTCCCGGGCGGAGCGGCGACGACTGGTACCCTTCGCGAGGCTCATGATCCGGTTCGAGCGCGTCTCCAAGATCTACAAGGGCGATGTCGTCGCGCTGCGTGACGCGTCGGTCGACGTGCAGAAGGGCGAGTTCGTCTTCCTCGTCGGGCCGTCGGGCTCCGGGAAGTCGACGTTCCTGCGTCTGCTCCTGCGCGAGGACATGCCGACCAACGGTCGCATCATCGTCGCCGGCCGCGACATCACCAAGCTGCCGTCGTGGAAGGTGCCGCAGCTGCGTCGCAACATCGGTTGCATCTTCCAGGACTACAAGCTGCTGCCCAACAAGACCGTGTACGAGAACGTCGCGTTCGCGCCGGAGGTGGTGGGCCGTCCCCGTCACGTCACCCGTTCACAGGTACCGCAGATCCTCGACCTCGTCGGCCTCTCGAAGAAGGCCGACAACTTCCCCCACGAGCTGTCCGGCGGTGAGCAGCAACGGGTGTCGATCGCGCGCGCGTTCGTCAACCGCCCGCTCATCCTGCTGGCCGACGAGCCGACCGGGAACCTGGACCCGGCGACCACCGTCGGCATCATGCGACTGCTCGACCGCATCAACCGCACCGGGACGACCGTCGTCATGGCGACCCACGACGCCCGCATCGTCGACACGATGCGCCGGCGGGTGATCGAGCTCGATCACGGGTCGCTCGTGCGCGACCAGGCACGAGGCGTCTACGGCGTAGGGAGCTGACCCCCACATGTTCTCCAAGTTGCGCTACTTCGGGCGCGAGACGCTGATCTCGTTGCGCCGAAACCTGCTGATGACCCTCGCAGGGATCATCACCGTCACCGTGTCGCTGTCGGTGCTCGGCGCCGCCTTGCTCGTGACGCGACTCGTCGACCACGGCACCGCGAAGTGGAAGCACGGCGTCAAGTTCGAAGTCTTCATGAACGTCGACGCGACCACGAATCAGACCAACAGCGTGAGCGAGGCGATCCGCGGCGACTCGCGTGTGCGCACGGTGCAGTACATCAACAAGGAGCAGGCGCTGAAGGAATTCAAGCGCCTCACGAAGGACAACCCGCAGCTCTACTCCGACATCGACGCGTCGTCGCTGCCGGCGTCGTTCCGGGTCGCGCCCAAGAAGGCGGAGCTCACCAACACCCTCGCCGACCAGTTCAAATCCTTGCCGGGTGTCCAGGACGTGGTGACGCCCGACAAGGCCTTGAAATCGATCTTCTCGGTGACGAACTGGATCAAACGCGCGTTCGCGATCGCGTTCGTGCTGCTGCTCGCGGCGGCGCTCTTCCTGATCGTCAACACCGTGCGGCTGGCCACGTTCGCACGAAGACGCGAGATCGAGGTCATGAAGCTCGTCGGCGCGTCGAACTGGTTCGTGCGCATCCCGTTCCTCGCCGAAGGTCTCGTGCAGGGGATCATCGGCGCGGGGATCGCGTTCGCGGTCGTCTACTTCCTCAAGGTGCGGCTCTCGGGCGCGCTCTCCGGCGGATCGAACTTCGTGCGGACGTTCTTCCTCACCAACCACGACGCATGGACGATCGGCCTGCTCGTGCTGCTGCTCGGCGCGCTCATCGGCGTCGGCGCCAGCGCCGTCGGTCTCCGCCGCTTCCTCGACGTGTGATCACGCGAGATGCGGCACTCAGCGTCGGAATCCGACGCTGAGTGCCGCATCTTCGCGGTGATGCGTGACTACTTCGGCTGCGGGACGATGCGGAGGTAGGGCTTCGGCGACTTCCAGCCCTGAGGGAACTTCTTCTTCGCGTCGTCGTCGGACAGCGAGCTCGCGATGATCACGTCCTGACCCTGCTGCCAGTTCACCGGCGTCGCAACGCTGTGGCTGGCCGTGAGCTGGAGGCTGTCGATGACGCGCAGCAGCTCGTCGACGTTGCGCCCCGTGCTCGCCGGGTAGGTCAGGATCAGCTTGACCTTCTTGTCGGGACCGATGATGAACACCGAGCGCACGGTGAGCGTGTCGCTCGCGTTCGGGTGGATCATGTCGTAGAGGTCCGCGACCTTGCGCTCCGGGTCCGCGATGAGCGGGTAGTTGAGCTTCGCGCCCTGCGTCTCCTCGATGTCGCCCGCCCAGCCCTTGTGGGAGTCCAGCGGGTCGACCGAGATCCCGATGAGCTTCACGTTGCGCTTGTCGAACTCGCTCCTGCGCTTGGCGAACGCGCCGAGCTCGGTGGTGCAGACGGGCGTGAAGTCCTTGGGATGGGAGAAGAGCATCCCCCAGCTGTCACCGAGGTAGTCGTAGAGGTTCAGCTTCCCTTCGGTGGTCTCCGCGGTGAAGTTGGGGGCTTCGTCGCCCAGTCGGATTGCCATGGTCATCGCCTCGCTTCGTGTGCTCGGGCGTACGGACGAGTGTGGACGTTCGGTCGCCGGCGCCCCGAAGGACCGGGCAGCCCGGTCGGTAGGCTCGTCGGTCGGCGCGCCCCAATGTACCGGTCCGGCGGGACAAAAGTCGAGTAAAATGGTCAGGAAATGGCGGAGGGAGGGCGCGCCGGACGCCCCGCCGCGCCAGGGCCGGGCCGCCCGCTCGCTGCGCCGGGCCCGCTCGCTCGCCATCGACCTCACGCCGCTGCGGACGTCACGCGACTTCCGCCTCCTGTGGCTGGGCGAGATCGTGTCCGAGACCGGCTCGCAGTTCACCCTGGTCGCGCTCTACATCCAGGTCTACGCGCTGACGCACTCGTCGCTGGCGGTCGGTGCGATCGGTGTCGTGCAGCTCGTGCCGCTGCTCATCGTGTCGATCTTCGGCAGCCCGCTCATCGACCGCGTCGACCGCCGACGGTTGCTGCTCGTGTCGCAGTTCGTCGCGGCGGGCGGCTCTGCGCTCTTGTGGATCGGCGCGGCGGCAGGGCACCCACCGCTCGCGCTCATCTACACCGCGGCGGCCATCGTCGGCGGGGTGAGCGGTTTCGCGCTCTCCACGCGCAGCGCGATGACGCCGACCCTCGTGCCCGAGCGGATGCTGTCCCAGGCGCTCGCGCTCAACCAGGCGATGTGGAACACCGCGCTCATCGCGGGGCCCGCGATCGGCGGCATCCTCATCGCCCAGGTCGGGCTCTCGAGCGCGTACGCCGTCGACACGTGCAGCTTCGCCGCGACGATCGTCGCCGCGTTCATGATGGCTCCGCGCCCACCCGTGATGAGGGAGGACGCCGAGCAGGTGTCGGGGTTGCGCGCGGTCGGCGAAGGCTTCCGCTACCTGCGCGGCCGGCAGATCCTCCAGTGCACCTTCGCGGTCGACCTCATCGCCATGATCTTCGGGATGCCGCGTGCGCTGTTCCCGGTGCTCGCGGTGGTCCAGTTCCACCAGGGCGCGGAGGTGGTCGGCTTCCTCCTCGCCGCGCCCGCGATCGGCGCGCTGATCGCGGCGCTGACGACGGGATGGGTCGGGCGGGTGGAGCGTCAGGGCCTCGCCGTGCTCGTCGCCGTGGCGATCTGGGGCTTCGGGATCACAACGTTCGGACTTGCCGGAGACAACCTGGCCGTGGCGATGGTGTGCCTCGCGATCGCGGGTGGGGCCGACGTCATCTCGGCGGTGTTCCGCAGCACGATCCTCCAGCTCTCCGTGCCCGACGACCTGCGGGGACGCATGTCGGCGGTGCACATCCTCGTGGTCACGGGCGGCCCCCGACTGGGCGATCTCGAGGCCGGCGCGGTCGCGTCCGTGTTCACGCCGACGATCTCGGTCGTGTCCGGAGGCCTGATCTGCCTCGGTGGTGTCGTCGCGCTCGGGCTCGGGGTTCCCGCGTTCGCCCGCTACCGCGTCGGTGACGAGGTCTGACCGGCGCGCGCCCGACGGCGCACGAGCGCAAGCAGTTTGACCGGCGCCCGTCGACGGAGTGGAGTGTCGGTCATGGCAGGGTATTCGGGGACGCCGCTCCCGAAGAAACTCGGCATCAAGGCCGGTGCGCGCGTCGCGTTGGTGCACGCGCCCGACGGGTTCGAGACGCTGTTGGCACCGCTGCCTCCCGACGTCGCGCTGTCGCACCAGGCGCGCGCACCACTCGACGTCGTGGTGCTGTTCGTCACGCGACACTCGGAGCTCACGCGCCGGTTCCCCGGACTCGCGCGCGCGTTGCGACCCGACGGCGGTCTGTGGGTCGCGTGGCCGAAGCGCGCGTCGTGCGTCGTCACCGATCTCCAGTTCGAGCCCGTGCAACGCATCGGCCTCGACGCGGGACTCGTCGACAACAAGGTGTGCGCGATCGACGAGACATGGTCCGCGCTGCGCTTCGTGCGCCGGGTCGCCGACCGGGTCCCCACCTGACACGCCGTCGCGACGGTAACGTCGACCGCATGTGCGGTCGCTTCGTCGCGGTGTCGTCGCCGCAACTCCTCGTCGATCACTTCGACGTCGACGATGTCGACGACGACGCGGCTTCGCACACCGCCGACTACAACGTCACCCCCCGCGCCAGCGTCCCGGTGGTGCTGTGCCGGCGACGGCGGCGGGCGCTGGCCGCGGCGCGGTGGGGGCTGGTGCCGTCGTGGGCCGACGATCTGCGGGTCGGCGACCGGCTGATCAACGCCCGGTCGGAGACGGTGGCGTCCAGCTCGGCCTTCTCGGCCGCCTACCGCCGCCGGCGCTGCGTCGTCGCCGCCGACGGGTTCTACGAGTGGCAGCGGCGCCCGGGCCGGCCGAAGCTCCCGCTCTTCCTGCACCGGGCCGACGGCGAGCCGCTGGCCTTCGCCGGGCTGTGGGAGGCGTGGCGCAGTCCGGTCGAGCCCGACTCCGAATGGGTCCTGACCTGCACCATCGTGACCACGGCGGCGGGTCCCGACGTGGAGGGCGTCCACGACCGCATGCCCGTGGTCCTCGACTCCGACGGCTGGCGCACGTGGCTCGACGACCGGGCCGACGACCGGCGACTGCGGCCGCTGATGCGGCCGTCGCCGGGCGGCACCCTCGTGCGCCATGCCGTCGCACGGCTCGTCAACGAGCCGGGGAACAACGGGCCCGAGCTCGTCGTGCCGGTCGAGGTCGACGACGAGCCTGGCGTCCTCACGCTGTTCGAGTGACGCAGCGCGTTCGTAGTATCGGCTGACATGCACAGCTTGCAGCACGAGGAATTCATCGCGGTCGTGCGGGAGGAGAGCGTCACGCTCGCCGACGCGTTGCGCGCGGGCGGTGGCGACGTGTCCACGCCCGTACCGTCGTGTCCCGGATGGAGCATCGCCAAGCTCGTGAAGCACACGAGCACCGCGCAACGCTGGGCGTGCGCCATCGTCGAGACGCGCGCGACCGAGCCGGTGTCACCGCAGTCGCTCGACCTCGGGTTGGGCGACGGCACCGAGCGCGATGCGAATGCGCTCGCGGACTGGTTCGTCGACGGCTCGACGCGCCTCGCCGACGTGCTCGCCGCGACGGAGCCGACGCTCGAGGTGTGGTCGTGGGCGGGGCACAACCATGCAGGGTTCTGGTCGCGCCGCATGGCGCACGAGACCGCGATGCACCGGTGGGACGCGCAGCACGCACGCGGGGACGCGGCACCGATCGACGGCGACCTCTCGGTCGACGGGATCCAGGAGCGCTTCGACAACCTTCCCGGCACGGTCGCGCGCGGTGCAGCGGCGATGACGGGCGACGGCGAGACCGTGCATCTGCACTGCACCGATCGCGAAGGCGAGTGGCTCGTGCGCCTCGCGCCCGACGGCCCCGAGATCACACACGGTCATGCGAAGGGTGACGTCGCCGCGCGCGCCGGCGCGTCGGACCTCCTGCTCATGGTCTACGGCCGCATCCCGACCGACGCCGTCGAGGTCTTCGGCGACAATGCGCTGCTCCAGCGCTTCCAGGAGCTGGCGAAGTTGTAGCGAAGCTGGCTCCGCGCGCGGTGACCGGGGCGACGGAGCAGCGCAGGTCACTCGCCAGCGAACGAACGCAGCGGGCGGCACAGGGCCAGGCCGGAGCCGTGCAGCAAGGGAGTGAGCGAGAACTATACGGCGAGCGCGTTCCGTAAGACGTCGATGACGTGCTCGCGCCGTTCCTTGAGGCTGGCGGGGGAGAGCGGGTCGTCGTCGAGCAATGACGAGATGAGCGGCGCGTCCGACAGGTACGACAGGATCGCCCCGTAGCCGGTCAGGAGCAGCTGGCGGGGGTCGTAGCGGCGGAGCCGGCCCGCGTCCATCTCGCCGCTCAGGAACTTCACGCCCCGGTCGAAGAGGGGGCGAAGCGCGACGCCGAGCTGCTCCGAGAGGATGGGGCCGCCGTCGATCGCCTCCCGCCGCGCCAGCCGGACGAACTCGGGGTGCTCCTCGAAGAACTGGAACGCGGCCCGCAGCACCCGCTCGACCTGGGGCCAGCCCTGCTTGTCGGTCCCGGCGATCGCGGTCTCGACCAGCGCGAGCCAGTCGGCGAACGACTGCATGATCACCGCGCCGTAGAGCGTCTCCTTGGAGGGGAAGTGGTGGAGCAGGCTCGGCCGGCGGATGCCCACCTCGTCGGCGATGTCGTTGAGGCTCGTCCCGGCGAAGCCGTGGTCGGCGAAGCGGCGGAGCGCCACCTCGAGGATCAGGTCCTTGGTCGTCGCCGTTCCCTGCCCGTTTCCCGTGCCGTTTCCGCTTCCGTGCCCCGATGCCGGTGGGCTCTCCATCGCTCCGAGGGTAGTCCCGGGGCAGGGAGGGCCCGGTCCGAGGTTCCTCCTACCGACAAGTAGGTAGGTACGATCCGATGGTGCATCCCCTTCTCGCCCTCGTCGCCGGTCTCGCCGTCACCCAGCTCGCCATCGCGACGACGACCGTCTACCTCCACCGTGGGCTCTCGCACCGTGCCCTCACGGTGCATCCGTCTCTCGCGCTGGCGTGCCGCTTCGTCATCTGGATCACGACGGGGATGCGACCCCGCGAGTGGGCCGCGGTCCACCGTCGTCACCACGCGGCGACCGACACTCCCGACGATCCGCACAGCCCCGCGCAGGTCGGGTACTGGCGGGTGCAGCTCGCGAACGCGGCGCTGTACCGCCGCGCCGCGCGCGACGGTGAGACGGTGCGCAAGTACGCGAAGGATCTTCAGCCCGACCGCCTCGACCGCGTCCTGTTCGACCACGCGTTCCTCGGCCTCGGGCTCGGCATCGCGATCCTCTGCGTCGTGCTCGGGTGGCAGACCGGCCTGCTCGCGGCCGCGATCCACGCGGTCAGCTACCTGATGCTCTCCGGCGCGATCAACGGCATCGGCCACACCGTCGGTCGCCGGCCGCACCCGAACTCGGCGACGAACGGCCAGCTCCTCGCGCTGGTGACCGCGGGCGAGGGCCTGCACAACAACCACCACGCGGCGCCGACGTCGGCCCGGTTCTCGTTGCAGCGCGGTGAGCTCGACCCGGGATGGTGGGTCGTCCGCGTGCTGAGCCGGTTGCGCCTCGTCACCGTGCGCCATCACGACGTCAAGCTGCGCGAGGTCGCGTGAGCAGCGAGCGTCGCGTCAGTCGTCGTTGACCGGCGCGAGGTCGCGGACGAACTTCCGCACGTCGTCGCCCACGCCGAGGATCGCGGGTGCAGGGGTGGTGACGCCGGCGTCGATGTAGCGGCGCAGGTGGGCGCGGCACTCGGCGGGCGAGCCCCACACGATGAGCTCGTCGACGAGCTGATCGGGGATCGAGTCGGTCGCGCCGTCGCGGTCGCCCGCCTTCCACTTGTCCCACATCGCCTGCAGTTGGTCGCCGCGGCCGAGCCAGCGGTGGAACTCCGCGTACACGGGGACGTTGAGGTACGCGGCGATCGCGCGTCGCCCGATGAAGCGCACGATGTCGCGGTCCTCGGTCGGGAGCACGAAGATGCGGGCCACGATCTCCTTGCCCTCACCTACGTGCGGTGTGACCTGGCGCACGTCGTCGGCGGACAGCCAGTTGATGATCGCGCCGTCGCCCTCGCGTCCGGCGAGGCGCAGCATTCCCGGTCGCAACGCGCCGACGAGGATCGGCGGCTGCTGCTCCACCTTCACGCCGAGCCGGAAGCCGCGGACCGAGAACGTGTCGTAGTCGGCGGTGATCCTCTCGCCCGCGAGCGCGGCGCGCAGGAAGCGCACCATGTCGCGGGTGCGGTGGTACGGCTGCTCGAAGGGGATGCTGTTCCACTGCTCGACGATCACGTTCGACGACGTGCCGATCCCGAACGCGACGCGTCCGGGCGCGGCTTGGCACAGGCTGGCCACGCAGCTCGCGAGCGTCGCCGCGCCGCGCGTGAACGCGGGGACGATCGCGCTGCCGAGACGCAGTGAAGGCGCCCATGCCGACGCGAGCGCGAGCGGTGTGAACGCGTCGTAGCCGCCCGCCTCGCTCGACCACACGTCGGTGTACCCGAGGTCGGGGAGCTCCGCGATCCAGTCCCGCTGCTCGTGCAGCGGGACGCCCTCGAAGGGGATCGTGATGCCGAAGCGCTGCGTCGTCATCGTGCCTCCTGCTTCTGATCCGCGCCGTGGCGCTGCGCTCCCGCGCCGTCACCCGGTTCGCGCCAGCCGCGCACGATCGTGGACTGGCTGGCCGTGCCGAGCAACGTGCCGTCCTCGGCCCACAGGTGCACGAGCCCGTGGCCGAAGCCGTCGGCGACGGCGTGGACCCGTACGTCGGCAAGGATCCACTCGGTCGGCGTGCGGCTCGCCACGCGCAGCGTGTTGTCCAGGCTCTGCCCGCCGGCGCGCTGCCCGAGCGCCTGACCGATCCCGAACGGCACGTAGTCACCGACGATCGCGAGCGCGGCCGCCGACATGTCGAGCGACGGCAGGCGCACCCACAGCGCGCTCCGGCCGTCACCGGGCTCGGCCGGGAAGTCCTCCATGTTCCGCGCGTTCGCGAGGCGCATGTCGAGGCGGTCCATGATCGTGCCGAGGTGACGCTCCTGCACGAGACGCAGCGGGCTCACCTCCGGGCGCGGGAGCCGCGGCTCGATCGCCCACGATCCCGAGAACCCGAAGTCGCGGCGACCCAGCGCGGCGTTGACCGTGAAGATCTCCTCGCCCTCGACGTGACCGACGACCCGGGCCTGCGAGATCTGGTGGCCGCGCACGATCTCGGTCGCGTCGAGGGACAGGACCGACGGCGGCCGCGCGAACGAAAGGTACTGCGCGGTCGCCCACACCAGCGGTCGACCGGTCTCCTGCTCGAGGACCTCGATGCCGGCACCGAGCCCGCACCCGCCGAAGAGCGCGCCCAGACCGGAGCACAGCTCGGGGATGACGGGCATGCGCCAGCGCCAGCGCTCACGCGTGCGTTGCAGCCCGAAGAAGGCCAGGGCTTCCACGGGCCGTCACGCTAGTGGGAGCTCGGTCACATGGGTCGCTCTCGCTTCCGCTCGGGAGGCGTCGCCCGGCGGAGCTCCGCTTCGCTCCTCGACTCCAGCGGAGGTGATCAGACGCGCACGCTGAAGCCGTCGGCCCGGACCTCGATGTAGCCGCCGCTCACCGAGGTGAGACCGCGCCACACGTCCGCCCGCACGTAGGGGACCGCCGTCGCTCTGGGCGCGCTGCCCGCGTTGTGAACGCCACCGAAGCCGTCGAGCACCGCGTAGCCGCGGCCGTCGGGCGCCAGCGTGAGCGCCTTCGCGATGTCCCAGCCCTTCCAGTAGGGAGCGCCCCGGAAGACCGCGGAACCGCGCACGTGGACGGAGCCCCACCCGTCGAGCACGTAGACGCCGCGAAGGTCGGGCGTGATCGCGATGCTGCGTGCGATGTCCCAGCCCCGGAAGTAGACGGGGCTGCCGCGGGGTGCGTCACCGACCGAGTGCACGCCGCCCCAGCCGTCGAGCACCGCGTACCCGCGTCCGTCGGCCGTGATCGAGACGCTGCGCGCGATGTCCCACCCGCGCCAGTAGAACGGTGAACCGGGGAGCGAGCGGGCCGAGCCGAAGCGGTGCACGCCGCCCCAGCCGTCGAGGACGACGTAGCCGCGACCGTCGGGCATCACGGCGAAGCCGCGCGCGATGTCGAGCGGGTAGTTGTCCTGGCCGTACCCCACCGCGCCACCGCGCGGCACCACGTTGCCGTTGGCCTTCATGACGTACCAACCACCGCGCGGGTTCATCGCGGTCGCACGGCTCGGCGGCGGAGGCGGCGGCGGGGGAGGCGCGGGCGGCGGCGCGCCGTTCATGAACTCGACCGCGACCCACATGCGACCGCCGCCGTACGCGACACCGACACCGATCCACTGGAACGCGCCGTCGACCATGTTGGCGAAGTGCGGCGGCGAGTTGACGAACGCCTGGAAGATGCTGCCGACGTTCGGGCCGTAGCCGACGTTCTCACCCAGCTTCGCCCAGGGCACGGTGATGCCGTCGGTGAGGTTCGAGTGGTAGAGCGTGCCGCGCGCGGCCATGTTCGCGGCCCACGCCTCCGCCTTCGCGGTGAGCACCGGGTGCGTGCCCAGCCCCGCGAGCCCGTGCGACGCGCGCAGCCCGTTGATCGAAGAGGTCATCGCAGCCTCGGCCGCCGGGTCGGCCGCGTGTGCGGTCGCGAGCGTCGCAACGGGTGCCACCGCGAACATTGCCGCTACGAGTGCTACGACAGCTACGACTCGTCGCATCTGGTCGTCCTCCTCGAACTCTCGGTCGGGCACGTGGGAGGGAGCTCCGTTGCCCCGGCTCCGGTCGTTCTCGGACGCACCGCCGCATCGGGCTGCGCGTCGAACCAGTCGCGTTCATCGGCGTGTGACTCGGGGGGCTTGAATGAACACCACCCTGCGGAGTCGGACGGCAGCCTAACGAGGTCACCCGGGGGCGCGTCCACTCGGCGAGCATTTGCACGCGCAGACTGCGCGCACAGTGCGCGCGGAGGGCAAAAGGTCCCGGGAGATGCGCGCGCGCAGCGCGCGTGCGCGTCAGGCGAGCGTCAGGGCGAGCTGCTCGACGAGATCGAGCAGCTCGCGTGCACACGCGTGGAACACCGGTGCGTCACCGCCAGCAGGATCTTCCACGTCTTCCCACGGCTCGAGCTCGACGACGTCGAGGTGCAAGGAAGCGACGCGTTGCGCGAGCGCACCGGTCGTCGCCGGAAGATCGCGACACAACCGTTTGATCGTCGCCGTGCGTGCCGCCGCCTCGGCGTGCACGCGGCGGATGTAGTGCACGTGCTCGCGCGCCATCGCGACGACCAGGTCCGCTTCCGTGAGATCGGACTCGCGCAGCTGCCGGCTGCGATGGCCGTCGAGCACGACATCGAGCGCGACCAACGCGTCGCGCGTCCGGAAGCTGATCGGCATGCCTTCGATGACATGGGTGCCCGCCGTGGTCACTTGAACGTGTGGCGCGCGCGTCGCCAGCATCGCGCCGGCCATCACCGAGCGCGCCGCGTTCCCGGTGCAGAGGAACAGGACATGCGGTGCCGCGTCGCTCACGCGCTCACCCGGTGGTCACGCGGTGCTCACGCGGTGCGCGCCTGCGGCGTCGCGGTGCGACGGCGCGCGTGCTCGGGGACGCCACGCCGGCGGATGCGCTCGTACACGAGCGCCGGACCGATCGGCCCGGCGAGCACGCCGACGATCGCGAACGGCCAGCTCCACTCCATGTCGCGACGGATCATCAGGACCATCGACGCGAAGGCGAGGAAGATCCAACCGTGCAGCGACCCGAACACGACCGTGCCGACCTTGCTGCCGCTGAGCCAGAACGCCGCGAGGCCGAAGTAGGAGAGGCCCTCGACCAGGCTCACCCACTTCAGCGCGTCGGCCTTGCGCTCGAGCTCGGTGCTGGTGTCGTCGGCGAAGTCGACCACCCCCAGAGCCTAGGTCGACGGGTCGCTGTCGCTCCGACCGCTGCGCCCGGCGGAGCGTCGCTTCGCTCCTGTCGCATTGGTCGCTCTCGCTCTCGCTCTGGGGGCTGCGCCCGGCGGAGTGTCGCTTCGCTCCTGTGGGGAGCCGGCGAGGCCGAGCCGATCGCGGGGTCGGATACGCTGCGCGACGGGTGGTCTGAGTGTCCGTTCGGGAGTGGCGCGTCACCGATTACTACGCCGTCCTGGAGGTCTCGCCGCGCGCAACCGACGCCGAGATCGACGTCGCATTCCGCGAGCTGGCCAAGCGCTGGCACCCGGATCGCTGCGGAGGTGATCCGATCGCGGCGGAGCGCTTCAAGCGCATCACCGCGGCCCATGACGTCATCGGGGACCCGTCCACCCGGGCCGACTACGACCGTGAGCGCGCCCTCGCGGCGATGGCGGCCCCGCCGCCCCGCGTGGGTCCCGCCCCCGCCACGTCAGCGGGGCCGGCGACCAACGGCGGCCCGACGCCGGGCGCGGCGCGGCGCGCGTCCTGGGAGGACCCCGACTCCTGGGGGGGCAGCCAGGGGGCCTGGGCACCGGCGCCCGCTCGACCGCGGGGCCGCAAGCGCCGCCGGTTCCATCCGGGCGTGGTCCTCGCCATCGGCATCGTGCTGCTGCTCGGCGGGGTGCTGCTCGCCGCATGGAGGATCACCGTCGGTCGTGCCGGCGCGAGCTTCGGCGCCGCGGCGGTCCACACGGACGGCACCGTGGTGCAGCACGACGGCCACCGCGCGGTGACGTTCGTGACGGCCGCCGGCGCGGTGGTCACGACGCAACCGGGCGGTGCGGCGAGTGACGACGTGGACTCGACCGTGAAGGTGGTCTACGACCGCGTCGATCCCCGCCGCGCCGTGATCGACCACGACTCGGTCGCCAAGGAGATCACCATCTGGATCGCCGCGATCAAGCTGGTCGTGGGGGGCGCGGTGCTGATCGTGGTCTCACGCTCCCGGCGGCTGCGGCGCTGGATCGCCGAGCACACCAGGGCCACCCGCGTCCGCCACACGCCCGTCGGCGCCTGATCGGCGCGCCCGGCGGGGGTCCGCGGTGGACCGTGCTATGACGGTGTGTCAGATTTGATGGACCGGATGGACCGTTCGCGGGACGTCTCGCACGGCAACGCCCCGCGGTTCAGCAGAGGACGTTCGACAGAGGAGCCGCATGTACGACTACGTGATCCGTGGTGCGACGGTCGTCGACGGCACCGGAGCCCCGGGCCGGCAGGCCGACGTGGCCGTCGACGGCGGGACCGTGGTCGCGGTGGGCGACGTCGAGGAGCAGGGTCGCACCGAGCTCGACGCGGGCGGCCTCGTCGTCACGCCGGGGTTCGTCGACCCGCACACGCACTACGACGCGCAGCTCTTCTGGGACCCGACCGCGTCGCCGTCGAACATCCACGGCGTGACGACGATCGTCGGCGGGAATTGCGGCTTCACGCTCGCGCCGATCCGTGCCGCGGACGCCGACTACATGCGCCGGATGATGGCCAAGGTCGAGGGCATGCCGCTCCCCGCGCTCGAGCACGGCGTCACCTGGGACTGGGAGACCTTCGGCGACTATCTCGCGCGCCTCGACGGCAACCTCGCCGTCAACGCGGGGTTCCTCGTCGGCCACTGCGCGCTGCGGCGATACGTGATGGGTGCCGACTCGATCGGCAACGAGGCGAACGCCGACCAGGTCGCGGACATGGTCCGTCTGCTCGACGAGTCGATCGACGCCGGCGCCCTCGGGTTCTCGTCGTCGCAGTCCTACACGCACTCCGACGGTGACGGGAACCCCATCGCGTCACGGTTCGCGTCGACCGACGAGGTGCTGGCACTGTGCGAGGCGACCGGCCGGCACGCCGGCACCACGCTCGAGTACATCACCGACGGATGTCTCGACGGGTTCTCCGACGAGGAGATCGCGCGCATGGCGCAGATGAGCGCACGCGCGCGTCGCCCGTTGAACTGGAACGTGTTGACCGTCGACTCGAGGTCGCCGGAGAAGGTCGAGCACCAGCTGTCGGCGTCCGACGCGGCGGCGGCAGCGGGCGGCCGCATCGTCGCCTTGACGATGCCGACGCTCGTGCCGATGAACATGAGCTTCCGCAACTACTGCGCCCTGTTCATGCTCCCCGACTGGGGCCCGATCATGTCGTTGCCGGTGCCCGAACGGATCGCGAAGCTGCGCGACCCCGAGACGCGCGCGTTCATGAACGAGCGGGCTCAGTCGCCCGACGCCGGGGTGTTCCGCCGTCTCGCGAGCTGGGCGAACTACGAGTTGGGCGACACGTTCTCGCCCGCGACCAAGGCGCTCAAGGGTCGTCGCATCAAGGACCTGGCGGCCGAGCGCGGGACCTCGCCCTTCGACACGTTGCTCGACATCGTGATCGCCGACGACCTGCGCACGATCCTGTGGCCCATCCCGTCCGACGGCGACCCCGACAGCTGGAAGCTGCGGGCCGAGGTGTGGAACGACGGTCGGGCCATGATCGGCGGCTCCGACGCGGGCGCGCACCTCGACCGGATGCTCGGCTCGCAGTACACGACCGCCTTTCTCGCCGACTCGCTGCGCGGTCGCAAGCTCGTCACGCTCGAGCGCGCGGTCCAGCTCATGACCGACGCGCCGGCGCGCCTGTTCGGCCTGAAAGGTCGCGGCCGGATCGAGGTCGGTGGCCGCGCCGATCTCGTGGTCTTCGACCCCGAGACGGTGGGCGCGACCAAGGCCCGTCTCGTCGAGGACCTGCCGGGCGGTACGGCGAGGCTCTTCGCGGACTCGATCGGTGTCGTGCGCGTGCTCGTGAACGGCACGGAGACCGTCGTCGACGGCACGGCGACGGGCGCGCTGCCCGGAGCGCTGGTTCGCTCCGGGCGCGACACCGACACGGTCACGACCGGCTGACCGGCTGCGAGCGACGCGGGCGCGACGCCGCGAGGTGTGCGAGCGCGCCGCGGGCCGCGACCTGCGCGCTGGTGCACGACACCTCGCCGAGCAGCCCCGGCGCGGCCACCATGTCGCCGCAGAGGAACACACCGTCGCCGCGCTCGACCCGAGGACGGTCGCGCCAGGTGGACCCGGGGAGGTCCAGCGCGCCGCTGCGGCCGTCGACGACGGCACGCCGCCGCCACGCGACGCGCTCCCGCCACCCGGACCAGCCTGCGTCGAGCAGGAGCTCGAGCCGTTCGACCCCCTCGTCGAGCGTCTCGCCCGCACGCAGACCGATCTGGGCCTGGAGGAGCGAGTGGCCGGGCGGCGCCACCGACGGATCGGGCGCCGAGAACCGCTCGGCCCAGCCCGCCTCGTCGAGGTCCCACACGATGAACGGGTCGCCCCGTCGCGCTTCCAAACCGACGTCGAGCAGCACCGTGCGCGCGCCCTCGCACCGCAGGCCGTCGTCCGCGAGCAGGACGCGGGCCGAGTGCAGCTCTGTGGCGACCACGACCGGCGGCTCGGGCAGCTCGTCGACGCGGGCGCGCAGCTCGATCTCGACGCCGGCCGCTCGCGCGTGCGCGGCGACGCGCTCGACGAGCGTCGTCCATCCGCCGGGCACGTAGCGCGCCGCGGGCGGCAGCGACAGCACGCGAGCGAGCCGCTCGCGCGCGAACTCGGCCGACAGACGACCGGGATCGGCGTCGAACGCGAACACGCCACAGGCCGCCGCGCCCATGTCGGCCGCCGTCGGACCGGAGCGACCGAGCACCCACGTGTGCCAGTCGATGTCGACCGGTGCGGGCCGTCGCACGAGGCGGTGCAGGTCGAGGAAGGCGCGCGGCGGGGTGCGGCGTACCGTCCCGCGGTGGCGGAACCGCAGCCCGCGAAGCGGTGCGCGGGTCGCGCCTGCGGTCAGTCCGCGCTCGTCGAGCCAGGCCCACAGCGGGCCGTCGGCGTAGACGACGTGGGGCCCGAAGTTGGCCCGGTAGTCACCGGTCGTGCTCCGGGCCCGGCCCCCGAGCCGGGACTGGGCCTCGAGGAGGCGCACCGGTGCGTCCGCCTCGGCGCAGGTGGTGGCCGCGATCAGCCCTCCGAGCCCGCCACCCACCACGGTCACCTTCGGTCCACTCATAGTCGCTCCTTCTCGCCTGGGCTCGGGCAGGATGATGGAGAGAGGACGGGAACCCCCCGTGAGGTTCCGCGCCTCTTGTGGTTGCCGGTGCACACCAACGATCGTGACCAACTGGACGACGTCGTCCGGGACGCGCAACGTGGCGATCCGTGGGCGATGCAGGAGCTGATGCGCGTGCTCATGCCGAGCCTCGGACGCATCTGCGGGTCGATCGCGCTCGCGGACGGTGACGACGCGCTCCAAGAGACGATGATCGTCGTCCTGCGGCGCCTCGCGACGTTGCGCGAGCCCGCGGCCGTGCGTGGTTGGGCCCGCTCGATCGCGGTGCGGGAGGCGCTGCGTGTCGCGCGCAAGCGCAACCGCGCGGTCCCGCTCGCCGCGCTCCCCGAGGTCCCGGTCGCACCGGTGGACGCCACGACGACCGTCGCCGTGCACGAGGTGCTCGACCGTCTCGCGCCCGAGCAGCGCGCCATCCTGGTGCTGCGCGACGCCGAGGGGCTGAGCGAGGCGGACGCGGCCGCGCTGCTCGACGTCGCGCCGGGGACCGTCAAGTCACGTCTGCACCGCGCGCGAGGGGCCTTCGCACGGAGGTGGCCGTCATGAGCTGGCCCACCGCGGAGCTCGACCCGGTCCGGCGCCTGCGCGTGCTGGCCGGCGCGGTCGGCTCGGTCGCACTGGTCGAGCAGCAGATCGACGCACCGTTCGAGCGGGTGTGGTCGTTCATCGCGGATCTCGAGCGCAGCGTCCCCGCGTTCGACTTCTCCGTGCGCTCGGTCGAGCTCAGGCAGGGCCCGCGCGGGCTCCGGGCCGTCGCCACGACCGCGGGTGTCTCGCGTCGCACCGTCTTCGACGTCGAGCTCACCGAGGGGTTCTGCTGGATGCAGTCACCGTGGTACGTGGTGGGGATGGCGGCCGCGCCGGATCCGGACGGGCCGACGACCCGCTACGCGCACCTCGAGGGCGTGCCGCGGCGCGGCTTCGGCCTCCTGCGCCCCCTGTTCCGGGCCATGGTCGGGTCGGACGTGCGCGGTATCACCCGCATCGTGACGCGCGAGTGAGCCGCGTCAGGGATTCCCGACCGGCGCGACGGGTGAGAAGCGGACGGGAAGCGACTCCAGTCCGCTGATGAAGTTGGCCTCGCGACGCGGGAGCGGCGTGTCGTCGGCCCGTTCGACGTCGGGGAGGCGTGCGAGCAGTCGTTCGAACATGATCCGCAACTCGAGGCGGGCGAGGTTCGACCCGAGGCAGAAGTGGGCGCCGAACCCGAACGCGAGGTGGTCGTTGGGCTGGCGAGTGCTGTCGAAGCGCTCGGGATCGGCGAAATGTGCCTCGTCGAAGTTGGCCGCCTCGTAGAGCAGCATGACCTTCTGCCCCGCGCGCAGCTCGGCGTCGAAGAACGTGATGTCGCGCGTGAGCGTCCGGCACATGTTCTTGATCGGCGAGACCCATCGCAGCATCTCCTCGACCGCGACGGGGATCGCGTCCGGGTTCGCGACCAGCCGGTCGCGCTGGTCCGGATGGGTCAGCAACTGCTCCATCCCGCCGCTCAGGACGTGACGGGTGGTCTCGTCGCCTCCGACGAGCACGAGCAGGGACTCGTGCACGATCTCGTCGACGTCGAGGCGGTCGCCGTCGACCTCGGCGTTGACGAGCACGCTCATCAGGTCGTCGGTGGGCTCTTCCTGCCGGGCCGACACGACGTCGCGCGCGTACTGGTCGTACTCACCGAATGCGGTGGCGGCGCGCACGATGGCCTCCTCCGACACGTTGCCGCCCTGCGCGCTCACCATGTCGTCCGACCACCGCAGGAGCCGGTCGCGGTCGTCGGGGAGCACGCCGAGCATGTCGCCGATGATGATCATCGGCAGCGGCGCGGCGAGCTCGCGAACGAAGTCGCAAACGCCGCGCTCGCACACGCGGTCGATCAGCGCGTCGCACAGCGAGCGCAGCTTGGCCTCCTGATCGCGCACACGTCGCGGTGTGAAGCCGCGGTTGACGAGCTTTCGCCGCTGCCAGTGGGCCGGATCGTCCATGTCGATCATCATCGGGATCGGGCCGCCGTCGGGCCGGATGCCGCCCGCGCTGGAGAACGTCGCCGGGTCCTTCGACGCGGCCAGCACCGCGTCGTAGCTGGCGGCGCCCCAGATCCCGTGCGCCTCGTCGAGGTACACGGGCTCGTGGGTCCGCATCCACGCGTAGGCCGGGTGGCAGTCGCCCGCGTAGAAGCGGCCGTCGAGCAGGTCGATCTCGAGCCGGGTCGCATCCGTCATGGCGCCATCTTTGCTCACGCTGCACACACCGGCGCTCGGACGCGACCAAGGGTGCCCTGAGCTGCGACCCGGGGGGACGAGCGGGGACCGGTCGCGCTGTCCTACGGTGGCCCGTGGGGACACCGTGAGGTGGGGGCCGGCACATGAGCGATCGTTCGACGCGCGCGGGTGTGGTCGCGACGGAAGCGCCCGCCACGCGAGATGTGGGACCGGAGCGCAGGCGACCGCGGTCGGCGCGGCGACGGGGCGTCGCCCCGCTCGTCGTGGTGCTGCTCGTCGGCGCCGCGGTCGGCTATCTCCTCGGCTACGAGGAGTACTCGTCGCGTTCGACGAAGGCAATCACGCCCGCCGCGTGCGCGGCCGCCGCTTCCGGTGCGGGGACGACCCGATTCAGCGGAACCGTCCGGTCGTCGGACGGGCGCACGCTCGTCGTCGAAGGAGCGTCGCGCGCGGGCGTCGCGGTCGCGCTCGACGCGGCGAGCATCTGCCGGCAGGTCGGCGCGCGCACCGACGATCTTCGGCGCGGTCAGCGCGTCACCGTGGTCGGGACGCGCGGGGCCGACGGCACCGTGTCCGCCGCGCAGATCGTCGTGACCAGCGAGACGCGCGGCTCGCCCGGCTGAGTCAGTCGCGGTACACGGGCGCGCGGCTCTCCTTCCGGGCGCGCACCGCCTCCTCGAAGTTCTCGGTGGTGAGGCGCACGTAGAGCTGGGCCTGGGCCTCGTGGTCCATGTGCGCGTACAGGCTGCCGGCGTCGAGGCTCGACCAGAGCAGGCGCTTCGTGCTCTCGACGCCGATGCGGCTGAAGCCGATGATGCGCTCCGCGACGCTGTAGCACCGCTCGAGCAGCTCGGCCCCGGGCACGACGGCCGAGACCAGGCCTATGCGGTCGGCTTCGGCCGCGTCGACGTCGCGTCCCGTCAGCATGATGTCGAACGCGCGCGACGAGCCGATGGCGCGCGGCAGGAGGTAGCTGATACCGAGCTCGCTCGACGTGAGCCCGTTGTTGATGCCGGCGGGGCGGAAGTACGCCTCGTGCGAGGCGATGCGGATGTCGGCCGCGACCGCGAGACAGAAGCCGCCGCCGATCGCCGCGCCGTTGACGGCGGCGATCACCGGTTGGTGCATCTTGCGGATCGCGTGGATCACGTCGTCGAGGAGGTCCATCGAGCGGTGCGCGATGGTCGTTCGCGTGAGGCCCGCGATGTTGGGCACGTGTCCCGAGTCCTCGAGATCGGCGCCGGAGCAGAACCCGTGACCGGCGCCGGTCACGACGACGACGCGTACGTCGTTGTCGGCGCTCACCTCCTCGAGCGCCTCCCGGAACGGGATCATCACGTCGAACGCCATCGCGTTCATCCGCTCGGGCCGGTTGAGGGTCACGAGCGCGACATGCGGTCGCGGTCGCTCGATCAGGACGAAGGGCATCGGGGCACGACCTCGGTCGGGCGGCGCCCGGACGGGGCCGCGGCGGGACGGGGCTCGGGGCGGCTGCCCCGCGGCGGCCGAGACTACGGAACCGGGTCACGGTGGCGCGCGTTCCGGGGGCCGCCGGGCCCCGCGTGGCGAGGCGGGCGCGGCGTCGGTAAGGTGACCCTCGCCTCAGCGATCTCGCGGAAGGCTCCCGTTTGGGCCGGGTTGGCGGCGGCCAGCCTGCGGGAGCGCCCGGAGTCGGCGGGGCGGCGGCCGTCGGGGCCGCGACTCGGGCGCCCGGGCCGGCCGGGCGGGACAGGGAGGTCAGGGTTCATGGGGTCGACGCGCAGTGCTCGACGCGCGCGTGCAGGGTGGGGTCGGGGCGTCGTCGCGACGGTCGCGGCCGCGATCGGTGCGGTGCTGACGCTCGGCGCCGCGCCCGCGGCGATCGCCACGGCGCCGAGCGCGGGCGCCGCGACGACGACGGCGGTGACGGGCTCGGAGGGTCTCGTCATCGACGCGTGGGGCGGGCTGCACATCGTGAGCTACGCGGCGACGCCGACGATCAAGAACTTCAACCACGCGTCGTACTGGCCGGGCTGGGACATCGCGCGCGGTGTCGCGCTGCGTGCGGCCGATCCGATGACGTGCGCGTCGTTCGGCGGCTACACGCTCGACGCGTGGGGTGGACTCCATCCGTTCGGCATCAACGGCAAGACCGGACCGTCGAAGCCGAAGGACGGTCCCTACTGGAGAGGTTGGGACATCGCGCGCGACGTCGCGCTCGTGCCCACCGACCCGCGCAATCCCGACAGCCCTCCCGCGGGCGGCTACGTGCTCGACGGGTACGGCGGCCTGCACTACTTCACGATCGACGGCAGCGTCCCGCAGCCCACGATCACGGGCAACCCGTACTGGAACGGGTGGGACATCGCGCGCGGCCTCATCATCCTCACCGGCCCGGGCGGCTACGACGGCGGCTTCGTCGTCGACGCATGGGGCGCGCTGCACCCGTTCGCGATCGGCCAGCACGGCGGCACCGTGAAGTCGCCGCCCGCCGTCGACAAGACGACCGCCCCGTACTGGCCCGGGTGGGGGATCGTGCGAGGCGGCACCGGACTGCCCGGCTCGAACGTCAACGGTGGGCTCGTGCTCGACGCGTGGGGCGGCCTGCACCCGTTCAAGCTGGCGAGCGGACCCGTCCCGGCCGTCTCGCAGCTCCACGGCGCGCCGTACTGGAAGGGTTGGGACATCGCACGCGGCATCGTCATGAAGCCGAAGAAGGCCTGTCCGTAGCGAGCGCGGTGACGCGCCGTGGCCGGCGGCGCGTCACACCGCGTCCACCTCGGACGACTCGATCTCGCCGTCGTCGGTCGCGTGCGCGCGGAAGTGGAACGTGTCACTTCCGCGCGTCGCCGTCCCGATGATGTCGTAGCCGTCGATGTCGTCCGACCGGACGACGACGCCTGGACCGAGTCGCGCGCTCAGGTGCGCGACGACGTTGGCGAAGGCGTCAGCTCACACACCTCATCAGAAGTGGTACCACGTGCCGGCGATCTCGCGATCGGTGTCTCCCCACGTGGAGCCGCACAGCGCGCACGGGTCGCCAGCCGCCATCGTTCACCTCTCGCTCAGTGTCCCCGCCAGCCGCCACATCGCGTCCATCATCCGTCGTAGACGCGCCATCGTCTCGCGCAGCACCTCGAGCACACGCTCCTGGCTTCCCGGCGGCGTGTAGCGGGCGATGATGGCGACGGTGTCACGTCCGTGTCCGGCGTCGGCGTCGTCGCTGACCCGGAAGAACTCGAGCGCGTCCGGGTCGATACCGGTCGCCGCCCACGGGTCGGGCGCGAGCCCGGTTCCCTGCGTGAGCCCGTAACGGCGGGGGAGGCCCCGGTCGCCCAGCACCTCGAGCCCGTTGATCGCGGTGAAGCCGAGGAGCCAGTCGTCCCCCCGCGCCATGTCCCACCACCACGCGAACGCGTCGCGGGACTCGGCGGCGGGCTCGTGCGCCTCGATCGTCGGCCGGTCCAGCCCCGCGCCGATGCCGAGCCGGACGAGCAGCTCGTAGTGGTTCGTGGCGGCCGCAGGGTCGCGCACGACCTCCGAGACCAGGTTCTCGATCTCGAACGCGATGACGTCGAACTCGGGGCAGTTGGCGACGATCGCGCCGACCCAGCGCGGGAAGAGCCGCGAGAACTTCGTCCACTCCAGGACGAAGGCGGCCGCCACCGCCGTTGTCGGCGCGGTCGCCATCGCCGCGACGAACGCAGGCGGATCGCGGAACCAGCCGTCGACGACCGTCTGCTCGACGCTTCCGGCGAAACCGGTGCTCAACGCGTCACCTCGGCGTGCTCGCTCCGCGTTGTGCTGTCGCCGTGCGCGATCGCGATCGTGCTCCGCTTACTCAACGCTTCACGCGCTCCTCGTTCGAGGTCTCACCGGCCGCACGCGCGGCGAGGAGCCGCGCCAGCTCGTCGACGTCGACACGGCGCTTCGTCACGTTCCGGTTCAGCCACATGACGTGGTCCACGTCGCTGCGGGCGGCTTCGTCCACGAGGTGACGCGCGAACGCGGCCACGTCGGTGCCGGCTCCGGGCACGGAGCGTCTGCAGACGGGGCAGAAGCCGGAACGCTCGCTTTCGATGCCCCGATCGTAGGACGTTCCGTGCGCGCTGGGCGCGCCGCGACTACATCGGGGTGGAGCTCGGGATCGCCACCCGCCGACGGCGCGAGCCGAGCGACGCGAACGACACGCCGGCAACGAGCAGCGCATCCACCGTCTCGCCGGCCAGTGTGACGAAGGTGACGTCACCGGCGACCCGGAAGCGTGCGATGCCGTAGAACCCGGCAACGGTGATCGTGACGGCGACGAGCGCCGCGACGAACGGGATGATCGTCACCCGATGCCGGCGCATCGTGACGAGCCCGGCAATCCCGAGACCCGCGACGGCGTAGAACGAGAGCAGCATCAGCCAGGAGTCGCGAGCGCTCCACTTGCCGAACGAGTCGACGTTGAGGGTGTCGACCGGGTTGTAGAGGCCCCACGTGCGCCCGATGCGTGCCGCGACCACGACCGGGACCCGATCCGCGTGCTGGCGCGTGTAGTCGAGGCCGACGTGGAAGAGCTTCCCCGAGACCACCGACTCGTCGCCCGCCTCCTTGACCGTCGGCCGGTGGCAGCCGAACACGTAGCCGCCGAGGAAACGACCCTGGTACGTCGCCGGGCAGTTCGAGTCCGCGTACGTGGCGCCGTCGTTCGTGGACATGAACACCGGCTTGTCGAAGCGGGCGAGGTTGAAGCCGACCCACGGCGCGACCACGACGGCGGTCGTCACCAGCGTCGTCCCGAGGAGCGTCACCTTCCGTCGCCACGACAGCTGCCGCATCGCGACGAGTAGCGGAACCATCACGAGGAGGAGCAACAGGAGACCCTCGCTGCGGGTCAGCGCCGCGAGGGCGCCGAGCACGCCCAGCCCGATCGCGGTGCCGAGCCGGGGTCGTCGCCACAGGCGGTAGGCGAGCAGGAGGAGTCCCGCGACCAGGGGCACGTACAGCACCTCGGCCATGACGAGGCCGTCGGTGATCCACCACACCGGGTACACCGCGGCGATGCCCGCGGCGACGAGGCCGGCGCGCCGGCCGCCGATCTCGTCTCCGAGCATGCCGACGACGACGATGCCGACCGCGCCGATCGCGCAGCAGACGACGCGTGACGCGTCGACGCTCGAGAGGTGCAGCCAGTCCGCGACCGCGAGGACGAACGTGAACAGCGGCGGGTGCGCAGCCGACTCGACCTTGTGGTGCAGGAGGCCCCAGGCGAACGGCTCCACGTAGACGTGACCCTGCGAGAGGAGCTTGGCCTGGAGCTGGTAGTAGCGCGCGTCGCCGGCGAGCCGGTCACCCCAGTGGGTGACGATGACCTCGATCAGGCGAATGGCGAACCCGGCCGACGCGGTGAGCGCCAGTGGGCGCCAGAAAGTGCGCCGCCGAGCCGGGTCGCGCCGACCGTCGTGCACGAGGCGGTCGACGTCGGTGCGCACCACACTGCGCACTGTTCCCACCCGATCCCGCGCGCTAACACCAAACTTACGTCACGGTACGGGACCGCCCGTCCGTGTGGACGTGGACCGCAAGGACCACGGTTCACTCCAGATGCAGCGTTCGCACGGGTTCAGACGGGCTGGGGGCCGCGCCAGGGGGCCGGGAGGCGCACCACGTCGGCGGGCCGGTCGAGGGTCTCGGCGGCGACGAGCTCCTCGAGGTAGCGGTCGTTCCACCACGACACCTGCAGCTGCTTGGCGCGCCGGAAGTACAGCTGGATGTCGTACTCGAGGGTGAACCCGACGCCGCCGAAGATCTGCTGCGCCATGGCGGTCACGTCGCGGAACGTCTGGCAGGCGAACAGCTTGGCCATCGGCGCGAGGCGCGACACCGAGCGGCCCTCGGCGCGGGCCCACGCGGCCTCGTGCACGAGCACGGTCCCGCCGTCGACCGCGGTCGACGCGTCCGCGAGGTAGTGGGCGAGCGCCTGGAAGGCGCCGAGCGGCTTGTCGAACTGGTGGCGGTCCTTCGCGTACTGCACGGTGATGTCGAGCGCGTAGCGCGCGCCCCCCATCGCCTGCGCCGCGAGCAGGATGATCCCGTCGAGCATGGTGTCGTGCCACGTCGTCCAGCCCGTGCCCGCGCCGCCGATGCGGTTCGCGGCGGGCACCCGCGCACCGGTGAAGTCCACGTCGTACTGCGCATCGGACGCGATCGTGAGCTGCTGGGTCAGGACGACGCCCGCGGCCGCACCGTCGACGAGGAAGAGGTCCACGTCGGTCGGCGCGTCACCCGTACGGGCGAGGACGAGGAGGTGGCCCGCGGCGCTCGCGAACGGGACGTGACGCTTGGAGCCGTCGAGCACGAACGCGTCACCGTCGGCGCGGGCCTGCAGGTGCACGCCTTCGGGACCGAAGCCGCCGTGGGGCTCGAGCCACGCCGTGGTGACGATCGCGTCACCGCTCGCGATCCGCGGGAGCCAGTCGCGCTGCTGCTCCTCGGTGCCCGCGCGTGCGATCACGCCCGCGGCCATGACCGCGCTGACGAAGTGCGGCGTCGGCGCGAGCGCTCGACCGAGCTCCTCGTACACGACGACGCCCTCGAGCGCGGTCATGCCCGAGCCGCCGTACTCGCTCGGGATCAGCAGGCCGATGAGGTCGAGCTCCGCGAGCTGCTTCCACAGGTCGGCGGGATAGCCGGTGGGGTCGTCCTCCATCTCGCGCACGACCGCGAGCGGGCTCGTGGTCGCGCACACGCCGCGCACCAGCTCACGCAGCATCCCTTGTTCTTCGCTGAACTCAAGGTCCATGTCTTCTCGCCTGTGTCTCGGGGCGCCAGGTGTCGCCGCGGCGGGTCCAGGGGTTGTCGTCGGGGCCGGTCGGCACCGCGACGCGCACCGAGCAGTCGGTCTTCGTCTCACCGTCGACGGCCAGGGTCACGAGCAGCGACACCCAGCCGCACCCGGCGTCGTCGGTCGTCGCGTCCTCGACCACGCCCGTCAGCACCATGGTGTCGCCGGGGAAGACCGAGCCCTTCATGCGGAACCTCATCCGTCCGAGGCGACCGGTCGGCCCGGTCCAGTCGGTCACGTAGCGCTCGAACCACGCGGCCTGGTTCGGCGTGTTGAGGAAGATGTCGCGCGTGCCGTTGCGGTTGACCGCGAAGTCGTGATCGTGGTGCATCGGCCGCCAGTCGCGGGTGGCCAGCGCGCCGAGCACGACCGTCGTCGCGCTCACGTCGTACGACAACGGCGGCAGGGTGTCGCCCGCCCGCACGTCGGCGAGAATGAGACGGGTCGCGGTGTCGTGCGCGCTCACTGCCCCTCCCTCCGGTAGCCGAAGCCGGTATACGACTCGACGCCGACCAGCTCGCCGCGCTGGTTGTGGTACTCGACGTCGATGATCCAGAACCGCCCGGTGCCGAGTTTCGTGGTCTTCGGCTCGCTCACCGAGCGCAGGATCTGGTGCGTGCGCAGGACGTCGCCGGGGCGGACGGGCTCGTGGAAGACGATCGTGTTGTCGCTCATGATCGCCTCCGGCAGCTCGAAGCGCGCCTTCAGGTCGAAGTGCACCTGCAAGGGCAGCGCCTCCTCCTTGCGGCCCGGCGCCCAGTGGTGGGGCCGGAACCACACCGACAGCATGGTCGGCGGCGCGATCGGTCCGTCGGTGAGGTCCGCGGCGACGTCGGGATCCCAGAACAACGGGTTGCCGTTCTCGACCGACGCGCACGATGTCCACACGTAGCCCTGCTCGACCGGGAAGTCGCCGGCGGTCTCGTACTGGATCTTGCCGATCATCGCGGTCACGTCGTCGGGAATGTCGCTCATGCGATTACGCCTTCGTCGCGCATCGTGGTGATCTCCTCGGTCGTGTAGCCGGCCGCGTCGAGCAGCGCGTCCGTGTCGGTGACGGTCATGTCGCGGGTCTGCCGGCCGGGCTGGTCCCGATCCATGCCCGCGAGCAGCCAGCCGACCTGGCGGAATTCCCCGTGCCTCGTGTCGCACGCGTCGACGAACGTGCCTCGCGCGACGAGGTGGGGATCGTCGACCAGCTCGGGCACCGAGTACACCGGCGCGACACACGTGTCGGCCGGACCGAGCTGCGCGACCCACTCGTCACGGGTGCGCGTCGCGAACGCGGCCGCGAAGTCGGCGCGCACGCGGTCCTGCACCTCGTCGTCCTGTTGATGGTCGGCCCAGCGCTCACAGCCCAGCGCGCGGCAGAGGTTGACGTAGAAATGCGGCTCGATCGCCGCGACCGAAACCCACATGCCGTCGGCACAGCGGTAGACGTCGTAGCAGGCGTAGCGACCGGTGAGCAGCCCGTGACGCGGCCCCGGGACGTCGCCCGTCGCCAGGTACTCGTCGACCATGAGCGACATGAGCGAGACGACGCCGTCGACGACTGCGACGTCCAGATACGTGCCCTCGCCCGACGACGCCCGGCGCACGAGCGCGGCGAGGATCGCAGTCACCGCGTGCAGCCCGCCGCCCGCGCCGTCGCCGATCGTCGCGCCCGGGATCGCGGGTGCGCCGTTCGCCTCCCGCCCCGAGCAGTCGAGGTAGCCGCCGAGCGCGAGGTAGTTGAGGTCGTGCCCGGCCCATTGCGCGTAGGGGCCGTCCTGGCCGTAGCCGCTCGTCGAGCAGTAGACGATCGACGGGTTGCGCGCGCACACGTCGTCGTAGCCAATGCCGAGACGGGCGACGACGCCCGGGCGGAAGCTCTCGATCACGACGTCGGCCCGCGCCGCGAGCGCGAGGAACGCGTCGCGACCGGCTGGCGCCTTGAGGTCGAGCAGGGCGCGCTTCATCCCGCGATGACCCGCGTACGCGTAGAACGGCGGGGTGATCTGCACGCCGCCGCGTTTGGGCGTCGGCCCGACCTTCACGACCTCCGCGCCGTAGTCGGCCAGCCAGCGCGACGTGCGCGCCGCAGGGCCGACGCTGGCCAGGTCGAGCACGGTCACGCCCTCGAGCAGTGAGGCAGATGCCGACACCGCGCTCAGAAGTTCTTGGGGAGGCCGAGCCCGCGGCGGGCGATGATGTTCTTCTGGATCTCCGACGCGCCGCCGCCGATCGTATCGATGACGGTGTAGCGGTACGTCGACTCGGCCCGACCCTCCATCGGCGCGCTCTCGGTGTGCACGCGCAGCTGGCTGCCGGGCCCGCCGATGTCCATGGACGCGTTCGCGAGCCGGCGTGAGTACTCGGTCGCGAACAGCTTGTACTGCGATGACTCGACGGTCGGCGGGGGTGCGCCGGGCGTCTTCTCCGCCTTCATCGACGCGGCGACGACCCGCATGCCCAGCATCCGTGACACCTCCGCCTGGGTGACGAGCTGTGCGATCTCGTGACGGATCACCGGGTCCTCGCGCAGCGGCTTTCCGTCGACCTCCTCCGTGCGCACGTAGTCGCACAGCAGGTCGAGGCGCTGCTGGATGGGCGAGAACGTGAACATCGTGAAGCGCTCGAGGTCGAGCGCCTGCGAGATGTACTGGAAGCCGCGGTTGACCTCGCCGACGACGTACTCGTCGGGCACGAACACGTCCTCGATGAAGACCTCGTTCGTACGCTCGTCGCCCATGGTCCAGATCGGGCGGATGGTGACGCCGGGCTGGTCGAGCGGGACGAGCATCAGCGTGATGCCGCGGTGCTTGTCGTTCGGGTCCGTGCGGGTGCCGAGCCAGTACCACTCGGCGAAGTGCGCGGACGTCGTCCACGTCTTCTGCCCGTTGAGCAACCAGCCCGACTTCCCGTCGCGCTCGGTGCGCACCGCCTTGAGTCGCATCGACGCCGCGTCGGAGCCCGCGTTCGGTTCGCTGTAGCCGACCGCGAACTCGACGTCGTTGCGCAGGATCATCGGCAGGAACTGCTCCTTGAGGAAGTCGTTGCCGTGCGCGATGAGCGTCTTGCCGATGATGCCGACGCCCTTGCCGATCTGCGGACCGCCCCGCGCCGCGAGCGCCTCGTTCAGCAGGAACTCGTAGACGCCTTCGCCCTCGGAGCCGCCGTGCTCCTTGGGCCACGTCATGCCCAGCCAGCCCCGCTCGCCGACCTGGGCCATGAACGCGCGCCGCTTCGGCGTGTCGACGATCTGGGCCATGTTCTCGCGGGTGAGGTCGAAGACGTCGGGGTCGTCGTGGGCGTCCAGGAACGCCTCGACCTCCTCGGCGAAGGCGCGCTGCTC
>DATBEZ010000100.1:0-3927 GCA_036558745.1 Acidimicrobiia bacterium
GCTCGCGCGTGAGCCCGAGACGAAGAATGCCGGCGCGGAGTACGTCGGGCTGTTACGAATCGACTGGGAAGCGCTCGTGCGCGTCGACGTCCGCGACGACGAGCTCTGCGAGATCACCGGGCTCGGACCGATCCCTGCCACCACGGCACGCGAGCTGCTCGGCGACGCGATCCTCGAGCTCGTCATGACCAAAGGGGTCGACGTGCTCCACGTCACCCACTCGGGCGCGGGCCCACCGCCGCGCAACGCGTCGCGCTGGCATGGAGCTCACCCGGCTGCGGCGTCGAAGGCCGTCCCCGCACCCGCGGTCGAGATCGACCACCGAGACCCCTACGCACAGACTCGCCAGACCCGCCTCGACGAACTCGATCCGCTCTGTCGCCTGCACCACCACCAGAAGCACCACGAGGGCTGGTCACTCGTCGAAGGCACCGGCAAGCGCGCCTTCGTCCCGCCCGACGACCCGAGACACCCAAGAGCCGCCCCAAGCGCGATACCAGCTCGCCGAGAGGATCGAACGCGCCCATCAACAGCCCAACGCGCGCGCGATGACGGTGTGCTGGATCTCGTTCGTGCCTTCGCCGATCTCCAAGACCTTGGCGTCGCAGTAGAAGCGCGCGACCGGGGACTCCAGCATGTAGCCGAGGCCCCCGTGGATCTGCACCGCCTCGGACGCAGCCGACACCGCGAGGCGACTGGCCTTGAGCTTCGCCATCGCGGCCTCCTTCTGGAACGGCTGGCCCGCGTCGCGCAGGTACGCGGCGCGGTACGTGAGCCAGCGCGCGGCTTCGAGCTCGGTCGCGATGTCGGCGAGCTTGAATTGGATGGCCTGGAACTTCGAGATCGGCTGCCCGAACTGGACCCGCTGCTTCGCGTAGTCGGTCGCCAGGTCGAGGACGGCCTGGGTCAGGCTGAGCGACAGCGCCGCGATCGAGATGCGCCCGACCTCGAGCGTGCGCAGGAACTGGCTGAGTCCCATCGCCGGGTCACCGACGAGGTGGTCGTCGGGAACCCACACGTCGTCGAAGAACAGCTCGCGCGTGTCGAGGCCGCGCCAACCGATGCCGCGCATCTTCGGGCCCATGGTGAAGCCCGGGGTGTCCTTCTCCACGACGAAGCTCCCGTACGTCGCGGCTTCACCCTCGGCCGGTTCCGTGCGCGCGAGCAGGGTCACCCCGAACGACATGTCGGTGCCGGCGTTCGAGATGAAGGTCTTGCATCCGTTGATCAGCCACCCGCCGTCGCGCGGATCGGCGCGCGTGCGGATGCCGCGCGCGTCGGAACCGGCGTCGGGCTCGGTCAGGCCGAACGCGCCGAGGGCGCGTCCCTCGGCCAGCGGTCGCAGCCAGCGCTCGCGTTGCGCATCGCTGCCGAACAGGTACAGCGGCAGGGAGCCGATCGTCACGTGCGCCTGCCACGCGGCGGCCACCGACTGGTCGGCCAGCCCCAGCTGCTCCATCGCGGCGACGAAGCCCACCGTCGACATGCCGATGCCGCCCCACTCCTCGGGAACGAGCATGCCGAGCAGGCCGAGCGCCCCCATCTCGCGCAGGAGGTCGGTCGGGCAGCGCGCCTCCTCCCACGCCTGCGGCGCCCGTTTCGCGATCTCCCGCTGCGCGAAGTCGCGGCACAGCCCCGCCAGGTCGCGTTCGGCGTCCGTCAGCGACAGATCCACGAGCCCATCATATTGGACCGACCGGTACAACGCAGCGTACGGTGGCGCGCCGTGACCGACTACGAGGCGACGGACTTCTTCCGCGGCGCCGAGCTCATCGCCAACCCGTACGGCTACTTCGACTGGCTGCGCTCGCGGTGTCCGGTGCACCGCGAGACGCACCACGACGTGATGATGGTGACGGGCTACGACGAGGCCATCGCGGTCTACAACGACACCGGCGCCTTCTCGTCGTGCAACTCACCGACCGGGCCGTTCCCCGGCTTCCCCGTTCCTCTCGAAGGCGACGACGTGAGCGCGCTCATCGAGCAGCACCGCGATGCGTTGCCGTTCAGCGATCAGATCCTGACCTTCGACCCGCCCGTGCACACGGCACACCGCGGCCTGCTGATGCGCCTGATCACGCCGAAGCGCCTGAAGGAGAACGAGGAGTTCATGTGGCGACTCGCCGATCGCCAGATCGACGAGCTCGTCGACCGCGGCGCGTGCGAATTCGTCGGCGACTACGGCCAGCCGTTCGCGATGCTCGTCATCGCCGACCTGCTCGGCGTACCCGAGTCGGACCACGAGCTGTTCCGCGATCGCCTCGGTCCGGGGCGACGCCACACCGGGACGCTCGGGGGCACGGGCCACGACGACGTGCTCGCACAGAACCCGCTCGAGTTCCTCTACGAGCAGTTCACCGGTTACGTCGAGGAGCGGCGCGCGCATCCGCGCGCCGACGTGCTGACCGGCCTGGCGACCGCGCGCTTCCCCGACGGCGCGGTCCCCGAGGTCCTCGACGTGGCCCGCATCGCCGCGAACCTGTTCGCGGCCGGTCAGGAGACGAGCGTCCGTCTCTTCGGCACCGCGCTGCAACGGATCGCGGAGGATGCCGAGCTCCAGGCGCTGCTTCGCGCACGGCGGGACCTGATCCCGAACTTCGTCGAGGAGTGCCTGCGTTTCGAGAGCCCGGTCAAGGGCGACTTCCGCCTCACGCGCGTGACGACCGGCGTGGGCGGCGTCGCGATCCCGGCGGGAACCACGGTCATGGTCGTCAACGGCGCGGCCAACCGCGACCCTCGCCGGTTCGAGTGCCCGACGGAGTTCCGGGTCGAGCGCGCGAACGCGCGTCGGCACCTCGCCTTCGGGCACGGCGCGCACACGTGCCCGGGCGCGCCGCTGGCGCGGGCCGAAGGTCGCGTCACCATCGAACGCTTCCTCGACCGCACCCACGACATCCGGATCGCGGCGTCGGAGCACGGCCCGCCCGGTGCACGTCGCTACGACTACGTGCCGACCTACATCCTGCGCGGCCTCACCCGCCTGCACCTCGAATTCGACTGACGCAGCCGTCTTTCAGCCGTCGCGGCGGAGATGCGCCGTGAACGCGGCAGACCAGGCCTCGAGGTCGGCGGGTACGTCGTAGCCGGACTCGTCGTTGATCGCGTCCCAATGGGCGGCGACGTCCTCGACGGTCGGCTCCCCCGACGCGTGCACGTAGCCCTCGGTCGCCGCGATGAAGATGCGCGCGAAGCGACCGAAGCCGGCGGCGTAGATCTCGCCGGTGACCGCACAGTCCTCGTGAGCCAGGAACGCGGCCATCGGCGCGACGAGCTCGGGTGACATCTCGGCCGGGCCCGACCCGGCACCGGCCATGCGGGTGAAGGCGCCCGGTGCGATGCAGTTCACCTTGATGCCGTGCGCGGCGCCCGCGATCGCCAGGCTTCGCGCGAGGCCGATCACCGCGCCCTTGGCCGTCGCGTAGGAGGTGTTGCTCGGGAGGCCGAACAACCCGCTCGACGTGGTCATCACGACCCGGCCGTACCCCTGCCCGACCATGTGTGGCCACGCGGCGCGCGTCGTGTTGAACGAGCCGCCGACGTGCACTGCGAGGTGCGCGGCGAGGTTCTCCGCGTCGACCTCGGGCATGCCCGCCCACCGCATGATGCCGGCGTTGTTGACGAGGATGTCGACTCGACCGAACTCGGCGACGGACGCCGCCACGAGCGCGCCCGCGCCGTCGATCGTGGAAACGTCGTGCGTGTCGGGAACGGCACGACCACCCGCTCGAACGATCTCCTCGATGACGTCAGTCGCCGGTGCAGCGTCGACACCGACGCCGGCGATCGATCCACCGACGTCGTTGACGACGACGCTCGCGCCGCGAGCCGCCAACAGGAGCGCGTACGAGCGGCCGATGCCACGTCCCGCGCCCGTGACGACCGCGACGCGCCCGTCGAACCGGAGGTCGTTCAGGCCGCTACCGCAGG
>DATBEZ010000101.1:0-50836 GCA_036558745.1 Acidimicrobiia bacterium
CGTGGCCGGCCTCGTGGGTCGCGAGCTCGGCCCGACCGCGGAGGTGACGCTGCGCGCGCCGCCGCCGCTCGCGCGTCCGATGACGCTGGCCGGCGACGACCACAAGCTCCACCTTCTCGACGGCGACCTCGTCGTCGCGGAGGGTCAGGCGCTCGGCGAGCTCGACGTCGCGGTGCCCGCGCCCGTCGCGTACGACGCCGCGGTCGACGCGGCGCGCTCGTCATATGTCCTCGTGCACCCCGAGCACCATCCGTTCCCCGGTTGCTTCGTGTGCGGATTCGAGCGAGACGGTGAGGACGGGCTCCGCATCTTCGTCGGCCCGGTCGCCGGTCGACCGGTCGCGGCCGCGGGATGGGTCCCACATCCGTCGCTCGTCGACACCGATGGCACCGTGCATCCGGAGTTCGTGTGGGCCGCGCTCGACTGCTCGGGCGGCATCGGCTCGATCTACGTCGACGGCGAGGCCCAGGAGGATCTGCCGACCTACGTGCTCGGACGCCTCGCGGCCCGACTCGTCGCGCCCGTGCACGCAGGCACCGAGTGCGTCGTCACCGGCTGGCGTCTGCGCGCCGACGGTCGCAAGCTCGACGCCGGTTCCGCCGTGCACGACGCGGACGGCACGTTGCTCGCCTACGCCCGCGCCACCTGGATCGCCCTCCGCCCCTGAACGCTGCGTTGGGACACGAAGCGCGCCTATGGGCGCGGATCGTGTCCCAACGCTGCTCTACGCGCGCTGGTCGAGGGGGACGTAAGGGCGTTCGGTCGCGCCGGTGTAGATCTGGCGCGGCCGACCGATCTTCGTGCGCGGGTCCTCCATCATCTCCTTCCAGTGCGCGATCCACCCCGGCAGGCGGCCGATCGCGAACAGGACCGGGAACATCTGGGTCGGGAAGCCCATGGCCCGGTAGATGAGGCCCGAGTAGAAGTCGACGTTCGGATAGAGCTTGCGCTCGACGAAGTAGTCGTCGCTCAGCGCGATCTCCTCGAGCTGCAGCGCGAGGTCGAACAACTCGTCCATGCGTCCGAGCTCGTCGAGCAGCGTGTGAGCCATGTCCTTGATGATGCGTGCGCGCGGGTCGTAGTTCTTGTAGACGCGGTGCCCGAAGCCCGACAGCCGGAAGTGGTTCTCGGGATCCTTGGCCATCTTCACGTACTTCTGGATGTCGCCGCCGTCGGCCTTGATCCGGTCGAGCATCTCGATCACGGCCTGGTTCGCACCGCCGTGCAGCGGACCCCACAACGCGTTGATGCCCGCAGCGATCGACGCGTAGAGGTTCGCCTCGCTCGAGCCCGCGAGCCGCACCGTCGAGGTGGAGCAGTTCTGCTCGTGGTCGGCGTGCAGGATGAGCAGCAGCTTGAGCGCGTGCACCATCGTCGGCGAGACCTGGTACGGCTCCGACGGTACCGCGAACATCATCGTGAGGAAGTTCTCGATGAGGTCGAGGCGGTTGTTCGGGTACAGGAACGGCTGACCGATCGACTTCTTGTAGGAGTACGCGGCGATCGTCGGCAGCTTCGCCATGAGGCGGATGATCGTGAGCTGCACCTGGTCGGGCTCGTGGGGATCTTCACTGTCCTGGTAGAAGGTCGACAGCGCGCTCACGACCGACGACAGGATGCCCATCGGGTGCGCGTCCTTCGGGAAACCGTCGAAGAAGCGCTTCGCATCCTCGTGCAGCAGCGTGTGACGGCGGATGCTGTAGCGGAACGCGTCGAGCTGCTCACGCGTCGGCAGCTCCCCGTAGATCAAGAGATACGACGTCTCGAGGTACGAGCCGTGCTCGGCCATCTGCTCGATCGGGATGCCCCGGTACCGCAGGATGCCCTCGTCGCCGTCGATGTAGGTGATGGCCGACTCGCACGCGGCGGTGTTCACGAAGCCGTAGTCGAGGGTGACCAGGCCGGTCTGCGACCGGAGCTTCGAGATGTCGACACCGAGCTCGTCCTCGGTACCGCGTACGACCGGCAGCTCGGTCTCGGTGTCCCCGTAGCGGAGTACGGCGGGGGATTCACTCATGGCTGCTCCTTGATGATTCGTCGCAGACGAATGTACCGGGGAAATCGCGTCGGAACGTTCGGCGGCTGTGTCTTCTCGGTCGCTCACTCGGCGTGTGGCTCCGGGGTTGGCCCTGCGGTGCTCCCGGACCGTTCGCTCCCAGGCGAGTGGCTGCGCTCGTCCCTCGCTCCGCCACCGCGCGCGGGTCGGGGTTGGGGGTCGCGTTCACCAGTCCTGGGGGACCCTGCCCAACATTGACGTGTCTGTCAGCAATTCTGGGAGACTGCGCCCGTGGATTTCGAGCTCTCGGACGACCAGTTGGCGCTGCGCGACGGCGCGCGGGAGCTGCTGGACGGGCTGGCGCCGGTGGCCCGGGTGCGTGCGGTGGTGGAGGCCGGCGGAGGCGTCGACGCCGAGCTCTGGAAGGCGATGGTCGAGCAGGGCTGGACCGCGGTCGAGCTGCCCGAGGACCGCGGCGGGCTGGGGCTCGGCAGCGTGGAGGTTGCGGTGCTGCTCGAGGAGGTCGGCCGGCACGTCGCGCCCGCGCCGTTCCTGCCAACCGTGCTGACGCTGGGCGCGCTCGCGCGCGCGGGCGCCGACGACCGGGTGTCGCGGCTGCTCGACACGGAGGCGATCGGGTGCGTGGCATGGAGCCGGCGCCTCGACGCCGTGCGGGCGGTGGAACGCGACGGCGGGTGGCGGCTGAGCGGCCGGCCCGACCCGGTGCCGTACGCGCCGTCGGCGGCGGTCGCGATCGTCACCGCCGCCACCGGAGACGGCCCCGCGCTGTTCGCCCTCGATCTCGACGACGCCGGCCGGCCCGCGCGCCAGCCCGCGCTCGACCAGACCCGCGAGCTCGGCTGGTTGCACCTCGACGACGCTCCGGCGGCGCGTCTCGGTGGGGTGGAGGCGGTCGACGCGCTCCTCGACCGGGCCGCCGCCGGCGCGGCGACCGAGATGCTCGGCAGCGCGTCCCGCGCGCTCGAGATGGCCGTGGAGTACGCGAAGGACCGGGTCCAGTTCGGGCGTCCGATCGGCAGCTTCCAGGCCGTGAAGCACCGCTGCGCCGACATGCTCGTCGACGTCGAGGGCATGCGCTCGACCGCGTACTGGGCCGCGTGGTGCATCGGCGCCGGCGACCGTGACGCGTCGATCGCGGCGTCGACCGCGAAGATCTGGTGCTCCGACGCGGCGAAGCGGGTCATGGCCTCCGCGCTGCAGGTGCACGGCGGGATCGGGTTCACGTGGGAGCACGACCTCCACCTGTTCTTGAAGCGGAGCCAGCTCGACCAGGTGTCGTTCGGCGACGCGAGCTACCACCGTCAGCGGCTCGCCGCCATGCTGCGACCACGGGTCGAGGCGGGCGAGAGCGTCATCTGAACGCGCGGCAGAGGGGGAGCGTGGAGCCCGAGTGGGGTGAGTGGGGGCAGGCGATGCGCGTGCGGATCGACCACGCGCCGCTCTGGTCGTTCGCACGCGCGTTGAAGGACGCGAACCCGGTCTACGCGTCGGAGCGCGCCGCGAGCGACGCAGGTTTCGACGCGGTACCCGCGCCACCGACGTTCACGTTCGTCATGGGACACTCGGGAGCGTTTCCCGACCTGCAACGCGCGGAGTTCGCGGGCCGGATGATGCCGGAGTCCGATCTCCCGGCCGACGGCTACTCGCGCCAGGGCCTGTATCTCCACGGCGAGCAGCACTTCGAGTACCACCGGCAGCCACAGGTCGGCGACGTGCTCGAGGGTCGGATGCGGATCTCCAAGCCGATGCCGAAGCAGGGCAGCCGGGGGGCGATGGAGGTCACCTTGATCGAGACGCGCTGGACCGACCTCGACGGCGACCCCGTCGTGACGGAGCAGATCGTCTCGCTGTTCCTTCCCAGCTCCTGACGCGGTGGCGGTCGACGACGTCGCCGGCGCGGTCGAGCGCGGCGACCTCGATGAGCTGATCCGCCTCGTCGACGGGCTGTGCGCGCAGCGCAGCTGGGACGCGCTGGTCGAGCTGCGCGACCGGTGCCTGCGCGCGGTGGAGCGGGGCAAGCAGCTGTGGCCCGCCGCCCATCACGCGGAGTACCGCCTCGCCCTCGAAGCGCCGGGACCGTGGGCCGCGTCGGTGCTCGTGGAGGGCGCCGGCCGTTTCGCGCTCGGCCCGCTGTCGGAGGTCGTGGCGTCGACGCACACCTGGACGGAGCTCGCGCCGCACGTCCCCGACGGTCCCGTCGGCGTGCTCGCGGCCCACGAACGCGTCGTGCGCGGTGAGGACCTGCGCGCCGCGGGCGTCGACACGAGCCTCCCGGTGCTGGAGCTACCGCTGGTGCTCGAGCCGTGGGAGCCCGCGTACGCGGTCGCGCACTACCGCGCGCACACGGTCGACTTCCCGAGCCCGGCGGTCCCCTCCCTGGAGCCCGTCGAGCTCACCTCGGCGGAGAAGATCGACGACCCCGCCGCGTGTGACGCGCTGCGCGCGCTGGCGGTGGCGTGGACCGTCGCGTCCGACGGACGGAGCGAGGCGGTCGCGGTGCAGGGGTGTGCGTCGGACGCGGTGGGCGCGCTCGGTGCGCGGCGCGCGCGGATCGGCGCGATCGACACCGCGGGCGCGCTCGCGCACATGGCGTGGACGGCGGCGAGCGGTGGTGCGTACGGCCGTCGACGCGGTGCCGCGACGGGTCGGTTCGACGCGTGCCTGACCGCGGCGACGCTCGTCGGCCTCGACGACCCGTGGCCGCCCGACCCCGGCGCGCTCGGCGACGCGATCGATGCGCTCGGTTGGTACCTGTGGGACGCGGGCGAGCCCGTCACCGGGTGGTCTCTGCACCTCGCGGTCGAGGATCCTGCTCGCGGCATCGCCTGGGCCCTCGCGGCCACCGACGCCCGCTGATCCCCCGTCGTGTCGGGGCCGGACGTGGGGTGTGGCGCGGTCACACCTCCTCGGCGCGGTCACACCTCCTTGGCGCGGTCGCGCAGCGTGGCGCGGTCGATCTTGCCCGCGGCGAGCACCGGCAGGTCGTCGACGCGCTCGACGCGCTCGGGCGTCTTATAGCGCGCGATGCCCTGTTGCTCGAACCACGCGCGCGCGTCGTCGATACCGAAGTCCTCCGTCGCGACGACGAACGCGCACACGCGCTCACCGAGCCGGTCGTCGGGATAGCCCACCGCGACCGCGTGACGGATGGAGGGATGCGACTCGAGCACACCCTCGACCTCGGCCGCGTCGATGTTCTCGCCGCCGCGGATGATCACGTCCTTCAAGCGGCCGACGACGGTGAGCCACCCGGCGCGGTCCAGCGTCGCGACGTCGCCGGTTCGGAACCAGCCCCGGCTGATCGAGTCGCGCGTCTGGCCCGCGTCCGCGTACCCGACGAACAGCTCGGGTCCGCGCAGCCACAGCTCGCCGGGTTGTCCGGGCGGTAGCTCGCGGCCCGTCAACGGGTCGCTGACGCGCAGCTCGGCACCACCCGTCGAACGTCCGTCGGTCGATCTGGCCTTGTCCGCGGGATCGCCCGTGAAGCTGGTCGTGACGGTCGGCGCCTCGGTGGACCCGTACGTGCGCTTCACCCACGCGCCCAACGTCTCGCGCGCCTCCGACACGAACGCAGCTGTGACGCCGGCGCCACCACTCGACACGAGCCGCAGCGACGCGACCGACGACGGGTCGAAGCCGGGTGCGCCCATGAGGGTGACGAAGAACGTCGGGGGACCGATCATGAACGTGATCTGCTGCGCGGCAATCGTCTGGAGCGCGGCCTCCGGCGACCAGCGCTCCATCAACGTCGTGCGCATGGGGACGATCCCCGGGATCAGCACCGCGTTGAGCAGACCGGACACGTGCGCGAGCGGCGCCGGCATGAGGATCGAGTCGGTTGCCGAGAGCCCGTGGCAGCGGGCCATGACCCGCGCCTTGTACGCGAGTCCCCGCTGCGTGTGCAGCACCGCCTTCGGTCCACCGGTCGAGCCCGACGTGAACAGCACGACGGCCAGGTCCGCGGGCCGCGCCGCCGACATCCGGTACGGCTCGGCGTCGGCGAATGCCGCGAAGCGTGAGCCGCGGCCGCGCACCTCCTCGGGCGAGAGCGCGAGCGCCGGGTCGACCTGCGACAACATCCGCTCCACCTCGGTCGGCCCGGCCTGGTGGTGGATCGGGGCCGCGATCGCGCCGAGGCGCCAGCACGCGCGGTAGAGCACGACGGCCTCGTACCAGTTGGGCGCCTGCCACGCGACGACGTCGCCGCGACGCACGCCGGCGCCCCGGATCCCGCCGGCGACGCGCGCGACGAGGTCGTCGAGCTCGGACCAGCGCAACCGGATGCCGGCCGAGTCGTCGACGAGCACCTCGTCGCGTGCGTACCGGCCCGCGCGCGAGAGCAACTCGTCGAGCGACACGATGTCCCACGGGCCTCCGGAGCGGCGGTAGTCGACCGCGCGCGGATGGTCGTACGTGACGCGCACTGCGGGTGGGTCAGCCGACGAGCGGGTTGCGCCAACCCGCGCTGACGGTCGTCGCGCCCTTCACGACGTTCGACCCGATGAAGTTGCGCTGGATCTCCACGGTGCCGGCGCCGATGCACAGCCCGCGGATGTCGCGGTACGACCTTTCGACGGGATATTCACGGCTGTAGCCGTACCCGCCAAGGAGCTGGATCGCTTCATCACAGACGAATTTCGCGGCGAGGTTCGCGGCCGACTTCGCCATGGCGGTCTCGAGCGCCGGCGGCGTGCCGTACGGCCCGGCGAGGTGCACGGCCCGGAGAAGGAGGAGGCGGGCTGCCTCCAGCTGGGTCACCATGTCGGCGAACTTCCACTGGAGGCCCTGCAGCGCAGCGAGAGGCTTGCCGCCCATCATCCGCTCGTTCACGTAGCGGACCGCGTACTCGAGCGCGCCCTGGGCCGCTCCCACGCACATCGCCGCGTTGCCGCACCGCTCGTGGTTGATATGCGAGATCAGGGTCTTGAACGCGTCGCTGTCCGCGGGGTCGCCGCGCAACAGCACGTCGTCGGGCTCGACGCGCACGTCGTCGAAGGCGAGCTCGGCCTCGCTCGTCCCCCGAAGCCCCATCTTCTCGTGGGTCCCGGCGATGCTCACGCCGTCGGCTGTGAGATCGACGAGCACGGCGCCGATGCCCTTCGCGCCCTCACTCCCCGGGAACCGACACCACACCAGGCAGGCGACCGCCTTGTGCCCCCCGGTCACGTAGTTCTTGTACGCGTTGAGCCGGTAGCCGTCGCCGTCCTCCGTGAGACGGGCGCGCATCTGCGTGACCGCGGAGCCGGCCTCGGTCTCGCTGATCCCGATGCAGAACAGGCCCTCGCCACTCGCCGCCCTGGGCAGCCAGCGCTCGCGCATCGCGTCCGAGCCCAGGTGCTCGATCGCCCGCGGGGGTCCGTTGAAGATGAGCTGGGCGAGGATCGCGGAGGAGACGTCGACCCGGGCGAGCTCCTCGAGGACGATCGCGGCCTCGACGTCGCCCATCCCCATGCCGCCGTAGCGCTCGCCGATCGTGATGCCGAAGAGGTCGGCGGCGCGGAGGGCGTCCCACGACGCCTGCGGGAACTCCTCGGTCTCGTCCCAGTGGCGGGCCATCGGCGCGAGCTCGCGCTCGGCCACGTCGCGCGCCAGCTTCCGCAGCGCCTGCTGGTCGTCGTCCTCGGCGAAGGGATCGGTCCCGGCCGCTGTCGTCGGGCTCATGTCCGCACAGGCTATCCAGCGTGGACCCAAGCTGACGGGGTGTCAGCACGCCCAGAGGCAGACGGACGGAGGCGCGTTCGACGGCGCAGCAGTACATTGACCGTGCGGTCAAGTGCCTATAGAGGAGACGCCATGCAGGAGCGCGACAAGATCTACATCGACGGCTCGTGGGTGCCCTCGGCGGGCAAGGGCACCATCGACGTCGTCAACGCCGCGACCGAAGAGGTCATGGGCCACGTACCCGACGGCACCGCGGCCGACGTCGACAAGGCCGTCGCCGCCGCGCACAAGGCGTTCCCGGGTTGGGCCACCACGCCGGTCGAGGAACGTTCGAAGTACGTGCAGCGGCTGTCCGAGGGTCTCGCGGCGAGAAGCGACGAGATCGCGGCGACCGTGAGCGGCGAGGTCGGCATGCCGCTCATGTGGGCGAAGATGATCCAGGCCGGCCTGCCGACCGCGGTGATGGGCAGCTACGTCGACATCGCCAACAACTTCAAGTTCGAGGAGCAGATCGGCAACTCGCTCGTCGTGCGCGAGCCGGTCGGTGTCGTGGGTTGCATCACGCCGTGGAATTACCCGCTCCACCAGGTCGTCGCGAAGGTCGCGCCGGCGCTCGCCGCAGGTTGCACCGTGGTCCTCAAGCCGAGCGAGGTCGCACCGCTCAGCGCGTTCATCCTCGCCGAGATCATCGACGACGTCGGCCTGCCCGCGGGTGTGTTCAACCTCGTGTGCGGCACCGGTCCCGTCGTCGGCGAGGCGATCGCCGCGCATCCCGACGTCGACATGGTGTCGTTCACCGGTTCGACCCGCGCGGGCAAGCGGGTGGCCGAGATCGCGGCCCAGAGTGTCAAGCGCGTCGCGCTCGAGCTCGGCGGCAAGTCGCCGTTCATCATCCTGCCCGGCGCCCCCGTCGACGACGCGGTCACGGCGGGCATCGGCAGCTGCTACATGAACTCGGGTCAGACCTGCATCGCGTGGACGCGCATGCTCGTGCCGCGCGCCCAGCACGACGAGATCGCGGCGAAGGCGAAGGAGGTCGCCGAGGGCTTCGCGCTCGGCGACCCCGCGGACGAGACGCACATGGGCATCGGTCCGGTCATCTCGGAGACCCAGCGTGAGCGCGTGCGCGGCTACATCAAGAAGGGGATCGACGAGGGCGCGACGCTCGTCACCGGTGGTGCCGAGCAGCCTGACAAGTTCCCGAAGGGCTACTACGTGAAGCCGACCGTCTTCGCGAACGTCACCAACGACATGACGATCGCGCAGGAGGAGATCTTCGGCCCGGTGCTCTCGATCATCCCCTACGACGACGAAGAGGACGCGATCCGCATCGCCAACGACACGATCTACGGCCTGCACGCCGGTGTGTACGGCCCCGACCAGGAGAGCGCGGTGCGTGTCGCGCGGCGGCTCGAGGCGGGCCAGGTCGACGTCAACGGCCAGAAGTTCAACCCGCTCGCACCGTTCGGTGGCTACAAGCAGTCGGGGACCGGTCGCGAGCTCGGCCAGTACGGGCTCGAGGAGTTCCTCGAGGTGAAGTCGCTTCAGCTCTAGGCATCGTCACAACCGATGCGACGTGCAGGGGCCGGACCACGTGAGGGTCCGGCCCCTGTCGCGTCCGCCCGGGGGTTGACCGCGGGCGACCGGATGGTTATAACCCCAGATAACCCCATCGGCTAACCCCATCGAAACGAGCAGGCGAGCGTGCAGATGCCGAAGATCAACGTGTACCTGCCCGACGAGCTGGCCGCCGCGGTGCGCGAGCACCACGTGCCGGTGTCGTCGGTGTGCCAGCGGGCGCTGCGCCAGGCCGTCGACGCGGTGAGCGCCTTGAAGGACGGCCTCGTTCCCGACCAGGAGGACGCGGCCGCCGGCGGTCTGTTCGGACGCTTCACCCCGCGGGCGAGGGGCGCGTTGCGACGGGCGCAGGAGGAAGCCACCGAGCGAGGGCACGGGCCGGCCGACACGGAGCACGTGCTCCTCGGCGTGCTTGACGAGGGCGGGAACCTCGCGCTCAAGGCGCTCGAGGTGCTCGACGTCGAGCCAGACGACCTGCGCGCCGAGATCGATGCGGTCCTCGCGCAGCGCGCCGCCTCGGATGATCGTGCGCACTTCACGCCCACGAGCAAGGCGGTGCTCGCGCTCTCGGTGCGCGAGGCGCTCGGTCTCGGGCACAACTACGTCGGCTGCGAGCACGTCTTGCTCGGTCTGGTGGCCGACGAGGACGGCAAGGCGGGTGCGGTCCTGCGGAGCATGGGCGTCGACCTGCGCGCGACGCGCCGTGCCGTCGCGGCCGCGCTTGCGGGCTACGTGCACGCGCGCGACCACGTGCCCGCGACCGAGCCGCCCGGTATCGAGGACACGCTGAGCGAGATCGTGGCGCGGCTCGACGCACTCGAACGTCGGCTCGAATCGTGACGCCGGGCGCCGAGACGACGTACGCGTTCGGCGACGACCGCGTCGCCGCCGAGCGGCTCGCACTGCTCCACCGCGTGTTCGGCCCGACGAGTGAGCGCTTCGTCCGCGCAACGGCACCTCCCGGGGCGAACGTGGTGCTCGACCTGGGCTGCGGACCTGGTCACACGACGCGCATGCTCGGCAGTGCGCTGCCCGCGGCACGAGTGGTCGGCGTCGACCAGTCCGGTGCGCTTGCGGGCGCGGCCGGTGACGGGATCGAGATCCTCCGCCACGACGTGACGACGTTGCCGTTCCCGACCCCGCCGGCCGACCTCGTGTACGCGCGCTTCCTCCTGGCCCATCTCGACGAACCGGAGCGCTCCGTCGACCGGTGGACGACGCTGCTGGAGCCGGGCGGGCGGCTGTTGCTCGAGGAGGTCGAGCGCATCGACGCCCGCCGTGAGGTGCTGGCGCGGTACCTCGACACCATCGCGGCCGTCATGCGGGACGAGGGTCACGAGCTGTACGTCGGACCACGGCTCGACCGGCTGGTGCCGCCGGCGGGTGCGCACGTCGTTGCGAGCGATGTGCGCGAGGTCCATCCGTCGACGGGGGAGGCCGCCGGCATGTTCCTGCCCAACCTCGGGATCTGGCGGACGCGGCCGGCCGCGCGCGCCCGAGCCGACACCGCGACCTATGACGGCATGAGCGAAGCGCTCGCCGCCCTCGTCGGGTCGGAGACCCGCGACGAGATCGTCTGGCACATGCGGCAGGTCGTGATCGAGCGGTCCCGATGATCACCGGGATCGCGCACAGCGCGGTGTGCGTGCCCGACGTCGAGGCCGCGGTCGCGTGGTACCGCGATGTGCTCGGCATGGAGGTGCTCTCGCCGCCCTACGAGATGCGCGGGCCGAAGATCGAGCAGGACATGGGTGAGCTCGTGCCCGCGCCGGTCGCGGTGAAGGCCGCGATCGTCGGGTTCGCGGCCGGTGGTGACCGCGTGCTCGAGGTGATCGAGTACCCCGAGGCGCCCGGAAGGCGCCGTCCCGCGGACGCCGCGGTGACCGACCACGGACTGACCCACGTCGGTCTCGTGTGCGACGACGTGGAGGCGACGCGCGCCGCGCTCGAGGGCAAGGGCGTGCGCTTCCTGACGACCGGCACCGCGTCGCTCGTCGGGGTGCGCACGACGTGGTTCGTGGACCCGTACGGCGTCGTCTTCATCCTGGTCGAGAAACGCCACCCCGACCGCCCCTACTACCGGCAGGTGTAGGACCGCGCGACGCGCAGTTGTCCCAACTGAACAGCGAGGGGCCGCCGTTCTCGCGCGCGCGGGCTTTCCAACCTGACTAGCGTGTCAGGTACGCGTTCAGACAGGGGAACCATGAGTTACGACACGGATGGGTTCGACTTCTACACGGCGCAGCCACACGACTGGTGGAAGCAGGCCCGTCGCGAGTGCCCCGTCATCCGCACCGACTCGTCGGTCGACCCGCGCCCGAATTACCAGATCACGCGCTTCACCGACGCGGAGCACGCGCTGCGCGACTGGGAGACGCTCTCGTCGTCGATCAACGGCGAGCAGATCGGTCAGTACATGGGCGAGCTGATCCTGGCCATGAACGGCAAGGAGCACCGTCAGTACCGCAACCTGGTCGCCAAGGCGTTCCGCGCGTCGGTGCTCGAACGGTGGGATGCGGAGCTCGTCAGCCCGGTGGTCGCGCAGCTGCTCGACCGCATCGCGCCGCTGGGCCGCGCCGACCTCGTCGCCGACCTCACGAGCAAGTATCCGGTGCAGGTGATCTGCGGGATCGTCGGTGTGCCGCTCGAGGACCACGAGCAGTTCCACCAGTGGGCCGAGGAGATCAACACCGGTCCACTCCACCCCGAGCGGGGCATGGCCGCGTCGAAGGCGATGCGCGCGTACCTCGAGCCCATCGTGGAGGACCGCCGCGCGAACCCGACCGGCGATCTCATCAGTGAGCTGGTCACGGCCGAGGTCGACGGCGAGCGGTTGACCGACGAGAAGATCTACGGCTTCCTGCGCCTGCTGCTCCCCGCAGGTGCGGAGACGACGTTCCGTGTGCTCGGCAACTGTCTGGTCGCGCTGCTCGCGCATCCCGACGAGCTCGCACGCGTCACCTCCGATCGCGAGCTGCTCCCTGCGGTCATCGAGGAGACCCTGCGATGGGAGACGTCGGTGACGATGGTGGCGCGCGTCACCGCCGTCGACACGGAGGTCGCCGGGTGCCCGATCCCGGCCGGCTCGCCCGTGCAGGTCGTCACCGGGTCGGCGAACCGCGACGAGTCCCGCTACCCCGAGGCGGACGAGTGGCGCATCGACCGTCCGCCCCAACCCCACCTCGCGTTCGGTACCGGACCGCACCAGTGCCTCGGGATGCACCTGGCCCGTCTCGAGCTGCGCGTCGCGCTCGACGCGGTCCTCGACCGGCTCCCGAACCTGCGACTCGACCCTGACGCTCCCGCTCCGGTCATCCAGGGCCTCGCGTTCCGCGGTCCGGACAGGCTGCCGGTGCGCTTCGACCCCGTGCCGGCCCGAACCTGATCGCGCGCGTCACGCCTCGCCGTCTCCCGGCGTCAGCACCTTCTCGAAGCACACGCTCATCGGCGCGTGCTCGTAGGGCGGGTAGTTCGCGATGCGCGCGTAGCCGAACCGCTCGTAGAGCGCGATCGCTTCGGGCTGGCGCACGCCGGTCTCGAGTCGGAGCCGCCGGTATCCCAGCGCCCAAGCGCGCGCTTCGAGGACGCGCAGGAGCTCGGCGGCGACACCCGAGCGGCGCGCGTCCGGGACGACGTACATGCGCTTGAGCTCCCCGAGCCCGTCGTCGAGGCGCTTCAGCGCGCCGCAACCGACCGGCCGGCCGTCGACGCGCGCGACGAGGAACGCGCCGTCGGGCGGGGCGAGGTCGTGCGGGTCGGGCGCGTCGGGGTCCTCCTCGCCGTAGCGGTCGTACAGCTCGCGGAGGAGAGCGGCGACGAGCGCCGCGCCCGCGGGATCGTCGATCCGTTCCATCGTGACCGCGACGGCGCCGTCGGTCGCTCGGTCTGCCGTCTCACGCCCCGCCGCCTGGGTCCCGACGACGTGCACGGAACCCGCCATCGAACGCGCGACCACCCGTCGCGCCGACGCGGGATCGGTCGGCACCTCGACGTGGACGCGACCGGCCGCGCTCGACGCGTCGACCGCATAGGGCCCGCCTGGGAGCCGGAGCTCGATCGCTCCCGCGCTCGCGGTCACGTCGACGCGCTCGGGAGGCGTCGCGAACGCGAGCACGACGTGACCGGCCTCCGTCCGGGCCTCGACGTCGCTGCTGTGCAGCTCCTCGCCCTCGATGCTCCCCGCGCTGCTGCGCAGTCGGAGCCGGCCCCGCGCCTCACGGACGCGGAGCTTGCCGGCCTGGCTCCGCAGCTCGAGGTCGCCCCAAACACCGGCGACGGACAAGCGGCCGGTCGCCGTCGTCGCGACCACCGACGCGCCCGCGGGCAGCCGGACGTCGTAGTCGACCCACCACCAGCCGCGGAACCAGCCGTGCCGGCCGCGTGAGTCGAGCACGAGGCGCGTGCCGTCGAGCCGCTCCGACGTCGTCGGGGCGCGCGCGCCGTGACGGATGGTGCGGCGGACCACTGCACCGGCCGCCGTCGACGCGATCGCATCGACGTTGCCGGCGTCGAGCGTGCACGACAGCGCGTCGACCGAGTTCGCGAACGTCAACACCTCGACGGACTGGCGTTCGGCGGCGCGCCACACGACCGCGATGACGAGCCCGATCGTGACGACCGTGCCGAGTATCACCGCCGCGAGCAGGATCAGCATGGCCGCGCGGTCGGCTCAGAAGCCGTCGCCGAACATCATGAGCCACTGGTCGAGCGTGCGCGGGCGGAACACGTAGTTCCGCCGGCGCGTCTCGCCCATGGTCGCGGACGGGTCCGCGGAGTAGAGGTGCCCCGGGTACAGCACGGTGTTGTCGGGAATGCGCGCGAGGCGCTGCGTGAGACTCTCGTACATCTCCGTCGCGTCGCCGCCGGGCAGGTCGGTGCGGCCGCAGCCTTCGAGGAACAGCGTGTCGCCGGCAACGAGCTTGCCGTCGACGAGGAAGCATTGGCTCCCGGGCGTGTGTCCGGGCGTGTGCAGCAGCGTGATCGGCACGTCGCCCACGTGGACGACGTCGCCGCCGTCGTGCAGCACGAGGTCGGAGTCGGAGGCACCGGTCACGCGTTTGACGCCCCACGCCTCCTCCCGGTTGACGTGCACGGGCACGCCGCCGTCGATCGAGAGCAGCTCGCGCACGCCCTGGATCGGGTATCCCATGAGGTCACCGCCGACGTGGTCGGGATGCCAGTGGGTCGCCAGCGCGCCGGTGACGCGCAGCCCGGCGGCGCCGACGAGCTCCACCAGCTCGCCGACGCCGTAGGCGGGATCCACGACGAGCGCCTCGCCGGTCTCGCGGTCGCCCAGCACGTAGACGAAATTGACCATCTGGCGCGCGATGGGGTCGTCGGCAGCGAAGTCGCGTCCCGCGAGCAGCTGGCGGAAGTAGAGACGATCGCTCATGGCTCCCTCCGCTCTCGCTCCAGGGGGCAACGCCTGGCGGAGCTCCGCTGCGTCCGCACGGTGCTCATGCTCGGGCCGTCATCGGAAGTCGAACGCGCACTTGATCGCGCCCGTGCGGTGCTGCTCGGCGATCGTCGTCCACGCTTCCCGCCACTGCTCGAGCCGGAAGGTGTGCGTCAGCATCGGGGCCACGTCGACGCGCCCGGCACGCACGAGGTCGAGGTAGTGCTCGATCGCGTGCTTGCGGACGCCCTCGACCTCCTCGACACCGAACGCGTTGGACCCGACGATCCGGGCCTCCTTGAAGTAGAGGGGTGACCACTCGAAGCGGCCCGGTGCGTTCACGCCGCTCACGACGATCGAGCCACGCGTCCCGAGGACACGCAACGCGACCTCGATCGTCGTCGGTGACCCGATCGTGTCGTACACGACGTCGACGAAACCGGGGTGTGTCACCGGAAGCCCGGTCCACGGACGACGCAGCACACCACCCGACCAGTCGGCGAGCGCGACGACGAGTTGCTCGTGGTCGGTCTCGGAGTCGAGCACGAGTGCACCGAGCTTGCGCGCCAGGGCCTGCTGGGCGGGATGGCGGACGACGGCCGCGACCTCGACGCTCGGGTACAGCCCGCGCAGGATCGCGATCGCGGTCGTGCCGAGCGCGCCGCCGCCCCACACGACTGCCTTCCCACCCGCGGGCGGGGGGTTGCGGAGGATGCCGTGCAGCGAGACCGCGAACGGGTCGGCCAACACCGCGATCTCGTCGCTCACGTCCTCGGGGACGCGGATCGCCATGGAATCGTGGGCGGGGAGCAGCTCCGCGAAGCCGCCCGTCGCGTCCGACGAGTTGCCGGTGTGGATGCCGGTCGCGAGCCGTCCGTCGTGGAAGTGCCAGCACTGCGAGTAGTCGCCCTGCTGGCACGGGGGGCACATGGGCGTGATGCCGCGCGGACCGCACGACAGCCAGCAGTTGAGGACGACCCGCTCGCCGACCTCGACACCCTCCGCTTCCGGTCCGGTCTCGACCACGTCGGCGACGACCTCGTGCCCGAGCACCTGCGGGAACGAGATGAACGCGGTCATCGACATGTCCGACGCATCGCCGCCCGTGTCCATGAGGACCTGCTTCGTGTCGGAGCCGCAGATCCCCGTCATCCGCGTCCGCAGCACGACCCAGTCGGGACCGAGCAACCGCGAGTCGGGCTCGTCCTGCAACGCCATCGGCGTGGCCGCGAGGTTCCGCAGGAGCGGGTTCGCGTCGTCGGGCGGGGCCGCGACGGGGCCCGGGTCGACGCCGAACACGAGTGCCTTCATGGCCTCTCTCCCGCTGGTCGTGAGCTGACGTGGGCGTCAGGTGAGCCTACCGGCGGGACGCGCGGACCGCCCAGAGGCCATCATGATGACGGCGCGGGTGGGAAACGGCGAGCAATCGACGGCAGGGCAGACCGAGACATACGAGGGACGGACCTGTGACCGAGACCCGGAGTCGCCCGCGAGCGGGCGGCGCGCGCGACGGCGACGGGCGCGAGCTGCGGACCGCGTACCGCACCTGCCCCCTCTGCGAGGCGACCTGCGGCCTCGAGCTCACCCTCGACGGCGACGACATCACGTTGGTGCGCGGCGACCGCGAGGACGTGTTCAGCCACGGCTTCGTGTGCCCCAAGGGCACGGCGCTGAAGGCGCTCGAGGCCGACCCCGACCGCCTGCGCGCGCCGCTCGTGCGCAACGGCGACTCGTGGCGCGAGGTGGGTTGGGACGACGCGTGGGCGGCGGTGAAGCGTGGCATCGACGGCATCGTCGAACGTCACGGACGCGATGCGCTCGCGCTGTACCTCGGCAACCCGAGCGCGCACAACCTCGCCGGTCTGGTCTACAACCGTGCGCTCATCCAGTCGCTCGGGACGCCGAACGTGTACTCGGCGAGCACCGTCGACCAGATGCCGAAGCAGGTCGCGGCCGGGCTCATGTTCGGGACCGCCCTGAGCGTTCCGGTCCCGGACGTCGACCGCACCGACCACCTGCTCATGCTGGGCGCGAACCCGTTCGCGTCGAACGGGAGCCTCATGACCGCGCCCGACCTTCCGGGGCGGCTCCGCGCGCTGCGCGAGCGCGGCGGGAAGCTCGTCGTGGTCGACCCGCGACGCACGAAGACCGCCGAGGAGGCCGACGAGCACCTGTTCATCCGGCCCGGCACCGATGCGCACTTCCTGTTCGCGCTGGTGCACGTGCTCTTCCACGAGGACCTGGTGCACACGGGCCACCTCGAGAAGCACACCAACGGGATCGGCGACGTCAAGCGGCTCGCGTCCCGCTTCTCGCCCGATGTCGTGGCCCCGGTGTGCGGGATCGACGCCGCGACGATCCGGCGGACCGCGGTCGAGCTCGCGCACGCGCGTCGCGCCGCCGTCTACGGACGGATCGGGACGTGCACCCAGGAGTTCGGGACCCTCGCGAGCTGGCTCGTCGACGTGTGCAACGTGCTGACCGGCAACCTCGATCGCATCGGCGGCGCGATGTTCGCGTTGCCGGCCGCCGGCGGCCCGAACACCCGGGGCACCCCGGGGACGGGCAAGGGCGTCCGCTTCGGTCGGCGCCGGACGCGGGTTCGCGGCCTGCCCGAGGTGTTCGGCGAGCTGCCGGTCGCGTGCCTGGCCGAGGAGATCGACACCCCGGGCGAAGGGCGGATCCGGGGACTGGTGACCGTCGCGGGCAACCCGGTCCTCTCGACGCCGGACGCGGAACGGCTCGACCGCGGGCTCGCCGGCCTCGAGTTCATGGTCAGCGTCGACATCTACCGCAACGAGACGACGCGCCATGCCGACGTGATCCTGCCGGTACCGGGCGTGCTCGCACGGGGCCACTACGACGTGGCGCTCTACAACTTCGCGATCCGTAACGTCGCGAACTACTCGCCGCCGCTCGTGGAGCGCGATCCGTCGCAACCGCCCGAGTGGGAGGTGCTCCTCCGGCTCGCGTCGATCGCGGCGGGGCGCGACGCCGACGACTTCGCCGCGCTCGACGACGCGACGATCGGTGCCCTCGTCGCATCGGCGGTGCGCTCGCCCCACTCGAGCGTGTCGGGGCGCGACCCCGACGAGCTCCTGGCGGCGATGGGCAACCGGCACGGCCCCGAGCGCGTCCTCGACTTCATGCTGCGCACCGGGCCGTACGGCGACGCGTTCGGCGTCGAGCCCGGACGGCTGACCCTCGAGGTGCTCGAGCAGCATCCGCACGGCGTCGATCTCGGACCGCTCCAGCAACGCGTCCCCGAGGTGCTGCGGACGCCGAGCGGCCGCATCGAGCTCGCGCCCAAGCCGATCGCCCGCGACGCCGCGCGCCTCCGGGCATCGCTCGACCGGAGCCTCGAAGACGGGGCCATGGTGCTGGTCGGACGGCGCGACCTCCGCTCGAACAACTCGTGGATGCACAACCTCGAGGTGCTCGTGAAGGGCAAGGAGCGCTGCACGATGCACATCCATCCTGACGACGCCGCGCGCCTCGGCCTCGACGACCGCGGTCGTGCGCGCGTCACCTCGGCAGCCGGCTCGGTCGACGTGCCGGTGGAGGTGACGGACGCGGTGATGCAGGGCGTGGTGAGCATCCCGCACGGGTGGGGTCATCGCAGCGACGGCGCGAAGACCACGGTCGCGTCGCGCTTTGCCGGGGTGAACGTCAACCTGCTGAGCGACGCGCGGATCGTCGATCCGCTCTCGGGGAACGCGGTGCTGAACGGCATCCCGGTACGGGTCGAGCCGCTCTCGGCGACGCTCGACCTCGACGCGGTCGACGAGATCGAGCCCGAGGCGATCGACGCCGCAGGCCGCCCCGCAGCCACGACCGGGGCCGAGGGCGTTCAGGGCATCTGAGCGCGCGGCGGGGCGCGCCGGATGCACCGCTGCGCGTGGCCGCTCAGTCGTGGAGCTGTTGGGCCAGGTAGTGGGCGTCACCGAGCTCCCGGATGAGATGGAGCTGCGTCTCGAGCCAGTCGGCGTGCTCCTCCTCGCCCTCGAGAACGTGCTCGAGGAGGTCGCGGCTGCCGTGGTCACCGGCTTCGAAGCAGGTCGCGATCCCGCGCGCGAGTCGCTCGATGGCGACGCGTTCGAGGTCGAGCGCGAGGTCCAGCTTCTCGGTCACGGTCTCGCCGACGCGCACCGGGCTCAGCCGTTGCATGTTCGGGACGCCTTCGAGGTAGAGGATCCGCTCGATGAGGTCGTCCGCGTCCTTCATCTCACCGATGGACTGCTCGCGGAAGCGCTCGGCGAGACGGCGAAAGCCCCAGTTGTCGCACATCTTCGCGTCGACGAAGTACTGGTTGATCGCGGTGAGCTCCGCGGTGAGCACCTCGTTCAGGAGCTCGATGATCGCCGGGTCGGCCTGCATGCGCGGTCTCCTCGCGGTCGGTCGCCGAGCCCGCGTGACCCCCGAGCTCGGAGATGTGCAGCGTCCGTCAGCCGCGGGCCGTGCCCGCTCCTTGGAGCACGCGCGGGCAGCTGTCAGCGTCCGCACCATTGAACAGCGTGCAGAGGCGGCGCACCTCGTCGCGGCAGCCGCCGCACCGGGTGCCGGCCCCGCAGTGTGCCGCGACGTCGTCCTCGTCGCGCGCGCCGTCGTCGATGGCAGAGCGGATCCGCGCGTCGGTCACCGCGTTGCAATGACAGACCCACATGTCAGCGCCGCCCCCGCGCCGGCGGAGCCCAGACGTGGCGCAGTGGGACGTCTTGCATGAGCGCGTGCGCGACGCTCGGCGGGACCTCGCGCGAGACCGGAAGCCGGTGCCCGATGCCGTCGACGAAGAAGCGGATGCCCTCACCCTCGACCATGCGAACGCAGTCGACCCGGCGCATGCCCGCAGTTGCCCGCAACGCGGCTTCGAGGTCCTGCACGTGCCTGCTCCTCCGTGGTGTACTTAGGGAAGCCTAACCACTCATCGGCGCGAAGCACAATCGGCTGAAGCCGGTTCCTTCAGCTGGGGCCAAGGCGGGTTTTACCGTGCTCTTGAGCGCCGTCGCGGCTGCTCTCAGGTAGCGGGGCGATCCTCGCCCGATGGCGCGACACAGCACCCATGCGCGTGACGCCGGCCTGCGCAAGGTCCGGGCGACGACGAAGTGGATCGCGGGTGGCGCGGCCGGCCTGGTGGCGGTGTTCACCGCCTTCACGTTGCCCCACGCAAACTCCTCGTCCACCACGACGGGGAACGGCTCGTCGACCGGCGCGAGCCAGGGCAACGGGTTCGACGGCTCGGGTGACGGCTCCGGGCTCGGCAACAGCCAGAACGCCGATCCCGGCTTCCAGACCCCGGACCAGGCGCCGTCGCAGTCGAACCAGGCGCCCGTCGCGCGCTCCGGAGGGTCGTGATCGACGTGAGCGCACCGACCCGGAGCGGCGGGCTCGCCGGCGCGGAGCTGCAGGCACTCGGGACGACCGCGCGCGTGGTGGTCGACGGTGGGTCGATCGACGACGCCCGCGCGCTCCTCGTCGAGGAGCTCGACGCGATCGACCGCGCGTGCAGCCGCTTCCGCGACGACTCCGAGCTCATGGCCGTGAACCGGGCCGACGGCCGGCCCGTCGTCATCGGCCCGGTGCTCGTCGAGGCGGTCGAGGTCGCGCTGCGCGCCGCGCGCCTGACCGAGGGCAGGGTCGATCCCACCGTGGGGCGCGCCCTCGTGGTGCTCGGCTACGACCGTGACTTCGACGAGCTCGAGCGCCTCGGCCCGCCGCTCGTGGTGCGGACCGGCCGGGTGCCCGGATGGCAGGCGGTCGAGCTCGACCACGACCGCTCGACCCTCCGCGTGCCCGCGGGTGTCCTGCTCGACCTCGGTGCCACCGCGAAGGCACTCGCGGCCGACCGGGCTGCGCACCGGATCGCCGCGGCGCTCGGCTGCGGGGTGTTGGTGTCACTCGGGGGCGACGTGTCGCTCGCGGGGCCGCGCCGCGCGGGCGGTTGGCCGATCGAGGTCACCGACGACCATGCGGGCCGCGTCACCGACCCGCGTGAGACGGTGTCGCTCGCGTCCGGCGGGCTGGCCACGTCGAGCACGACCGTCCGGTGGTGGGCGCGCGGTGACGAGGTGCGCCACCACGTCGTGGACCCGGCGAGTGGACGCCCGGCCGACGGACCCTTCCGCACGGTGAGCGTCGCCGCGGGCGCGTGTGTCGACGCCAACGTCGCGAGCACGGCCGCGCTCGTCCTCGGCGAGGACGCGCCGCGCTGGCTCGCGCACGTGGGCCTGCCCGCGCGCCTCGTCGACCACGACGGACGGGTGACGTACACGGGCGGCTGGGGCGCACCCCACACGACGGCCATGGAGATCGCGTGAGCGAGCGGAGCACGATCACGATGTCGTCCGGCGACAGCACACTGCGGAGCGAGCGCGCCATGGAGATCGCGTGAGCGAGCGGAGCACGACCACGATGTCGTCCGGCGACAGCACACTGCGGAGCGAGCGCGCCATGGAGATCGCGTGAGCGTGCTCGCGGCTTCGAGTGGCTCGGCGCTCTGGTACCTCGCGCGCGCGACGGGCATGACCGCGCTCGTGCTCCTCACGGTGAGCGTCGTGCTCGGCATCGTCACCAGCGTCCGCTGGAGCGCACCGCGCTGGCCGCGCTTCGTCGTCGAGTACGTCCATCGTGACGTCACCCTCGTGGTGCTCGCGCTGATCGTCCTGCACGTCGCGACCGTCGTGATCGACGGCTTCGCGCCGATCGGATGGCTCGCGGGCGTCGTACCGTTCGCGTCGCCGTACCGTCCGATCTGGCTCGGCCTCGGCGCGCTCGCGTTCGACCTCCTCCTCGCGATCGCGGTGACGAGCTGGTTGCGCCATCGGATCGGCTTCCGGACCTGGCGCTTCGTCCACTGGTTCGCGTACGGCTCCTGGGCGGTGACGGTCGTGCACGGGCTCGGCACGGGGACCGACACCGGCCAGACCTGGGCCCTGTTCGTGTACGGCGCGTGTCTCGTCGCGGTGGTCGCGGCGGTCTGGTGGCGTCTGTCGGTCGGCTGGGAGCACAACCCGGCTCTACGCACCGCGATCCTCGGCGCCACGTTCGTGCTCCCGCTCGCGTTGTTCGCCTGGATGCGCGTCGGACCGTTGGGGAGCAACTGGGCCCGCCGGTCCGGGACACCCGCGAGCGTCCTGGCAAAGGCGCACCGGAGCCAGGTCACCACGAGCTCAGACGCCAACGGCACGACGGGCTCGAGCGGGTCACAGCCCGGCACGGACGGCGGCAACGGTGGCGATGACGGCTTCGGAGGCTTCGACCGGTGACTGCGACCACGCTCGACCCCGGCGACACGAACGCAGGCGAGACCACCGCACCCGTCGGCCTGCCCCGGCTGCTGCGAGACACGGCCACCGCGCTCGACGACCACATCGCCCAGCACGGACCGCTGCCGCGCTCGGCGGCCGGTGTGCTGATCGACGAGGTCGACGCGGCCGGGTTGCGCGGTCGCGGTGGCGCGTCCTTCCCGACGGCGACGAAGCTGCGCGCGGTCGCGGCGGGCCGCCGTGCGGTCGTCGTGGCGAACGGCTGCGAGGGCGAGCCGGCGAGCACGAAGGACGCGCTGTTGCTCACCCGGGCACCGCATCTGGTCCTCGACGGTCTCGCGCTCGCGGCGATGGCGGTCCGTGCACGCCAGGCGATCGTCGCGACCGAGCGCGTGCGCGGTGACGTGATGGACGCGCTGGCGCGCGCCATCTCGGAACGCGCCGCGCGCGGCATCGATCCCGTGCCGGTGCGCCTGGTCGGCGTGCCACCCCGTTACCTGGCGGGGGAGGAGAGCGCGCTCGTGCACTTCCTCGACAACGGCGAGGCGAAGCCCACGAACGTTCCGCCCCGGCCCTTCGAGCGGGGCGTCCACGGCCGTCCCACCCTCGTCCAGAACGTCGAGACGCTGGCCCAGATCGCCCTCATCGCGCGGCACGGCGCCGAGTGGTTCCGCACACTCGGGACCGAGAGCGAGCCGGGCTCAGCGTTGTTCACCGTATCGGGCGGCGTGGCGACCCCGGGCGTGTACGAAGCCGCGTTCAACACGCGCGTGACCGCGCTCCTCGACGCGGCGGGCGGGACGCCGGCCCCTCTGTCGGCCGTTCTCGTCGGCGGCTACTTCGGCGCATGGGTTGCCGCGTCGCGCCTCGACGGCGTGCGGCTCGGCAACGAGAGCCTGCGCGACGTCGGTGCTGCGCTGGGCTGCGGTGTCGTCGTCGCGATGCCGGCGTCGGTGTGCGGGCTGCGAGAGGCGGCGCGGGTGACCCGTTACCTCGCCGAGGAGTCGGCCGGTCAGTGCGGGCCCTGTGTCCACGGGTTGGCCGCGGTCGCCGCGGCGATGGACGCCCTCGCACGGGGCCGCCACGACCGGCACACGACCCACCTCCTCGGCCGCTGGACCGGTCAGATCGCCGGGCGCGGCGCGTGCCGTCATCCCGACGGTGCGGTGCGCTTCGTGCGCAGCGCGTTGGAGGTCTTCGCCGACGAGATCGCCTGGCACGAGCAGGGCCGGTGCAGCGCCACGGAGACCACGCGGCTCCTGCCCGTGCCCTCGTCGGCCGTGCGCGACGGGCAGTGGAGGTGAGCATGCACCTGCGCCTCGATCCCATCACCTGCGACGGCCACGGCGTGTGCGCCGAGCTGTTCCCGGAGCGCATCGAGCTCGATGACTGGGGCTACCCGATCGTCGACGCCTCACCGATCCCGGAACGGATGCTCGCGGACGCCAGGCGGGCGGTGTTCGCCTGCCCGGTGCTCGCGCTGAAGCTGGTGGAGGAGGAGCTCGCCGTCACCGCCCGCCCGACCGGTTCCCGCAGGTAGGGGGCGCGCGAAAGCCCTCCCCAATCCTCAAGGGTGGGGGTCTTCCGGCCGAGTAGTGCAACGTGGCCGAACCCATGAGGATCCCGCCGGCGGTGCAGAAGCTGCCGGTGGTCGAGCTCGTCGACGCGGCGGCGAACCCGTGGCTTCGGGGTGCCTTCGCGCCCGTGCGCGACGAGCTCGACACCAACGACCTCGTGGTGGAGGGACAGCTGCCTCCCGAGCTCGTCGGCAGCTACGTCCGCAACGGCCCGAACCCGCAGTTCACGCCGCTCGGGAGCTACACGTTCCCCTTCGACGGCGACGGCATGGTCCACATGGTCACGTTCGAGGGTGGGCGCGCCCGCTACCGGAACCGCTGGGTCGTCACGCGCGGCCTCGCGGCCGAGCGCCGCGCCGGCCGTGCGCTCTACGGCGGGACGTTCACACCGATCGCGCCCGACGCCGCGCGCCTGGGTCCCGACGGCGATCCGAACCCGTTCAAGAACTGGGCCAACGCGAACGTGGTGCGCCACTGTGGCCGGGTGCTCGCGCTGTCCGACGGCGGGGCGCCCTACGAGCTGAACGCGGAGCTCGCGACGGTCGGTGAACGGGACTTCGACGGCCTCCTGCCCGGCGGCATGTCGTCGCACCCGAAGCTCGACCCGATCTGGGACGAGCTGTGCTTCTTCCACACCGACGTCGTGCCGCCGTACCTGGTGTTCGGCGTGGTGGGGCCGAAGGGACGGGTGACCCGGACGGAGCCCATCGACCTCGCCGAGCCTGCGCTGATCCACGACTTCGTCGTCACCGACCAGCACGTGGTGTTCTTCGACAGCCCTGCGGTGTTCGACACGCAGGCGCTCCTGCGGGGCGAGCCCGCGTTGCGGTGGAACGAGCAGCGCGGGACGCGCATCGGTGTGATGTCGCGCGAGTCGGGTGCGATCGACCTGCGGTGGATCCCCGTCGAGGACTGCTTCGCGATGCACTTCCTCAACGGCTACACCGACGGCGATACGGTCGTGATCGACTACATCCACCGCCGCCGCCTCGACGTGCCCGGTGGGATGGACGACAACGTGCCGCGGTTGCACCGGGCCGTCATCGACCTCGACCGCCGCGCGGCTCGCGACGAGCTCGTCGACTCCCGTGCGGTCGAGCTGCCGCGCATCGACGGTCGTCGCACCGGGCTGCGTCACAAGGTCGGCTACGTCGCAGGTGCGACGGATCCCGCTGCGACCCGGGCCGCGACGTACGACACGGTCGTGCGCTATGACGTCGACGCCGGCACGGCGACCGAGCACCGGTTCCCGTCGGGTGTGGTCGCCGGCGAGCCCGCGTTCGCCCCGCGTCCCGGCGGGTGGGACGAGGACGACGGCTGGCTGCTGGTCTTCACGTACGACACGAACCACGACCGCAGCGAGCTCGTCGTGCTCGACGCGTCACGGGTGGCAGCCCCGCCGGTCGCCGTGGTGCACCTGCCCCGGCGGATCCCCGTCGGGATGCACGGCTCCTGGCTCCCCGCCGGCGCGTAGCGGCGCGGCGGCTCAGAGCGACGGACCGTACGACGCCATCACGACGCGCAAGCGTTCGAACGCGCCGGCGGTGAGGGCCAGGTAGTTCGGCACCTCGCCCAGCATCGTCACGTCACGGCGCGCGGCCGCGTCGACGCAGAACCCCGCGACGACACCGACGTCGTCAGTGACGGCGCTCCACGCGCGCGCCAACCGGGGATCCGGTGCCGGCGGCGCGGCGCGCATCGACGCGATCGCGCGGTCGAGCGGTACACACGCGGCCGCCATCTGCACCGGTCCCGCAGCACGCGTGTCGACGGGCACGCCGTTCACCGCGACGAGGACCGCGCGGGCGGTGCTCCCATGGCGGCCGAGCCACGCCCGCGCGCGGGCGGGCTCGTCGCTGGCGCCGCCGCGACCGACCGCGACCACGCCGACAGCCACGGCGATCGCCACCAGCGCCGTCAACCCGGTCACCACCGCTCGCCTTCGCGCCACCAATCGACACTCGCGCCTCGGTGCCGTCGTGGCGAAGGGTCGGATGTCACGAACGCGCGGTCACGAACCTCGCGGCGCCTGCGCCATCTGGGCCATGCCGGCGAGAAAGCCGTCGACGTCGTTGGTCTTGCCGATCACGATGTCGCGCTGGAGGAGGCCGCCAGGAAACGCCGGAGGCACGTAGTACTCGAACCCGTCGTCGTCGATCGCGTCGACGATGCTCGCGGCGCACTCCGACGCGGGGACGAAAGGGCCGTCGAAGAGCGCGGGATCGTTGTCGGGCTGATCCCAGATCTCGGTCTCGATCGGGCCGGGGAGCACGAGCTTGACGTCGACGCCGGTCCCGGCCAGGTCGATGCGCATGACCTCGCTCCAACCACACAACGCGAACTTCGACGCGCAGTACGCCGCCTCGTGCACGATGCCGAGTCGGCCGCCCATGCTCGACACGTTGACGACGAGCCCGCGGCCACGCTCCAGCATGCGAGGCAGGAGCGCGAGCGTCATCCGCACCGGCGACGTGAAGTTGACGCGCATCACCCGGTCTACGTCCTCCGCGGTCAGGCGCGGGACGGGTGTGCGTTTCGGGATCGCCGCGTTGTTGACGAGGCAGTCGATCCCTCCGAACACGTCCCACGCCTCGCGTGCGACGGCCTCCGCGCGGTCGAGGTCGCCGAGGTCGGCCGCCCACAGCCGCGAACCCGGCGTGTGCGCGCGACAGGCCTCGACCACCGCCTCGAGCCGGTCCTTGCGTCGCGCGACCACGCCCACCGTGGCCCCGCGGGCCGCGAGCTGTGGCGCGAGCGCCTCGCCGATGCCCGACGACGCGCCGGTGACGAGGATCTTCGCTCCGTCGATCTGCACCTTCACGCCCCTGTCGTGTCGAGAACGGTTGGACGACGTCAGCCGGTGGTGCTCGTCGTATCGCCCGTCGTGGTCGACCGTCCACTGCTCGATCCGCTGCTCGACGCTCCGCCGACACCGAATCGGCGCAGCGTACGCGCGTACTGCGCGAGCAGCTGATCGCGGTCGAGCGAGGTCATGCCGGCGGGCAACGTCGGGTTGAACCTCTTGAGGTTCGCGTTGAGCTGGTCGGAGAGGGCCTTGCTCGGCGCGAAGAACTGAATGGTCCGGTCGAACGCGGTGACGTTCTTGCCGTGCAGCTGCCACTGGCCGGTCAGCAGCCAGTCGGACGGAATGTTGTTGTACAGCGTCGCGCTGTAGATGCCGATCGCGACGACGTGACGGCGCTTGATCAACGAGCTCAGGAACGACTTGCTGAGCGAGCTGGGATCGCCGGCGTTCTTGCCCTTCGTCTTGTTCAGCTCGGTCAGCACCTCGTGGTCGCCGAGACCGAAGAAGTCGACGACGGGCCCGTTGTGGAACAGGGTCACGTACCCGAGCTCACCGGTGGCGATCGGCCGTCCGTCGTAGTACTTGGCGAAGAACTTCCCGAGCTGGTACCGCTGGCGGTACGTGTTCTGCGTCGCGGCGGGTGCATCCTCGGTGAGCTGGATGCGCAGGTTCGAGAGGATGAGGATCGCGACCAGCCCGAAGACGATCGCGGCGCTGCGCCGCCGGCCCGAGAGCAGCTCGCCACCGATGCGGAACGCGACGAACGCGCCCGCGATCACCAGGTACTGCTGGTAGCGCGCGTAGGGAAGTCGACCGCCGAACTGCGCGTAGGCCACGTGGATCGTGACGGTGACCACGTAGACGAGTGCGATCCCCGCGTTGTGGTTCCTGCCGCCGTAGGCCGCACCGATCACGTACGCGAGCGCGATCAGCCCGAGCACGAGGACGAGCGGGTCGCTCTGCAGCGTGTTCGCCATGTGCGCGGGCGACGGCACGACCTTCGACCAGCCCGTGCGCAGCGTCGACTTCGCCACGATCGAGTTCGGGAAGAACCCCTCGCCGTACGCCTTGTTCACGATGCCGATCGCGAGGATCGGGAGTCCGGACGCGATCAGCGTGCCCGCGCCGATCCGCACGGTCGTGCGGGTGTCGAAGCGGCGTTGGCCGAGACCGAAGTGCGCGGCGGCCAGGGCGACGACACAGCCGACCGCGACGAACGCGCTCTCGTAACGCACAAGCGTCCCGAGGAACATGACGACGTAGAACGGCATCAGGGCCCGGGTGCTCGTCGCCCCGCGGTCGATGAGCCGTTGGAACAGCACCAGTGCCTGCACCACGAGCGCGGCATGCAACGTGTGCTCCATGCCCACGAGCGCGAGCGCGGGGATGTAGAGCACGAAGACCGGCACGAGGACGAGGAACAGCAGCATCAGACGATCCGGCCGGGTGCCGTCGACGAAGTCCTGGTTGTCGATGAAGAGCCAGAGCAGCCACAGGCCGGCGACGAGGTTCAGGATCAGCGGAAGCGCGTTCCACGCGAAGGGCAGCGCGAACGTGAACGCCGACAGCAGCAGGTCCCAACCCGGCGACGACGATGCCGACTCGTATCTCCCGGTCGTGACGCCCCACGTGCCGTGGTGCACGAATTGCCGGACGATGCTGAGGTGGATCGCCGAGTCGTCGAGCGTGTACGCCAGGTGCCCGTCGTTCAGCGCGAGCGACGCCGCGGTGATCGCAGCGGTCGCGATGATGACGACGGCCGCGGCGACCAGGAACAGGCGGTTGTCCAGGACGCGGGCCAGGCCGGTGCGCGACGGCGTCGCGGCGGCTGGTTCGGCCAGCTCGTCGTCGAGGGTGGTGCTGTCGGTTCTCACCATGCTCCCGGGGTCCTCCGCGCGCGTCGGTGGCCGGCGCCACGTGATGGTACGAGGGCCGAAGACGTCTCCTGGTCGCCGTGCCCGCGCATCAGGACGGCACCACCTCGGGTCGAGCGCCCTGGGGAGCGGGCGCGGGCGTGCCCGCGGAGCCACCGGCATCGGGGGCGCCGGTCCGGCTGTACCGCCCCTTCATCCGGAGCAGCGGCGACTCGAGGTACCGGTACGAGAGGGCCGCGAGGATCACGGTGATCCCGATCGTGATCGCCACGTTCCACTGCCCGAAGTGCAGGTATCGACCGAGCAGGATGATCACGGGCCAGTGGATCACGTACATGCCGTAGGAACGCCGGCCGACCCAGGTCAAGGGGCGCACGGAGAGGGAGCGTCCGAGCATGCTCGCGGGCTCGAACACGACCGCGGCGATGACGACCGCGATGCCGGCCGAGAACAGCAGCAGGCCCCACTCGGGGAGGAACGACGGGAACTGGACGCCCGGCTTCGCGGTGTTCCAGTAGACGAGCGCGACCGCGACGATCGCGAACGCCGTCAACGTGCGGAGCGTCCGCCGGCCGCGCGTGTTCATCGTGAACATCGTCGAGATCACGATCGCGGCGAGGCAACCGACCAGGAGCGCGTCGGCACGGGTGAACGAGCTGACGTACCAGTGGTTCCACTCGCTGTCGAGATGGTGGAAGATCAGCGACGCGGCTTCGGCCGGGTTGGCCGCGCCCGTGGGTCGCCACGAGACCGCGTGCCGCCACAGCAGCGCGCGGTAGAGCGCGGAAGCCGCGCACAGGGCGGCGGTGAACGCGATGAGCCTGCCTCGGCGGATGTGGCGCGCGAACAGGAAGACCAGCAGCGGCGGCCAGATGAGGTAGAACTGCTCCTCGATCGCGAGCGACCAGGTGTGGTCGAGGATCCCGAGTGAGCCCGGGTGGAAGTACGCGACCCAGTTCGAGAAGTAGAACGCGGTCCCCACGAGGCTCGAACCGTTCGGACGCGCGACGTCGGACGACATCACCAGGTGCAGCAGCAGGCCCACCAGCACCGCGACGATGATGAGGGGGAGCAGGCGTAGGGCGCGGCGCGCGTAGAAGTGGCGCAGGCTCACGCGCTCCCAGCGCTTCTGCTCGTCGAGCACGAGCGTCGTGATGAGGAACCCGCTGAGGACGAAGAACGCACCCACCCCGAGGTAGCCCGGCGCGACGAAGCGGGTCGCGAGGCCGGCGTGGAAGAGCATCACGACGATGATCGAGAGCGCGCGCAGCCCGTCGAGCGCGGGCTGGTAGCCCAGACGCCGCGACCGCTCGTGGTGCTTCTCACGACGCACGGGCCACGTGACGAACAGGACCGCGACGCCGACCACGCCCGCGATCCCCAGGCCCGTCGCGAGACCCATGCGGGCCTGGGCCGACCCGTGGCACGCCACGTAGTGGTCGGCGCCGGGGACGAGCTCGGTGGGCACCGCGGGCGCGGGTGCCGGCGCCGCGCCCCCGGAACGGTTGCGCTCCGACGCGCTGGCCGACTTGTCCTTCTGGGCGGCTTGACCGATGAGATAGCGGAAGAAGCCCGCGACCGGGTTCGGCGCGGTCCGCTCGTGGTACGGCGTGCCGCACGCGATCGATCGGGTGGTCGTGCCGTGGGTGACGTGCCCGTCGTAGGGCAGGAAGGCGATCGCACCCGCGGCGACGAGCAGCGCGAGCGCCGCGACCGCCCCGGCGATGCGGCCCCGCTGCCATGGGTGCCGGGCCGCGGACCCGTCTGCGGGCGCGGCGGCCCCGTCTGCCGTGTCCGCTACACCCCGCACGGCATGGACCTACCCACGCTCAGCGGTCACGTACCGGTGCACGGTCGGCGGGTGGGCACGGAGCTCCTCGCGGCGCGGCGGAACGGCGGAACGACCAGTCTGACGGGTCACGCGCTCTGCGTCCACGCGAGACGGCGCCGTGTCGAGGTGCCGGATGGTCGGATTCAGCGCCGGGCCGCCCGCCCGACCCGGTGGGAGCGGTCGGCCATCGCGAGCAGCTCCGCGTCCCCCGAACTGTCGCCGTAGGCCCACACCACGCAGCGCTCCTCGCCCAGCCAGGCCCGGAGCCGCTCGACCTTCTCGGGGCCTCGGCAGTTGCGCCCGACGAGCCGGCCGGTGAGCCGTCCGTCGGGAGCGACCTCCAGCGTGGTCGCGAGCACCGCGTCGAAGCCGAGCATCGGGGCCAGCGGGTCCAGGTACGTGGTGAGCGACGCCGACACCAGCACCAGCTCGTGGCCCTCCTCGCGGTGCCAGGCGACCTTCTCGAGCACGTCGGCGCGCAGGTTCTTGGCGTTCCCGGCGACGCGGTCGGCGAAGGCGCGACCCGCGGTCGCGAGCTCGCCGGCGTCGCGCCCGGTGAGGACGCGGCGGAGCAGGGACTCCTTCGCGTCGTCGCGACTGGCGCGCCCGGCGAGCGCGAGCGCGAGACGCGGCGCGACCGCCGCCAGTGACGTGGCGACGGGCACCCGTCCGCACGCGAACGCGAGGAACGGGACGACGGTGTCACGACGGGTGATCGTGCCGTCGAAGTCGAAGGCGGCGACGACGCGCTCGGCCACGTCAGATCGGCAGGCGGCGGAACACGGCGCGGGGGAGGTGGCGCAGCACCGCCATGAGGTAGCGCAGCGGGGGCGGGACCCAGATCGTCGTCTTGCCCGTCGCGAGGCCGTCGACGATCGCGTCGGCCACCGCGTCGGGTGTCGTGGAGAGCGGCGCGGCCTTCATGCCCTCGGTCATCTTCGTGCGCACGAAGCCGGGCCGCACGACGAGCAGATCCACGCCCGTGCCGACCAGGCTGTCGGCGAGGCCCTGCGCGAACGCGTCGATGCCGGCCTTCGACGATCCGTACACGAAGTTCGAGCGCCGCGCGCGCTCGCCTGCCACCGACGAGAGCAGCACGACCGTGCCGTGGCCCTGGTCGCGAAAGCGACCGACAACAGGGATCATCACCGACACCGCGCCGACGTAGTTCGTCGTCGCGATCTGCACGGCATGCCGAGCGTCGGTCTCCGCGCGTTCCTGGTCGCCGAGGACCCCGAACGCGACGAGCACGAGATCCAGATCGGGGTGGCGCGTGAAGACGTCGCCGACGAAGCGCTCGTGCGTGTCGAGCGCGCACGCGTCGAACGTGACGACCTCGACGGCCGGGCTCCCGGGAAGCGCGCGCAGCTCCTTGGCCGAGGCCTCGAGTCCCTCGACGTCGCGTCCGGCGAGCACGACCGTCCGGCACCGCCCCGCGACGAGCCGACGGACCGTCGCCAGCCCGATGTCGGATCCTCCCCCGAGGACCAGCACAGACTGCACGGACCCCAAGGCATCTCGCACGGTGTTCACCCTTTCGCGCACGCCCGCCGCAACGACCGACGCTTCATTGAAGCCGGGGGTGCGGTTCCCGCACCGTGAGCTTCGATGAAGCACCCGGCGAGGTCACAAACCCAGGCGGCGGGCGAGGTCGGACTGGAAGACCCGGTTGGGGTCGAGCTTGGCCCGTGCCTCGCGCCACTCGTCGAGGCGAGGGTACATGCGGCCGAGCAGCTCGGGCCGTACCCGCGAGTCCTTGGCGAGGTAGATGCGCCCGCCCGCGTCGGTGACGAGCTCGTCGAGACCGTCGAGCAGCTCGGCGAGCCGCGCGCCGCCGGCCGGAATGTCGAGCGCGAGGGTCCAGCCCGGGGCCGGGAACGAGAGCGGAGCGGGGTCGGACGGGCCGAAGCGCTTCAGCACCGCGAGGAAGGACGCCGCGCCCGCGCCGCTCAGACGCTCGACCGCGGCGCGCACCGTGTTCTCGCGGCCGAACGGCACGACGAACTGGTACTGCACGAAGCCGGTCGACCCGTACATGCGGTTCCAACCGGCGACGAAGTCGAGCGGATGGAAGAAGTTCGTGAGCGTCTCGATACCGCCGCGCTCCTCGGCCGGAGCCTTGCGGAACCACATCTCGTTGAAGAGGCCGATCGTGAGGCGGTTCGCGAGGCCGCGCGGGACCCACGGGGGCGCGGCGAGGCGGATTCGGGGATCGAACGCGAGCGGGTCCTCGATGCCCGGCGCGAGGTCGTCGCGCTTCGCGTGATCGCCGCGCGTCAGAACCGCGCGACCGAGCGACTTGCCCCGCGCGAGACAGTCGATCCAGGCCACCGAGTAGCGGTATTCGTGGTCGTTCGCATCCATGCGCGCCATCAGGTCGTCGAGATCGGTCGCCCGCTCGGTGTCGACCCGGATGCTCGACGTCTCGATCGGGATGAGTGAGAACGTCGCGTCGAGGACGACGCCCGTCAGCCCCATCCCGCCGGCTGTCGCCCAGAACGCCTCGGGTTGGGTCTCGGGACCGATCACGATCCGCTCGCCCGCCGCCGTCTGCAACGTCAACGACGTGACGTGCTGGCTGAAGCTGCCCTCGAAGTGGTGGTTCTTGCCGTGGATGTCGGCCGCGATCGCGCCGCCGACGGTCACGAAGCGAGTGCCCGGCGTGACGGGCACGAACCACCCGAGCGGTACCAGCCGCCGCATGAGCTCGTCGAGGCTCATGCCCGCGTCCACGGTGACGACACCGCGCTCCAGGTCGAGATCGCGGATGCGGCGCATCCCGGTGAGGTCGAGCACCTCTCCGCCCGCGTTCTGCGCCGCGTCGCCGTAGCTGCGGCCCAGCCCGCGCGCGATCGTGCCCCGGTCGCCCGCGTGCTCGACCAGCCGCGCGACGTCGTCGTCTCGACGCGGGTGCAGGAGCGTCGCCGCGCTCGGCGCGGTGCGGCCCCAGCCCGTCAGGAGCGTGCGCCCGTCGCGGTCAGCTGACATAGATCCCGACGGCGACCGCGATCGCCCACAGCACGCCCATCACCTGCAGGGCGCGGTCTCCGAGCACGATCTCCTCGGGTGCCGCGCCGCCGCCCGTGTCGACGATCAGCGCGTAGCGCAGCACGCCGAGCACGAACGGCACGATGGACAGCTCGAACCAGGGCACGCCGGAGTGCCCGTGTGCCTTCTCGAACGCCCAGAGGCAGTACGCGACCATGGCGACGCCCGAGCTGACCGCGACGACGTACCCGAGATACTCGGTCGTGTAGTGGGCGAGTGTCGGGCGATGGTCGGCCCGCGCCGCGCCGAGCTCGCGGTGCTCCGCGTGACGCTTGCCCGCGACCACGAACAGCGAGCCGAACGACGCGACGATGAAGAACCAGTTCGAGATGGGCACGTTCACCGCGACCGCGCCGCCGATCATGCGCAGCACGAACCCCGCGGCGACCGCGCCGAGGTCGATCACGGCCATGTGCTTCAGCCAGATCGAGTAGCTCGTCGTCAACGCGACGTAGCACGCGACGACGACGGGAAGCCGCCAATTCGCGGCGAAGCCCACGCCGACGCCGGCCATGATCAACACGACACCGACGATCTTCGCGGTGAGGACCGGGACCTCGCCCGCGGCGACCGGACGCCGGCGCTTCTTCGGATGGCGCCGGTCCGCCTCCACGTCGAGCGCGTCGTTGATGAAGTAGGTGCCGGATGCAGCGAGCGTGAACGCGGCGAACGCGATGATCGTCTTGACCAGGGCGTCGCCGTGGGTCAGCACGCCGGCCGCTCCGGGCGCGGCCGCGACGAGCACGTTCTTCACCCACTGGCGCGGGCGCGCCGTGCGCAGCAGCGCGAGGGCGAGCGGCGCGCGACGGGCGCCGTGGCCGTTCGACGACGGGGCGACGAGGCCGCCCTCGCGCCCGGTCTCCCCGAGCTCGGTGCCGATGTCCTCCGCCAAGCCAGTCCCCGGAGCGTCGCGGTGCGGGAATTGACGACTCTACCCGGCGTCCCCCCGGATCGGCGGTGACGCGGGCGCTCCGGCCTGGGCGGATGACTCCCTCGCCGCCCACGAGAAGATGCCCTTCGACATCGTCGAGGCCTCGGCCTCGGCCCGGGCGCCGTAGACCTCGGCCCGGGCCCGGTGCGTCTCGGGGTCGCTCGGGTCGGCCGCCGCGGCCCACTCGGCCAGATGACCGGCGAGGCGCAGCTCGCCCGCGGCCGCGAGCTCGCGGGCCCGGGCCGCGAGGCGCGCGGCGCCGCCCGCGAGGGCAGCCACCTCGCGGGCGACCGCAGCGTCGGGGGCGGGCTTCAGCCGGGCGGGGTTCCCGTCGTACCAGCCGCCGTAGTAGCGCCAGACGTTGTGCACCACGAACTCCGGCTCGTCGTAGATGGGCCGGAGGTAGGGACGTGCGAGCAGCTCGTCGGGTGCGCGCACGGTGTGGACGATGTCGTCGAGTCGCGCGCCCTGGTTCATGAGCTCGAGCGTCTGGTCGTGGAGCGACTCCAGCAACGCGGCCGCGTCGTTCAGCGCCTGCTGCACACGTTCGGTACCGAGGATCGGTAGGCCGTGGCCGGGGAGCAGCACCTCAGGGTCGAGCGCGGCCATCGTCCGCAACGCGCGCGCCCATTCGAGCGGGTAGCGCTGCACCTTCTGCGGGTTGCCGCAGTTCGGCGACGCCCAGATGAAGAGGTCGCCGGTGCACACGGTGCGGCGCGCCGGTGCCCACAGCCACGTGTGGTCGTCGGTCTCGCCGCGCGCGTGTTGCAGCTCGAACGTCTCGCCGCCGATGTCGAGGGTGAGCGCGTCGCGGTACGTCTCGTCCGGATACCGGTAGGTCGTGGGCCAGTCGACGCGCGAAGCCTGGAACTGGCGCGCGTTGATGATGCCGTTGTAGCCCGCCGTCGTGACGTAGCGCTCGAAGCGGGCCGTGATGGCTTCGTGCGCGACCACCCGCGGCGGGCCGTGACCGTCGGCGCGGGCGTCCTCCTCGTACCGCTCGACGCCGAAGCAATGGTCGATGTGGCCGTGGGTGAAAACAATCGTGTGGACCGGCTCACGGGTCCAGCTCCTGATCGCGTCGTGCACCCGCTCGGAGAGGAACGTGCTGCTGGTGTCGACGAGTACCAGGCCCTCGTCGGTGCGCAGCGCGCTCGCGTTGGAGAAGGCGGCGACGAACGCGCCGTTCTCGAGCTCCGCGAGGTCGCCGAAGAGCTGGAACGGGTGATGGCTCGCGATGTCGAGCTCACCGGTGAACAGGCGCTCCGCGACCTGCAACACATCGCTCATAGGACCTCCTCCTCGTCCGCAGTCTCGCAGGCCGGTCATGTCGCGTGCGCCCTAGTCTCAGCGGTCGATGCCGACCACCAGACCCTCGAAGGCGGTGCGCGAGGCGGTCGACGAGCTGGCGCGGCGCGACAAGGCGATGCGGAAGCTCATCGCCCAGGTCGGCCCCGCGACGCTGAAGAGCCGCCACCGCGCGCCGTCGGCGACGCACTTCGCCGCGCTCGCCGAGTCGATCCTGTACCAGCAGCTCGCGGGTCGTGCCGCGGCCGCGATCCACGCGCGGTTCCTCGCCCTGTTCGACGGGACGCCCACGCCGGAAACGGTGCTCGCGCTCCCGGTCGACGAGCTGCGGGCGGCGGGGCTCTCGGGCGCGAAGGCCGCGTCGATCCGCGACCTCGCCGAGAAGGTGGTCTCCGGGACGGTCGAGCTGGACCGGGTGGCGAAGCTGCCCGACGACGAGCTCGTCCGTGAGCTGACGCTCGTGCGCGGCATCGGGCGCTGGACCGCGGAGATGTTCCTGATCTTCCGCCTCGGCCGCCTCGACGTGTGGCCGGTCGACGACTTCGGTGTGCGCAAGGGCTACGCGTCGCTCTACGGCCTGGCCGAGATGCCCAAGCCCAAGGAGCTCGACGCGCTGGGTGAGCGGTTCCGCCCCTACCGGTCGGTGGCGGCCTGGTACCTGTGGCGCGCCGCCGACACCGTCACGCCCGGCTGAGACGCGAACGAGCCGGCGCCTCGTTGCGCCGGCCCGTTCGAAAGAAGGTGGTACCGGGTCGCCCTAGAACCACTTCACGCCGGCGCCGAGAACGGCGACGAGCGCTCCGAGAGTTGCGGCCGCGGTACCGAGGTGAAGGATGCGACGCTTCACGTGCCCTCCTTGGACTGTGACCGGATCTCGGCCACGGGACTCCTCGATCGGCTCCCGACCGAGGGTCCTGAATAGGTCGATCGCCCTATTTCGGGCGAACACCCCGGAGGCCCCATCTCTCGCGCACGCCGGGCCGGACGCGTCGGGACCGGGCCCGCTGGGACCCGGCTCCGGCACCCCTGTCCGGCACGCCGCGCCGCGCCGTTGCGTCGCGCGTGTCCGTTCACCGTTCTTCTCGGCAGCCGGACCCGGCCCGGGAGGGATCCGGAGGGATTTCCTGGCCGCTCAGCGCCCCGCGGCCGCGCCCTCGACCTCGGTGAGGCGCCGGGCCAGGTAGCGCCGCGCCGCGTCGGCGGGCGCGAGCTCGAGCGCTCGCCGGTACGCCACCGCCGCGTCGTCGTACCGGCCGAGGCGGCGCAGGAAGTCGGCGCGCGTCGCGGGCAGCAGGTGGTAGTGCACGAGCTCACCCGACGCGTCGAGGGCGTCGACGATGCGCAGCCCCGCCTCCGGACCGTCGGCCATCGCGACCGCGACCGCGCGGTTCAGCTCGACGACCGGCGACGGAACCATGCGCGTCAGCTCCTTGTAGAGCGACGCGATCTCGCTCCAGTCGGTCGCCGTCGCGTCGGGCGCGGTGGCGTGACAGGCCGCGATCGCGGCCTGCACCTGATACGGCCCCGGACGCTCGCGACGCAGCGCGGCCTCGAGCAGTGCGACGCCCTCGGCGATGACCTCCGCGTCCCACGCGCTGCGGTCCTGCTCGTCGAGCAGGACGACGTCGCCCGCGTCGTCGACGCGTGAGGCGCGGCGCGCGTCGTGCAACAACATCAGCGCGAGCAGACCGCGGGCCTCGGGCTCGTCCGGCATCAGGTCGGCGAGCACACGCGCGAGGCGGATCGCCTCTGCGCACAGGTTCTGTCGCACGAGGTCGGCACCGGCCGTCGCCGCGTATCCCTCGTTGAAGAGCAGGTAGAGGACACCGAGCACGGCGGCGGTGCGGTCGGGGAGCGCCGCTGCGGGTGGCACCCGGTACGGGATCGCCGCGTTGCGGATCTTGCGCTTGGCCCGCACCAGGCGTTGCGCCATCGTCGCTTCGGGGACGAGGAACGCGCGCGCGATCTCGCCCGTGGTCAGCCCGGCCAACGTGCGCAGCGTCAACGCGACCTGCGCATCGAGCGCGAGCGCGGGATGGCAGCACGTGAAGATCAGCCGCAGCCGATCGTCGGTGACGCCGCTGTCGTCGACGACGTTCGCGTCGCCGCCGGAGCGGTCGGGGTCGTCGGCGGACAAGGCCGCCACCTCCTGGAGCTTCGCGGCGCCGGTCGCGGCCCGCCGCAACCGGTCGATCGCGCGGTTACGAGCCGTGGTCGTGAGCCACGCACCGGGTGTGCGCGGGACGCCGTCGCGTGGCCACCGTTCGAGCGCCATCGCGAAGGCGTCCTGCGCGCACTCCTCGGCGAGGTCCCAGTCGCCCGTGACGCGGATGAGCGTCGCGACGACCCGTCCCCACTCGTCGCGGAACGCGCGGGCGACCTCGGCCCGCGCATCGGTCCTCACGCGGTCGGAGCTCCGAGCTCCCAGATCGGCCGAACCTCGATCACGCCGCGCTTGGCGCCGGGGATCTTCGCCGCGACGGCGATCGCGTCGTCGAGGTCCTTGCAGTCGACGACGAAGTAGCCACCGATCTGCTCCTTGGTCTCCGCGAAGGGACCGTCGGAGGTGAGGACCTCGCCGTTCTGCACCCGCACGCTCGTCGCGTCCGTCGTCGGGCGGAGCCGCTCACCGCCCTGCAGGACACCGCGGCGGTTCATCTCGTCCACGAACGCGAAGTAGTCGGCGCTCATGGTGTCGTTCTCGGCTGGGCTCTGGGCCAGCTCGGCCGCCTCGTCGGTGCAGATCATCAGGATGTAGCGCATGGTTCCTCCTCAGTGGGTGGCAGTTCAGCACCACGACGAACGGGGAGCCGCGAGATCGACGCCCGGCACCGAGAATCGCGATCCGGGCGATCAGTGCCGGCTCAGGCGGCCGTAGTGCTCACGCATGGCGTGGAGGTAGTCGGCCATGGGTGCGAGACCGGCGGCCGCGCGCCGCGCGTCGAGGCCCGCCGCGTCCTCGATGGGCCAGGGCGTGACGCCGTCGCCGTCGGTCGTGCGCACGAGCTGCGAGCCGAAGACCTGGTCGCGGCCGTCGGCCATCCGCACGCCGTCGAGCAGCAGCGCGTAGTGCCGCGCGGGCGCGTCCCCGCAGTCGACCGCGACCTCGAGCATCTCGAGGCAGCGGCGTTGCAGCCCCGGATCGGAACGGGCCTGCTGCGCCAGCTGCCACGCGGCCTCGGCGCCGTCCTCGTCGACGAGCGCGACGCCGGGCCAGCACTCGTAGTCGTCGAGGATCTCCCAAAGCCGGGCCGCGTGCAGGGCCTCGAGGTCGCGCAACGGACCGGGATACGCGTCGGCGAGGAGCGCGCTGCCCTCGGGCAGGTACGCCGCCCGGGCGCGTCGTTGTGCGTCGACCATCGCCACCAGCTCGTCGCGCAGGGCAGCGTCGAGCGCCACGCCCGCAGGTTACGCGGCCGGCGGGCGCGTATGTTCTCGGCGTGGATCTCGACGCGTTGCGGGTTGCGGGGCTCTACGACCCGGACGCTCCGAACGCCGCCGACCGGCTCGGGCTCCTGGAGTGGATCGCCGAGCACGGCATCAGCGTCGACGAGATGATCGACGCGAAGAAGCGGCACGGAAGCCTGACCGGGCTGGTCGGCGACGGTGTCGTCCGCCCCGGGACACGCGTCACCCTCGACGAGGCGGCCCGCCGCTGCGGGTTGACCCCCGATGAGCTCCAGCGGGTGTGGCAGGCCACGGGGTTCGTCCCGGTCGCACCCGGCGTGCCCACGTTCACCGATGCCGACATCGAGACGTTCGAGATCTTCCGCGGCGCCGCGGAGATGTTCGGGTGGCCGCAGGCCCTGCACTTCACGCGCGTGATGGGCTCGTCGTTGGCGCGCATCGCCGAGGCAGCCGTGTCGCTGTTCCAGGTGAACGTCGAGGCCCGACTGGCCGAGGAGGAGGCCGGGGAGCTTGCTCTGGCCAAAGCCAACCTCGAGGCGACGGAGGTGCTCGGCGCGCTCTCGACGCTGCTCGACACGCTGTTCCGCCAGCACATGGAAGCCGCGATCGAACGCTCGCGGATGTCGCGGGTGGTGGGGGAGCCGTTCGGGACCGCCCGCTTCGCGGTCGGCTTCGTGGACCTCGTGGGGTTCACGCCGCTGTCCTTGCGCATGGAGAGCCCTGAGCTCGCAAGCCTGGTCGAGGACTTCGAGGCCCGGGCCGCCGATCTCGTCGTCGCCCGTGGAGGCCGCGTGGTGAAGCTCATCGGCGACGAGGTGATGTTCATCGCGCTCGACCCGGTCGCTGCGTGCGACATCGCGCTCGGACTGGTCGACGAGTTCCGCTCGTCGGAACGGGTCACACCGCGCGGCGGCATCGCACACGGGATGGTGATCACCCGCAGCGGTGACTACTACGGGCCGGTCGTGAACCTCGCGGCTCGCATCGCCGACCTCGCGGTCCCGCTCGAGATCCTCGCGAGCGCGGAGATCGCGGCGGCCGGTGCGCCCGCGTTCTGCTTCGAACCGGCCGGCCGGCGGATGCTCAAGGGGTTCGGCGAGCCCATCGCGTTATTCGCGCTGTCGCGCGCCTAGAGAGCGCGTCGGGTCCCGTTGGTGTTGCCCTGCGGGGTCGCGGCGCGCCGGCGGCGGGTCAGCTGCGCGGCGAGGCCGGCGCCGATCGCCGCGATCGCGGCCAGTGCCTCTTCGGGCAACGAGCCCGAGCCGGTGAAGGGCAGCGACGTCGCCGCGGCCTGTGTCGCGTGCGGCGCCTCGGGCAGGCTCGCGGGCCGGATCAGGACCTCGGCCTCGACGACCGGCGCCTGCACCGGGGTGCCGACGGGCGGCGTGGTGGTGTGCCCGCCGGGCGGCGGCGTCTGCGGCACGGACGGCGGGTCGCACGCGTGGTCGTGCTCCGACTGGCAGATGTTCACGCCGAAGCGCGCGCCGGTCGCGTCGACGTTGCCCGTGGTGATCGACGCGACGAGCGTGCCGCCCGAGCCGGTGGGACCGTGCATCGCGGCCGCCTCGTCGAGCACGGGCCCCGAGTAGAGCGCGAGGTTGCCGCCGGTGTCCGCCAGCGACACCGACACGTGCAGGACACCGCTGATCTGCTCGACCGTCACCGAGGCGCCGGTCGGATCGGCGGACGTCGGGACGTGCTGCAAGGTGCCACTCGCGTCGCCGCTCACCTGCAACAGCGTCCCGCCCAGGTTGACCATCGACTGCACGTCGGGCGCGGCCGTCCCCGCGGTCAGCCACGCCGGGTGCAGCACGGAGTCGAGGAAGGCCTCGACCGAGGTGTCGAGCGTGTCGAGCTGTGCGACACCGGTCGGGGAGATGCCGAGCGCGGCGAGGTTCGCGCCGGAGTTCCCGACCGCGATGCCGAGGTTGGCGACGAACGCCTGCTGCTCTGCCGACGCGCTCCCCGTGCCGCTCACCGAGCCGTTCACGGCCTGGCCGATCGTCGTCATGCTGTCGTTGCCGATCGCCAGCATGCTGCCGGTGTGGATCCCGGCGGAGCCATTCGCGCTCACGCCGTCGACGAGTCCGCTCGAGCCGCCCAGCAGCTGCTCGAGGATCGCCTGCACGAGCGCGCCGTCCTGACCCGACAGTGACGAGAGCGAGTCACCCGCCCCGTTCAGACCGGTGTTCGCGATCGCGATGCCGATGTTGAGGATGATCGCCCGCTGGTCGACGTTCAGGACGCCTTCGTCCGTCGCGCTGAGGATTGCCGACTGGGTGATGCCGCTCCGGGAGCGGTCGCCGATCGCGGTGGCGTTGCCGGTCGCGATCTTGGCGATGCCGACCGAGCTCATGCCCTTCTGCGCGACGGCGTGACCGACCAGGGCGACGTTGGCGCCGCTGTTCCCGAACGCGAGGCCGATGTTCACGACGAACGTGGACTGGGAGGTCGCGTCGCCGTTGGTGATCCGGGCCGACTGGATGACGCCGGTCGTGCCCTGCGCACCGACGACCCTCCCGTTGCCGGTCGTGATGGCGACGGCCGAGCCGGGTCCCGATCCCGTCGCGAAGCCAGCCGCGAGCGCGTCGCGTGGGCCCGCGCCGGCGACCTCACCGACGTTGTGACCCGAGTTCGCACGGGCGACGCCGATGTCGATCACGAGCGCGATCTGCAGCACGTGGATCTGGCCTGCGCCACGGGCGTCGGTCTGGACCTGCTGGGCGATGCCGGTCTGGGCGTCGACGCCCGTCGCGCTCGCGCCGCCGGTGCCGACGTTCACACCGGGCTTCGCGGCGCCGGTGGTCGCGGGCGGTGCACCGGCGGGCGGGACCTGCGACGCGGTGCCGACCGCGCTGTTGGCCCCCGACTGCGACACCGCGACGCCGGTGTTGCCGACCGTCGCCTGCTGGGTGCCCGTGGACGAGGGAGACGTCGGTGATCCCGGGGTCGGCGTGCCGTGGCCCGTGGTCGTGGAGGAGTTCTGCGAGGGAGCTGCCGGCGGCGTCGCGGGAGCGACGGGCGTCGTGGCGGAGGAGGTGGACGCGGACGGCGACGGCGACGAGTACGCGGTCCGGGTCGCGAGCTTGGTGGAGGTCGCGGCGCCGGGCGGCGTGGCCGGAGCAGGAGTCGCCGGGTTGGATCCGCTCGGACCGGGACCCGCGGCCGGCACCGGCGGCGTCTGCGTCACCGCGGCGTCGCTACCCGCGGTGGGCGAGGCCGTGTCCGCGTGGGCGCGGCCCGCGAACAGGATCAGCGCGATCGCGATCCCGGCCGCCATGACGACCAGCTGCAACGCGCGGAGCGCGGGCCGGTGCCACGCAACGGTGCGTGTCCCGGTGCTCATCTCGACGTGTCTCCTCCTGCCCAGAGGTTCGAGGCGGGGGCGGCACGTGCCGCCCCCGTCCCGGTTCGTGTCTGCGTCAGCCGACGCTGCCGCTGTTGTCCGACGACACCTTCACACCACCGCTGTTGCTCTGGTTGATGTTGGTGCTCGTCTTGTTGCTCGCCGTGGCGTTCCCCGTGGTCAGGGTCACGTTCGGGTTCGCGGTGTTGCTCGACGACGACTTGTTCGACGAGCTCCCACCGTTGTTGCCGGTGGTGACGTCGACGCCGCCGCGGCCGCCGATCGCGAGGACGTTGCCGCCCTTCGTGTTCGCCGAGCTGTCCTGGCCGGTGTCGTTCGACTGGCTGATGTGGTTACCCGCCGAGTTGCCACCGCTGTTCGCGATGCCGATCGACACGTTGGCCACACCGGCCGCCTGGTCCACCGACAGCCCGCCGTCGGCCCATGAGCCACCGGACTGCCGGACGTTGTCGCCGTGACCGGAGGGGTCGATCGAGCCGTCGTTCGACGACGACACGTCGACGCCACCCGTGTTGTGCTGGCCGATCGTCGTGGACGTGTCGTTCATGGTCGACGCGTCACCCGTCGTGAGCGCGACGGTCGGGTTCGCGGTGTTGTCGCTCGAAGCGTCGTTCGAGCAGTCCCCACCCTGGTTCCCGGCCTGCACGCTGGTGCCGTCCTTGGCGTCACTGGCATGACGGTCGTGACGGCCACCGAGTCCGCCGATCGCCAGGACGTTGCCGCCCTTGGTGTTGGCCTCGCACGACTGACCCGTGCCGTTGGACTGGTCGATGCTGTTGCCGGCGTGGTTCAGGCCCGAGTTGGACAGCCCCAAGCTCAGGTTGAACACGCCGCTGCGCTGCGTGACGTCGGCGAACCCGGACGCACCGGAGTGCCCCCGCTGCGTGATCTTGTCGCCGTCGTTCTTCTTGTGTCCGAAGTCGCGACTGTTCGGGTCCTTGTTCGGATCCGTCGAGTGCGTTCCGTTGCTTGCGAACGCGGTGCCGCCCGCGAGCGCGAGGGTGCCCCCGGCTGCGAGCGCGATCGCCGCGACGCGGTGCTTACACGTCGTCTGCTTCAACTGCCTTCCCTCCCAGTGGTCGTGCATGCATGCGCGTGTGGCGGCGCAACGCGCCGCCGTCGCGCACTCGAACACGCGTGCGCAGAGCCTCGAAGGACAGAAGTCGTCTCGTTCCCCGACATTTCCACGACAGGTTCAGCCCGACACCGCGCGCCGGGTGCGGCGCGCCGCGAACGGGGGGTCGGCGAGGCGGAAGCCTTCGCCGCGCGCGGTCAGGAGGAACGTCGGGTGCGACGGGTCGGGCTCGATCTTCGAGCGGATGCGCCGGATGTGGGCGACGATCCGCTCGCCGTCGTCGATGGGCGCCTGGCGCCACACGACCCGATACAGGTCCTCGCGCGTCACGACCCCGCCACGGGCCATGACGAGCGTCGCGAGGATGCGGAACTGCAACGGCGTGAGCGACAGCCGGTGCCCCATCCAGAAGCCCTCGCGCTTCCGGGAGTCGAGACGCAGCGGACCCCACTCGAGCTCGGACGAGTCGCCGCTGCCGGGACGGAGACCGACGAGTGCGGCGCCGTGCGCGGCGACCTCCTCCGCCGGGACACCCGGACCGAGCTGCGCGTGCGCGCCGCTCTCGAGGAGATCGGCCGTCGATGCGCGTCCGCCGACCAGCATCACCGCGGCGTCGGTGCGCGAGCACACGGTCCGCACGACGCTCCGACCGTCGTCACCGGGCAGGTCGCCGTCGATCGCGACGAGCTCGAAGCGCGCCTGCTCGACGAGCGTGCACACCTCGGGTCCGGTGAACGCGAGGGTGGGCACGAGCCCGTGTCGCGAGAACGCGTGCGCGATCGTCCCCGCCCGCCCGGGGAAGCCACTTGCGATCAAGACGGTCCCGACGAGAGAAAGGTGCCACCGAGCGGTCATGGACGCGCGCTCCTGCCCCGGTGACGGCCGGCGCTCCCACCCAGCCCTGCGGGACCGGTCCGTCAGTTGCGGATGAAGCTTGTGGCGCGCAGACCCTTCGCCGAAACAACGTAACGGTGACTTTGAGGTAAACGAAACACTACAGATTGCTGAAATCTTGACGCTGCGCATCCGGGCGGCCCCGCCATGTGGCACGTCGAGATCGGTACCCTGCCGGCGTGCTCGAGGAACGGGACTGGGGGCGGGCGAGCGACCTCGAGTCGATCGACGGTCAGGCCGCGATCGCCGGCATCGGCGAGACCGCGTACACGAAGGCCTCCGGTCGCACCGCGACCGAGATCGGTGCCGAGGCGGCGGAGCGCGCGATCGCGGACGCCGGACTGGAGCCGAGCGACATCGACGGCCTCACCTACTCCGGCGCGTTCGCCGACTTCGACGTCGCCGCGTTCCACGCGCACTTCGGCACCAGCCACGAGATGTGGTCGTCGCCGTGGGGCGGTGGCATGGCGTGGGCCGCGACCGCGCCGTACCTCGCGGCGCGCGCGATCACGTCCGGCCGGGCGCGACACGTGCTCAACGTGTTCCCGGTCGCCTGGGCGACGCAGCGTTCGTCGATGACCGGTGGACCGGGCGAGACCCACGCGACCCAACCGCTCAAGCAGAACCTCGAGGTGCCCTTCGGCTGGTTCCCGCAGCCGGTCTACTTCGCGACGATCGCCCGCCGTCACATGATCGAGTTCGGCACGACGCCGGAGCAGCTCGGCGCGGTCGCGCTCGCGGCCCGCCGCCACGCCAACCTCAATCCCGCGGCCGTCATGCACGGACGTCCGATGACGATGGACGACTACCTGTCGTCGCCCGTGCTCGCCGACCCGGTGAAGCTGCTCGACTGCTGCCTGATCTCCGACGGCGGCGCCGCGTACGTCACGACGTCGCTGGAACGTGCCCGCGACCTGCCCCGCCCGGCCGCGGTCGTCGCCGGCGTGGGCGAGGCCCGGTTGACGGGCCGCAACGGGCACTGGAGCCAGCAGCGCGACTTCACCTCGACCCCGCAGGTGCTCTCCGCGCCCGCGGCGTTCGCGATGGCCGGCGTGACGCCGGCGGACATCGACGTCCTCACCGTCTACGACCCGTTCACGATCGTGTCGCTCATGCAGATCGAGGACATGGGCTTCTGCCCGAAGGGCGAGGCGGGCCGCTTCGTGGAAGGCGACACGCTGTTCCACGACGCGGGGAAGCTGCCCTTCAACACCCACGGCGGTCTGCTCTCCCACGCGTACGTGCTCGGCATCGCGCACGTCGTCGAGGTCGTCAAGCAGTTGCGGGGCAGCGCGCCGGCGCAAGTGCCCGGCGCGGAGATCGGCGTGTACGGCGGCTACACGGGCGCGATGGCCTCGACCCTCGTGCTGCGGAAGGACCGGTAGTGGCGATCAAGCGGGCCGACTTCCCGTTGCCGGACGTCGACGACGAGCGGACCGCGCCGTTCTTCGCCGCCGCGGCGCGCGGCGAGCTGGCCGTTCCCCGGTGCGACACCTGCGGTTCGCTCGCGTGGTACCCGATGGACGAGTGCGACCGGTGCGACGGCACGTCCTTCACGTGGACTCCCGTCGACGGGCACGGGACGTTGTTCTCGTGGGCCGTGGTGCGCCGGCCGTTCCTCCCCGCCTTCGCGGAGCTGGTGCCCTTCGTGACCGGTCTGGTCGTCCTCGACGTGAATCCGCGTGTGCGGATGGTGTCGTACGTGGTGGACTGCGAGCCGGAACGGCTCGTCGCCGACCAGCCGGTCGAAGTGGTGTTCCGTCCACTCCGGTTTCCGACCGTGCCCGACCGGGAGGTCGTGGTACCGATGTTCAGCGCGGCGCCGCGCTCCTGACCGGCCGGCGCCGCTCACGCCCGTGAGGGCAGGGGGGAGGCGCCGTGCGCACCCGAGCCGGCACCAGAGGACTTCGTCGTCTGGTCGCGACCTTCGCGACCGTGGCCGCGCTCGGCGCGCTGCTCGTCGCGGCACCGGCCACGCCGGCCGTCGCCGACGGCGGGCACGGGGATCACGACGGGCACGGCCCCTACGCGGTCGGGTCGCGGACGTTCACGTTCGTCGACACGAGCCGCCCCACACCCGCGAACGGATCGTTCGCGGGTGCCCCGAGCCGGACGCTCCAAACCCTCGTGCTCTATCCCGCCGGCGGCCCTCCGGGCGGCGCGGTGACACCGGGAGCGAAGCCGGCCCGCACGGAGCACGGCTTTCCGCTGATCGTGTTCTCGCACGGCTTCGGCGCGAGCGGCCCGATGTACGCGCCGCTGCTCCAGCTCTTCGCGCGAGCGGGCTACGTCGTCGCCGCGCCGACGTTCCCGCTGTCGAACTTCGCCGCGCCCGGCGGACCGACGATCACCGACTACGTGCACCAGCCCGGTGACGTGAGCTTCGTCATCACCAGCATGCTCGACGTCGATCGACACGACCGTGGCGGGCTGCGTCACGACATCGACGAGCACCACATCGGCGTGGCCGGGCACTCGCTCGGCGCGATCACGACCCTGCTCGTCGCGACGAACACGTGCTGTGAGGACCCGCGCATCGACGCCGCGGTCTCGTTCTCGGGGCTCGAGCTCGGCGTGCCCGGCGGCGTGTTCTTCGGCAAGCCGACGCCACCGCTCATGGTGGTGCACGGCACCGCCGACGGCACCGTGCCGTATCAGGGCAGCGTCAACGTGTACGCGCAGTCACCCGCGCCCAAGGCGTTCCTCACCCTGATCGGCGCCCCGCACACTCCGTTCAGCGCGCCGTGGATCGACCCGACGGTGAAGGCCGTCGTCGACTTCCTCGACGGGTTCCTCGGCCACGACCACGAAGCGCTCGAGCACCTGCGCAGCGACGGAACCGTGCCCGGCGTGTCGAGCGTGCAGGCCGATCTCGGCCACCACGAGCACCACGAGCACGACGAGGCCGCCTAGCGGCCTCGTCGTCGCTCAGGACCAGGGGGTCTCGGGGCGGTCCTGCAGCTCACCGTCGACGAGGACGTCGACGCGCTCGTTGAAGAAGCAGACGTGCCCGGCGATGGGTTCCGCGTCGGGGATCGGCTCCTCGTAGGACCAGGCGAGGTCCGCGACGAGGCCGCCGCGGGTGCGCACCGACCAGTAGCTGGCCTGCCCCTTGAACGGGCAGTGGGTGCTGGTCGCCGTCGGCTCGAGCAGCTCCGAGCGCACGTCGGCGCGCGGCACGTAGTAGCGGGGCGGCAGGCCCGTCTCGAGCAGCACCTTGGCCCGCTTCGTGCTCGCGACGGTCTCGTCACCGGTGCGCACCTCGACCAGCGCGTCGAGCTCTTGGATCTGGATCTGGTGTCCGGGAGTCACGAGCGGGTGCAACCGCCGCCGGCCTCGTCACATTCCGTGGGTCCGGCTACCAGCCACCCCAGTGCGGGTCGGGATTCCCCGTGTCGTAGGCGAGGCGCAGGTTGTCGAGCCACGCCATGCTGTCGGCGAGCCCACCGGGACGGTTGCGCGCGAGCCAGAGCTCGCGGTGCGCCTCCGCGATCGGTTCCAGGTCCCGGGCCAGCTCGCGCCGGGTCGCCTCGGGGACCGATGCCAATGTGCCTTCCCCGGCGAGTCGAGCCTGCGCGTCGCGGCATAGCAGGCGGACCAGCGCGATCGCGTTGTTGAGCTCGGCTTCGATCACGTGCGCGTCCGCGCGCCGCGGTCGGGTCCGCGCGGTGCGGCGTTGCAGCTCGTCGAGCCAACGGTCGACGGTCTCGAACTCGTCGGCACCCACGCCCTTCGTGAGCCCGTGACCGAGGGCGTTCTGCGGGAAGTAGAGGTGCATGACCAGCGTGGCCAGGTTCGGGAACTGCGCGCTGAGCCCGCGATGGACATCCCCGAGCTCGAGCAGGGCGCGTCCGAGGTCGCCGGTGCCGTCCTCGAACGCGTGCGCGTCGAGCGCTTCGGCGAGGTCGATGTCGCGGTTGCTGTCGAGGCACCACGACGCTGCGGCCGCGTACGCGAAGCCCGGCTCGCTGATCGGCAGGTACTGGAGATGGCCGAAGTCGCCCCAGTCGGTCGTGAGCAGACCGCGCGCGCCGTGCGTGCGCGCGGCATCCATCGCCGCGGTCACGTTCTCGCGCATGTTCGTCGTGCGTCCGAGGATGCTCATCCAGCTGGATGTCCCGGGACTGACCCAGAACGGCACGCCCGCGGCCGCGAACCCGGCGCCGCGCGCGTCGAACGGGTGGTCGGCCTCGTAGCCCCACTCGCACACGGTCACGCCGCCGGGGAGCTCGTCGATCCGTCCGGGCCCGCCGGCGAGGATGTCGCCCCACATGAGCATCTCGTAGCCCGACAGCTCGGGGAGCTCGCGCAGTGAACGCACCCACTCGACGTAGTCGGGAAAGCGGTCGTGACCGAGCTCCCACGGCTCGTCGAGCCCGACGTGCACGCGCCGGCCGTCGAACTCCGGGAGCAGCGTGTCGAGCAGCTCGCGCACGAGCCGCAGCGATCCCGGCTTCGTCGGGTCGAGCGTCGTCGGCGGGCGGACGACACCACGCCAGTTCTTCCAGCCGTCGGGCGAGAGCGCCAGCGGGCGGTACCGGTCGTGCTTCAGCCAACGCTCCATGTGCCCGAGCGTGTTCTGGTTCGCAGTGAGCTCGACGTGGCGGTCCTGGCAGAACCGGTCGAGCTCGCGGATCTCCTCAGCCGTGAACGGTGACGCGTCGCGCCACACGTCCTCGTGTCCCGGATAGGCGTACGTGTGCTCCATGTAGAGCTCGACGTGGTTGATCTTCCATGACGCGAGCCGCGCGACGAGATCGCGCAGCGTGTCGAGGGTGGGCACCTTGTCGCGCGAGATGTCGAGCATCACGCCGCGCACCGGCAGGTCGGGCCAGTCGCGGATCGTGCACACCGGCAGCAACGGACCGTCGGTCGTGCGCTCGAGCTGATCGAGCGTGTGGTGCGCGTAGAACACGCCCGCGGGCTCGGAGGCGCGGATCTCGACCCGGTGCGTGTCGATCTTGATCTCGTAGCCCTCGGGCGGCAGGTCGGTGTCGACGTGCACCTCGGGCTCGAGCAGCGGCGCGTGCCCGTGCCCGACCTCGACGTGACGCGGCCGCGGCAACAGGATCACGACGAGCCCCCGATCGACGTCATGGCTCCCTCCGCTCCGACTCGGAGGGGCGGTGCGCGGCAGAGCTTTGCTCCGTCCGCACGGGCGTCGGGTGACGTTCGAGGATGCGTTCGCTCGGTGTGCCGAAGCCGAACCGGCCGTAGAGCCCGTGCGCGTCGCGCGTGCCGAGCAGCCAGTGCAGGTGTGCCTGCGTGCCCCCTTCGACCGCCTCGCGGACGAGCTCCACGCCCAGGCCGCGGCCGCGGTGGTCGGGGAGGACGAACACGTCGGCGAGCCAGGCGAAGCTCGTGTCGTCCGAGACGACTCGCGCGAAGCCGGCCTGGGCGCCGTCCGGGGCGTAGAGGCCGACGACGCGGGCCGCGCTCGCGACGACCGCACGGGTCGAGTCCGGGCCACGTCCGCGGGCCCAGTAGGACTCCTCCACGAGGAAGCGGTGGACCGCGTCGACGTCGAGCCGGGCCGGGTCGTCGTCGAGCTCGTAGCCGGCGCCGAGACTCCGTCGCATTCGGGCCACTTCTAGCATGCACGCATGTACCAGTGGAGTGACGAGCACCTCATGATCCGGGACGCGCTCCGGCGCTTCGTCGACGAGGAGATCCGCCCGCACCGGGAGAAGCTCGAGTACGGCGACCTCCCGCCCTACGACCTGCTCCGCAAGCTGTTCGCGACCTTCGGCATGGACGCGATGCAACGCGACTCGTTCCGCAAACGAATTGAGAAGGAGCGGCGAGCGACGGAACGAGCGGACCCGGCGGCGGCCGAGGACCCACGGAGGAGCGAGCGCGACCGTGGGAACAGCGGTGGCTCCGCCATGCTCATGTTGCCGATCATCGAGCTCTGCCGGTGCTCGCCCGGGATGGTGACCGCGCTCGGTGTGAGCATGGGTCTGACCTCGGCGGCGATCATGTCTCGCGGCACGATCGAGCAGAAGGAGCGCTGGGCGCTCGACCTGCTCACGCTCGACGCGGTGGGGGCGTGGGCGATCACGGAGCCGAACTCCGGGTCGGACGCGTTCGGCAGCATGCAGTCGACCGCGCGACGCGACGGTGAAGAGTACGTGCTGAACGGCTCGAAGACGTTCATCACGAACGGGCCCTACGCGGACACCATCGTCTTCATCTGCAAGCTCGTCGGTGACGAGGGCGAGCCGCCCGAGCAGCGCCGCGTCGTGAGCTTCGTGCTCGAGCGCGGCATGCCCGGGCTCGAGCAGTCGAAGCCGCTGCGCAAGATGGGCCTGCACTCGTCGCCGACGGGCCAGCTGTTCCTCACCGACGTGCGCGTCGGGCGTGATCGGCTCCTCGGCGAGACCGAGGAGGCACCCGGCGGTGGCCGTGACGCGGCGAAGGCCACGTTCACGATGGAGCGCACCGGCGTCGCCGCGATGGCGCTCGGGATCGTCGACCGGTGCCTCGAGCTGTCGGTGCAGTACGCCAAGGACCGGGTGCAATTCGGCAAGCCCATCGGGGAGTACCAGCTCATCCAACTGAAGCTGGCGAAGATGGAGGTCGCCCGGCTCAACATCCAGAACCTCGTCTTCCGTCAACTGGAGATGGCCGAGGCCGGACTGGCCATGAACCTCACCGAGGCCTCGGCGTGCAAGCTCTACGCGGCCCAGGCGACGATGGAGGTGTGCCTCGAGGCCGTGCAGCTCTTCGGCGGCAACGGGTACATGGCGGAGTACCAGGTCGAGCAGCTCTGCCGCGACGCCAAGGTGCTGCAGATCTACGGCG
>DATBEZ010000102.1:0-18547 GCA_036558745.1 Acidimicrobiia bacterium
CCGGCCTGCAGGAGCAGCTCGCGGCAGGCCTGCGGTCGCGCGCGCCCGACGGGCTCGATCCGCTCGGGCAGCTCCGCGCGATCCGGACCCGGGTCGACGAGCTCGCGACGCGGCAGGCCGCGATCTTCACGAAGGACGTCCTCCCCGCGCTCGAGGACGTCGGGATCCGGTTCTGGGCCTGGTCGGAGCTGGCCGACGACGACCGTGCGCGCCTTGACACCGTGTTCGAGGAGCACGTATTCCCGGTCCTGACCCCGCTCGCCGTCGACCCCGCCCATCCGTTCCCCTACATCTCGAACCTGTCGCTCAACCTCGCGGTCGTCGTGCGCGACCCCGCGAACGGTGACGAGCGGTTCGCGCGGGTCAAGGTGCCGCCGATCCTGCCCCGCTTCGTCGCGCTCGAGGACGGCCGCGGCTTCGTCCCGCTCGAGCAGGTGATCGCCGCGCACCTCGACGTGCTGTTCCCCGGCATGGAGATCCTCGAGCACCACGTGTTCCGGGTGACGCGCGACGCCGACTTCGAGCTCGAGGACGAGGCCGAGGACCTTCTCGAGGCAATCGAGAGCGTGCTGCGGCGCCGCAGCAAGTTCGGGCACGCGGTGCGCCTCGAGGTGGACGCGCGCATGTCCGACGAGGTGCTCGGCCTGCTCTGCCGCGAGCTCGACCTCACCGAGCGCGACGTGACCGTCGTCGACGCGCCACTTGACCTCGCGGGTCTGTGGGCGCTCCACGGGCTCAGCCGTCCCGAGCTGCGCGACGAACCCTGGAAGCCGCAGACGCCCGCGGTGCTCGCGTCGGGCGAGCGCGAGGTCGACATCTTCCGCGTGCTCGAGTCGGGTGACGTGTTCGTGCACCACCCGTACGACTCGTTCACCACGTCGGTCGAGGCGTTCATCGACCAGGCCGCGCGCGACCCGCACGTGCTGGCGATCAAGCAGACGCTGTACCGCACCGCGGGCCCGGAGAGCGGCATCGTCCGTTCCCTCATCGCCGCCGCGGAGGCGGGGAAGCAGGTCGTGGTCCTCGTCGAGCTCAAGGCGCGCTTCGACGAGCAGGCGAACATCGAGCGCGCACGCGCCCTCGAAGAGGCAGGCGCGCACGTCGTCTACGGACTCGTCGGGCTGAAGACGCACGCGAAGATCCTCCTCGTCGTGCGCCAGGAGCCCGGCGGCATCCGCCGGTACTGTCACGTCGGCACGGGCAACTACAACCCTCAGACCGCGTCGCTCTACGAGGACGTCGGCTTGCTGTCCGCGGATCCCCAGCTCGGCGCCGACCTGACCGAGCTCTTCAACCACCTCACTGGCTACAGCCGCGGCGGGACGTACCGTCGTCTGCTCGTTGCGCCGCGCACCATGCGCAAGGGTCTCGTCGAGCGGATCCGGCGCGAAGCCGCGCGCGACGGGCAGCGCGCGATCACGATGAAGATGAACAGCCTCGTCGACCCGGACATCATCGACGAGCTGTACGCGGCGTCGCAGGCCGGGACGCGCGTCGACCTCGTCGTGCGCGGCATCTGCTGTCTGCGTCCGGGCGTCCCCGGGATGTCCGACAACATCCACGTGCGTTCGATCATCGGTCGCTTCCTCGAGCACTCGCGCATCTACCGCTTCGGCGCCGATCCGGAGACTGCGGAGCACTGGATCGGTTCGGCCGACCTGATGCCGCGCAACCTCAACCGTCGCGTCGAGACGTTGATCCCCGTCGACGACCCGCGCCTTCGCGCCCGGCTCGACGAGATCCTCGCGGTCAACCTCGCCGACGACACGCTCGCGTGGGAGCTCCAGCCCGACGGGAACTGGCACAAGATCCCGACGGTCGAGGGCGTCAACACGCACCGGCGGTTGCAGGAGCTCGCGCTCGAACGGGCCCAGGTGGGTCCGAGGACGGCCGATGCTCGAGGGTGACGGGAGCGGACCGACCGTGGCGCCGGGTGGACACGAACGCGCAAGGCCGGGTGGTGCTCTCGGCGCGCCCGACCGGGAACGCCTCGTCCTGGCCGCGGGTGGCGTCGTCCGCCGCCGCGACCCGTCCGCCGGCGACGGCTATCTCCTCGCGGTGGTGCACCGCCCGCGCTACGACGACTGGAGCCTGCCCAAGGGCAAGCTCGAGCCGGGAGAACGGGCGGAGGCGGGCGCGCTCCGCGAGGTGGAGGAAGAGACCGGCCTGCGGTGCCGGCTCGGTCGCGAGGTCGCGGCGGTGCACTACCGCGACCGCAAGGGCCGTCCGAAGCAGGTGCGGTACTGGCTCATGGAGCCCGTCGACGACACCGGCTTCACCCCCAACGACGAGGTCGACGAGCTGCGCTGGTGTGGAGAGGCCGAGGCGCACGATCTCCTGTCCTACGACCACGACCGCCGGCTCGTCGCCGAGCTCCCCGCATGAGCGCGCCGGTCTCGTGAGGAAGCTCCTCCGATGAGGCACTGGGTCGTGCGGCACGCGAACGCGGGAGACCGTCACCGCTGGAAGGGACCCGACGAGCTGCGGCCGCTGTCGAAGAAGGGTCGCAGTCAGGCGGAGATGCTCGCGGACCGGCTCGCGAGCGAGCCCGTGGAGCGCATCTGCAGCAGCCCGTCGGTGCGGTGCCGCCAGACCGTCGAACCGCTCGCGCAGCGGCTCGGCCTCGACGTCGAGGACGACACCGACCTCGCCGAGGGCTCGGGCGGCAAGGGCCTGCTCCATCTGGTCCGATCGGCGTCCCGGAACACGGTGGCGTGCACCCACGGCGACGTGCTGGACGACTTCCTCGCCGCGCTCGCGCACGAGGGCGTCGACGTCGGAGCGAAGCCGCGGTGCGCCAAGGGCTCGACCTGGGTGCTCGACGTCGAGGACGGCCGGATCGTCGCGGCGCGCTACCTCCCGCCCGACTGACGTGCGCATCCTCGTCACCAACGACGACGGCGTCGACTCGAAGGGCATCCTGGCCTTGACGTGCGCGCTGGTCGAGGCCGGGCACGAGTGCTTCGTCGTCGCGCCGAGCTCGGACCGCAGTGGCGCGAGCGCGGCGATCGGTCCGCTGCATCGACTCGGGCCGATCGCGCTCGAGCAGCGCCGTTGGTCCGAGCTGCCGGATGTGCGGGTCGTCGCGATCGACCAACCACCCGCGACCGCGGTGTACGCGGCGTGCCTCGGCGGGTTCGGCGCGCCGCCCGACCTCGTCGCGTCCGGCATCAACCCGGGCCCGAACACCGGACATCTGGTGCTCCACTCGGGCACGGTCGGCGCCGCGCTCACCGCGGCGGGCCTGGGGTTCCCGGGCCTCGCGGTGAGCATCGGGATCGGCGACGAGATCGTGTGGGGAACGGCGGCGCGCATCGCCGCCGCGTGCGTCGAGTGGGCCGCCGATCCGCACGGCGGGCCGCGGGTGCTGAACCTCAACGTCCCGAACCGCTCGCTCGCGGAGGTTCTCGGCGTGCGGGAGGCCCACCTGGCGCCGTACGGGACGGTGTGGGCGGGATCGGCGGGCACCAGCGACGGCCACGTGGAGCTCGAGTTCACCGGCAACGACGTGGAGGGCGACCCCGACACCGATCTCGCGCTCGTCCGTGCCGGCTACGCAGCCGTCACGCCGCTGCAGGGCATCTCGCGCGCCGACCTGCGCGGTGCCGCGACGGCGGCGGCGCGCGCGCTCGCCCGCTGATCCGCGCTGCACCACCTCCCCGACTTCTGGAAGGCGGTCGCGTTCAGCGCCCGCTACGTCTGCCGGCGGCCGGCCTGACGCGACGCACGAGCCGTTTCGCCCGAGCGGCGACGGCCACGAGCGGGTACATACACTGCGACGACGCCGTCGCGTCCGCGACGGCGAGCTCTCTTCCAGGAGGCGATCCCGTGGGTGTCGACGTCGGACAGCAGGCACCGGACTTCACGTTGAAGGACCAGGACGGCAACGACGTGACCCTGTCGAGCTTCCGCGGGAAGCAGAACGTCGTGATCGTCTTCTATCCGTTCACGTTCACGGGCGTGTGCCAGGGCGAGCTGTGCGAGATCCGCGACGACCCGTCGGCGTTCCAGGCGTCCCAGGCCCAGGTCCTCGCGATCTCCTGCGACTCCCGCCACGCGCAGGCGCGGTGGGCGAAGGAACAGGGGTTCACGTTCCCGGTTCTGAGCGACTTCTGGCCCCACGGCGCGACCGCGAAGGCATACGGCGTGTTCAACGAGGAGCTCGGCTGCGCGAACCGCGCCACGTTCGTGATCGACGAGCAGGGCAAGGTCGTGGCGACGTTCTCGTCACCGAACCTGGGCACGCCCCGCGCCCGCGCCGAGTACGAGGACGCGCTCGCGAAGCTGTAGACCCGCTACGTCGTCGCGTTCACCCGGGGCCGCTCGTACCGGTACCCGACGCCGCGCACGGTCACGATCCGCTCGGGACGGCCCGGATCGGGCTCGACCTTGCTGCGCAACCGCTTCACGTGGACGTCGAGGGTCTTGGTGTCGCCGTAGTAGTTGGGACCCCAGATCCGGTCGATGAGCACGTCGCGGGTGAGCACCCGCCCCGCGTTGGCGAGGAGCAGCTCGAGCAGCTCGAACTCCTTCAACGGCAACGCGACGGGTTCACCGCGCACGGTCACCTCGTGGCGTCCCACGTCGAGGCGCACGTCGCCGATCTCGAGGATGTCCGCGTGCACGACCTCCTCGTCCTCGGCGGCCGGCGCGCGCCGCAGGTGGGCGCGGACGCGGGCGATGAGCTCGCGCAGCCGGAACGGCTTGGTGACGTAGTCGTCGGCGCCCACCTCGAGGCCGACGACCGCGTCGATCTCCGCGTTGCGCGCCGTGACCATGACGATCGGGACACGCGTGCCGCGTGCGCGCAGCTCGCGGCACACGTCCACGCCCGACATGCGCGGCAGCATCACGTCGAGGAGCACCAGCGCGGGCCGGGACGCCTCGAAGCGCTCGAGCGCCTCCATTCCGTCCGCGGCGACCTCGACGAGGAAGCCTTCACGGCGGAGCGCGACCGCGAGCGCGTCGCGGTAGGACTGTTCGTCGTCGACGACGAGGATCGTGGGGGGGTCGGCCAAGTCAGGACACCTTCAGGTCGGTCCCGCCGGTCCGCCGACGGGCAATCGGCAATTGCAACGTGAAGGTGGACCCCTCCCCTTCGCGTGATTCGACGCCGACCTCGCCACCGTGCGCCTGCGCGACGTGGCGCACGATCGAGAGGCCGAGTCCGGTGCCACCGGTCGCACGGCTGCGGGCCCGGTCGACACGATAGAAGCGCTCGAAGATGCGCTCGAGATCCCGCGACGGGATCCCGATCCCGTGGTCACGCACGGTCACCGCGATGCGCTCCGCGTCGACGTGCGCGTCGAGCTCGACGGGTTGGCCGGGATCCGAGTACTTCACCGCGTTGTCGAGCAGGTTCGCGATCGCGCTGACCACCTGGCGGCGATCGCAGCGCACGAGCAGGTCGGCGGGAACGGGCGCGAGCACGATCGGGATCCCGGCGAGGTCAGCGGCCTCCTGCACGTGCTCGACCGCGTCGTTGAGCAGCACATGCACGGGCACCGGCTCGCGGGTCGGCGTCTCCTGCGCCTCGATCAGGCTCAGGTCGAGCAGGTCGTCGATGATGCGCCCGAGGCGGTCGGCTTCGCGCACCATCCGCTCACCGAGCTGCTGGGCGATCGCGGGGTCGTCCCCCATGGCAATCGTCTCCGCGAGCAAGGCGAGCGCACCGATCGGGGTCTTCAGCTCGTGTGACACGTTGGCGACGAAGTCGCGTCGCACGTTCTCGACGCGCCGCGCCTCGCTGACGTCGCGGACGAAGGCCACGGCGCCGACCGTCCCGTCGAGCGCCAGCGGGAGGGACTCGACGAGCAGCACCTGGCGCGGCGGGCCGAACAGCTGTAGCTCGCGACGAGCGGTCTCGCCCGTGCGCGCCCGGTCGAGCAGCTCGGTGATCACCTCCGCCGCGATCGCGTCGGAGTGGCGCGGGTCGACGAACCGCTCGGCCGCCTCACTACGCAGCACGACGCTGCCGGCCGCGTCGACGATGATCACGCCGTCGCGCGCCGCGTGGATCGCGGCACCGAGAAGCTCACGATCCCGCCGCTCGTCGCGCGCGGCCGCGTCGGCGTCGTCCGCCACGCGTTCCAGACGCGCGAGCGCCGACTCGAGGGGCTGCTGCTGGGCGCTCTCCTCGTCGCCGAGGCGGGCGATGGACTCCTGCAGGTCACGCCGCACACCACGGCCCGTGCGCCAGGCGACGATCACGGCGGCCGCCGCGACCGCGAGTGCCGCCGCGACGATGAACCACATCACGTCGCCTCCCGGACGTCGTGGCGTGGGCTGTTGGGTTGAGTCGTGCCGCTCGTCGCCATGGTCGTGACCCGGTTACGGCGCCCTCGTGATCGGAGCCGGGAACCCGGTGGCGCCCACGAGAGACCCTGCGCTGCTCATCCGAACCGGCCGGTGATGTAGCCCTCCGTACGTGGATCGGACGGGTGGGTGAAGATCGTCGCGGTGCGGTCGAACTCGACGAGACGCCCGGAACGGTGTCCCGATTCGCCGACCTCGGTCGTGAGGAAGGCGGTCCGGTCCGACACGCGCGCAGCCTGCTGCATGTTGTGGGTCACGATCACGATCGTGTACTCGCGCTTGAGATCCTCCATGAGGTCCTCGATGCGCGCGGTCGCGATCGGGTCGAGCGCGGAGCAGGGCTCGTCCATCAGCAGCACGTCGGGCTGCACCGCGAGCGCCCGCGCGATGCACAGACGCTGCTGCTGGCCACCCGAGAGCGCGAGCCCGCTCTTCTTGAGCTTGTCCTTCACCTCGTCCCACAGCGCGGCGTGGGTCAATGCACGCTCGACGGTGTCGTCGAGGTTGTGCTTCATCTTGTTGATGCGCGGGCCGTACGCGACGTTGTCGTAGATCGACTTGGGGAACGGGTTCGGACGCTGGAACACCATGCCGATGCGCCGGCGGACCGTGGCCGGGTCGACTCGCTGGTCGTAGAGGTCTTCGCCGTGGAAGCGGACCAGCCCTTCGACCGTCGCCCCCGCGACGAGGTCGTTCATGCGGTTGAGGCAGCGGATGAACGTGCTCTTCCCACACCCGGACGGGCCGATGACCGCGGTGATCTCGTTCGCGGCGATGTCGAGGGTCACGTCACGTACTGCGAGCGCGCCGCCGTAGCGAACGGCGAGGTTGCGGATCTCGAAGACGATCTCTCGCGCTTCTTCCGGGAGTTCGCTCTCGGCGCCGAGGACGGGTTCGGTGCTACCGGGCGTGGTGGTCACCTCGCTCATGGAACGACTCCCCGTGGGAATGATGGTCATGCCCGCCTCCGGCGGTCGAACCCGGCCGCGACGATACGCGCCAGGAGCGTGAAGAGGAACACGATGACGATCAATGTCAGGGCCGCGCCCCAGGCCCGGTCGGCCGCCGCGGTGAACGGCGACTGCGCGTTCTTGAAGATCAGCAGCGGCAGCGCCACGTTGGGGCCGTGGAACAGGCTGGTGTTGGTCTTCGTCACGTAGAGGATCGTGAAGAGCAGCGGTGCGGTCTCACCGGCGGCGCGGGCGATCGCGAGCAACGCACCACTGATGATCCCCGGTGCTGCGGCCGGCAGGACGATCCGACCGATCGTCGTCGCCTTGCGACCCCCGAGCGCGTAGCTGGCCTCACGCTGGTCGTGCGCGACGAGGCGCAGCACCTCCTCGCTCGTGCGGATGACGATCGGCAGCATCAGGCATGCCAGCGCGAGCGCGCCGCCGAAGGCGCTGTACTGGTAGCGCAGGGTCCAGATCGAGAAGATGAACAGGCCCATCACGACTGACGGCACCCCGGTCATCACGTCGGCGAGGAAACGCACGACGCTCGCCGTCCGCCGCTTGCCGCCGTACTCGTTGAGGTAGATGCCGCCGAGCAGGCCGAGCGGCACCGCCATCAGCGTCGCGGCACCGACGATGAGCAGGGTGCCGACGATCGCCGGTGCGATGCCGCCGCCAGGCAGCCGGTCGATGATCGGCAGGTCCTCGGTGAGGAACGACCAGCTGATCACGCCCGCGCCGCGCTTGATCACGTAGCCGACGATGAGCACCAACGGCACCAGCATCACGACGAACGAGAGGACCATGAAGCCCGTCGCGCACGCGCTCGAGACCTTCCGGCCCCGGTGCCCCGCGACGTAGAGGGATTGGCTGCTCATCGCACCGCTCCCGTGTTGAGCTCGTGCTGGGTGCGGTTGACGATCCATCGGGCGAGCACGCCGACGAGGATCGTGATGACGAAGAGGACGACACCGAGTCCGATGAGCGCCGAGCGTTGGAGACCGGTCGACTCGCCGAACTGGTTGGCGATGATGCCCGCCATGGTGTCGCCGCTGCTGAAGAGGTGGGCCGTGATCCGCGCGTTGGACCCGACGACCAGGGCCACCGCGATCGTCTCGCCCAGGGCGCGGCCGAGCCCGATCATGGTTCCCGCCACGAGCCCGCTGCGCGCGTAGGGGAAGATCGCACCGCGGATCATCTCCCAGCGCGTCGCGCCGAGCCCGTACGCGGCCTCCTTCTGCTCGGAGGGCACGGTGGCGAAGATCTCGCGCGCGATCGACGTGACGATCGGCACGATCATCAACGCCAGGATCAAGCCCGCGGTCATGAGGCTCGCTCCGCTGATCGGGTCACCGCTGAGCAACGTCTTCAGCCCCGGGATCGGTGACACGAGATCGGAGACGTTCTGGTAGAAGCCCGGGATCGCGCGGGCAAGGACCGCGATGCCCCAGAGCCCGAAGACGACCGACGGGATCGTCGCGAGCAGGTCGACCACGTAGGTCACGGGGCGACGCAGCCAGCCGGGTGCGATCTCGGTGACGAACAGCGCGATCCCGAAGCTGATCGGGACCGCGAACACCAACGCGATGATCGATGTGACGAGCGTGCCGTAGATCAGCGCGAGCGCGCCGTACTGGTTCTTGCTCGGGTTCCACGTCGACGAGGTGATGAACGAGATGCCCTCGTGCGTGAAGGCGGGCCACGCCTCCTTCGTCGTCGACCACGCGATCAGGGCGAGGATGACGAAGACGAGAAGGCCCCCGCCCAGGGCGAGGTACCGGAAGACGCGATCGCTGCGCGAGCCCGGCGGCTTGCCGCTCTCGCTCAGCTTCTTCGGTGCGGATGGTGTGGGCGGTGGTCGAAGGTCGATACTCATGGCTCCCTCCCCTCCCGCTCGAGGGGGCTCCGCCCGGCGGAGCTTCGGTCCGTCCGCACGATGCTCATGCAGACTCACGTGCGTCGAGATGCGGAAAGGGAGCGGGCGTCACGCACGCCCGCCCCCTTCCGCATCGGATCACGCCGGGATGACGATCTGGTCCAGTTGGGCCTGGGCCTTCGTGAGCATGCTCGACGGGAGCTTGGCGAAGTCCGCCGTCTCGGCGAGGTTCTGACCGTCGCTCGAGAGGATGAAGGCCAGGAATGCCTTGAGCGCGGTGCCCTTCGCGTGGTCCGTCTGGTTCTTGTAGATCATGATCCAGGTCGGACCGGCGATCGGGTAGGCCGCGTCACCGGACGCGTTGAGCGGGTTGTAGCTCAGGTCCGCGTTGAGGGTCGTGCCCTCGAGCGCGGCCGACGTCCCGTCGAGCGTGGCCTCGACGTACTTGCCCGCCGAGTTCTTCACCGACGCGAACTTCAGGCCCGACGCCTTCGCGTCGGAGTAGTCGATATAGCCGATCGCGCCGTTCGTCGCCTTGACCGCGTTCGCGACACCGGGGTTGCCGTTGCCGGCCTGGGTGTCACTCGGCCACGGGACCGTCTTGTCGGCACCGAGCGTCCACACACCGGGCGCCGCGGCCTTGAGGTACGTGGTGAAGTTGTTCGTCGTGCCCGACGCGTCGGAGCGGTGCACGACCGTGATGTTCGTCGACGGCAGCGTCGCGCCCGGATTGTCGGCCTTGATCGCGGGGTCGTTCCACGTCTTGATCTGGCGCTCGAAGATCTTCGCGATCGTGTCGGCCGAGAGCTGGAGCTTGTCGAGGCCGTTCACGTTGTAGGACACGGTGATCGGTGCGGCGACGAACGGGAAGTAGAGCAGCGCGCCACCCGTGTACTTCGGCAGGTCGGCGGGCTTGGGCAGCGCGTCCGTACCGGCGAACTCGACGAGCTTGCCCTGCAGGTCGGTCTGGCCCTTGCCCGAGCCGCCACCCGCGTAGTTGATCGTCACACCCGAGTGCTGCTGGGTGAACGCCTGGATCGCCGCCTGGTCATAGGGCTGCTGGAACGTGGAGCCCGAGCCGTTGAGGGTGGCCGAGGGCACCGACGCGGAGGTGGTTCCGCTCCCGCCGCCGGAGCTCTTCTTCCCGCTCGAACTGCTGCCGCACGCCGCGGCGACGAGTGCGAGGACGAGCGCCGCGACCGCGAGGCTCTTCCTGCGTCCCGATGTGTGGACCATGTGTAGGACCCTCCTGCCGGATCGGACGTCCGTGCCGGTTGTGCGTGGTCGTTGTCGGCGCGCACGCTACGGAGCGGCTCTAGCGGGGCCGTGGCCCCCAAGCGTCCAGCAGGTGAACAGGCGGTGAAGCTCAAGCGCCACAGGGGGCCTGCGGGCGTCCGGGGTGCGTCGGGCGCGCGCTCACCCGGTGCCGCGACCGACATCCCCATGGCTCACAGGTGAACGACACGCGAACACCTTCGCCCGAGAACGAGGTCCCGGAGTCCGGCACCTTCGCGTCGGGGGAAGATGGAGCCCACGCCGGGGAGCGACCACGAGCACGGCGGAGACGAGGAGGGACGACGTGACCACCACACCCGAGGCCCGCAAGAGCTTCAACGAGGCGCTCGAGGAGCTGCGCGCGGACGTCATCCGGCTCGGGGCGCTCACCACGGAGTCGGTCGCCGCCGCGACCCAGGCGCTGCTCGACGCGGACCTCGCCGCCGCGGAGCAGGTCATCGAGCACGACGACCTGGTGGACAACCTGTACCACTTCACCGAGGACCGCTGCTTCGTCATGCTCGCCCGTCAGCAGCCGCTCGCCTCCGACCTGCGCGCCGTCGTCACGATCCTGCGCATCTGCCACGAGCTCGAACGCTCGGCCGACCTCATGGTGAACGTGGCCAAGGCCACACGGCGGCTGTGGCCCCACCCGCTCGACCCGAAGGTGCGCGGGATCATCCACGAGATGGGCATGCAGGCCGCGAACCAGACCCGGCTCGCGATCGACGCGTTCGCCGACGGCGACGGCTCACGCGCGGCCGCGCTCGCCGACATGGACAACGCGATGGACGACCTCTCGAAGAGCCTGTTCCGCCACATCCTCTCGTGGGGAAGCAGCGACGAGGGCACGATCCAGCAGGCGGTGCAGCTCGCGCTCGTCGCCCGTCACTACGAACGCGTCGCCGACCACGCGGTGACGATCGCGGAGCGGGTGCAGTTCATGGTCACCGGCCTGCACCCGGGTGCCGACAACGCCGACGATATTTTTGCCTAGTTCACTGTCGCGCTCGCGGGCTCGCCGCTCGCCTGCCAACCGAGGCTGACGCTGCTCGACGCGACCTGCGGCGTGCCCCCGTCGCGCGCGGTCGCTCCTACTGCGTCTCTTCCTCGTAGCCGAGGTCCCACTCGAGGATGAGGCGCTCGCGTTCGGCGTCGCGCGCGACGCGCTCGCGGTTGCGGCGGAACTGCGGATCGTGCGGCGGGAGGAGCTGCAGCCGCGCCAGCGCGCGCTGACGGAACTCGTCGATCAGCTGCCGGTCGCCGAAGACGTTGCGCACCTCCCAGTGCGGCGACGCGGGGCCGAGGTACACGATCGTGACCTGCCCCTGCGGCGGCTGTTGCTCGAGATCCTCAGATTCTGTGCTCACTCGCTCACTCCCTCGCTGCGGGGCTCCGGGCTGGACCCTGGGCCGCCCGCGTCGTTCGTTCGCTGGCGAGCGACCTCGCTCGTCGCTCCGGTCGCCGCGGTCCGCTCCCCGCCGGCATCGAGCTCGTGAGCCTACCGGGCGGGTCGGGTCGTGACCCGCCCGGCAGCGTGGGGGTTGCTATCCGAGGTTCTCGGGACGGGAGCCGAGGGTCACGGTGAACGTCTTCGAGGTGCCCGCGCGGTCCACGACCACGGTGACCTTGTCACCCGCGTGATGCGTCCGCACCGCGCTCCCCACGTCCTGGGCGGTCTTGATCGTCGCCGCGTCGATCTTCTGGATCACGTCGCCCTGCTGGATCCCGGCATCGTCGGCCGGTGAGCCCTGCTCGACGCGCTGCACCACCGCGCCGGACGTGGCCTTGAGATTCAGCTGGTTCGCGATCGCGGGCGTCACCGTCTGCGTCACCACACCGAGGAACGCGGGCTCGACCTTCTTGCCCTTGCGCAGATCCTCGATGATGGGCTTCGCCTGGTTGATGGCGATCGCGAAGCCGACGTTCTGCGCTTCCGACGGGTCCGCGATCGCGGTGTTGATGCCCACGACCTGACCGTCGGAGTTCACCAGCGGCCCGCCCGAGTTACCCGGGTTGATGGCGGCGTCGGTCTGGATCATGTGGTCGAGGGTCGTGTTCACCTCGGTGTCGATCGAACGGTTGAGCGCGGACACGATGCCGCGCGTCACGCTCGGCTGACCGGGCAGCGCGAGCGCGTTCCCGATCGCGATGACCTCGTCACCCACGACGAGCTTGTCGGAGTCGCCGAGCGCCGCGGGCGTGAGGCCGTTCGCGTCGACCTTCACCACCGCGAGGTCCGCCGATGCGTCGTTGCCGACGAGCGTCGCCTGCTTGTGGGTACCGTCGTTGAACGTCACCTCGATACGTCCGCCCGAGTCGCTCACGACGTGGTTGTTCGTGACGATGAAACCGTCGCTCGAGATGACGACACCCGTTCCGGCGCCGCCGCTCGAACCCGACGACTGACCGAAGACATCGTTGGCGGCCGCGCCGGTCGTGACCGCGACGACTGCGGGCTCCACCCTCTCGAGGATCGCGTGCACGTCGGACGGCGTCGCGAACACGGACGTGTTGCGCGCGGACGCGACCGTCGTCTTCGGCGTGCTCGACGAGTCGTTGTCGACGCCGATGTAGACACCGGCCGACACGAGCGCCGCGACCACCGCGCCGATGAGCGCGCCGATGAGCATCTGCTTCATGCCGCCACCGTTGCGGTCGCGGCCTCCGACCGGACCGGGGGAGACGGGGGGAGCTCCCCAGGTCCCGGACGGAGGGGGTGGCGCACCCCAACCGGTGCCGGTCGCGCTGGCCGCGGCACCGGCCGCGGCCCAGCCCGACGCCTCGCCGGCCGGTGGCGCGGCGCCGACGGGCGCGGCCCACGGCGACAGCGGCGCGTCGGGGGGTGCCGCGACAGGGATCTCGGAGGTGTCGGGAGGTGGCGTCACGCTCGCGGCATCCGTTGCAGCAGCGGGCGCGACGGGTGCCACGGGCTCGGTGGGCGTCTCGCCGGGCGCGGGCGTGGAGCCCTCGTCCGTCTCGGCAGGCGCGGCGGGCTCGTCCTGCTCCGGTGTGGACGGGGCCTGCGGCTCCAGCCGTCGCCACGGCTCGGAGGCGTCGCCCTGGCCGACGTCGTCGTGCTCGCTCACCGGTACCTCCGTCTCCTCGCGGCAGGCTCCGTCGCCGCCGCACGCAGACCATGCTCGCGCCGGATCCGGACCCCGCCGGTTCCGCATGCATCACGGGCAACGCCCTACCCTTGCGGCAGGTTCCTCCCTGCGCCTGAGGATCACCTGAGAACCCGGGCGGTGGGCGGGGAACTGGGTGAGAATGCGGGAACCCGACCCGTCCCTTCCGTCGTTGGAAGAGGCAACGCTATGGACCTCCCCCCGCCCCCCGACCACGAGCGCGAGCACACGTGGATGCTCGACGCCCGCTGCCGCGAGTTCGACCCGACGCTGTTCTTCCCTTCGGACGGCGTCGGCGTCGACCGGGCCCGGCACGTCTGCTTCGAGTGCCCGGTGCGGATGGCATGCCTCGAGTACGCGCTCGAGTACCGCATCGACCACGGTGTCTGGGGCGGGGCGTCGGAACGTGAGCGGCGTCGCATCCTGCGTTCGCGCCGCCTCGTGACCACCCCCGACGGCCTGGGCTGATCCCCGAACGCGCGCGTCGCTGACGCGCGATCGTCTGTGCACGCGCGCTGGGAACCGCACGGATCCCCGGCCTCGTCGAAGAACACGCGCGACCGGGGAGGAGCAGATGCGGTTCCGGATGACGACCGCCGTCGCGGCGCTGGGCGTGTTGGCGGTGTCCGCTGGGGCGAGTTCCATCTCGTCGGCACCTACGACGGCGAGCGCTTCACGCTCACCGAACCGCCGGGACCGCCGCGTCCCGTCGGGTCACGCGCGACCGCGTCGGTGCCGCGGCCGCGCTTCTCCACGCCATGCCCGCCGCCGCCCGGCGGGTGGGCGATCAGGGACCCGAACCGCCTGTCGAACGACGACGCCCGCGCGATGGATGCCGCGGCCCACGCCGCGCCCGACTTCGCAGGAACGTGGGTCGACATGTCGATCACCGTTGCGCGCCACCGCGACACACCGGCCGAGCAGCTCTACGACTTCGGGTTCACCGGTGACCTCGAGCGCCACCGCGCCGACCTGCAGGCGCTCTGGGGCGGCCCGATCCGCGTGACGCAGCTGCCGCGCACCGACGCGGAGCTGCGCCGGATCGTCAACGAGCTCCGGCTCGACCCCGCGCTCGCCCGCTCACTGGGTCTGCGCGTGCTGATGGCGCTGCCGTTGAACACGGAGGGTCGGGTCTGGGTGCAGGCTCTGCTCGCCGACGACGCGCATCAACGCGCCGTCGACCGCCGCTACGGGCGCGGCGTCGGGCAGCTGTCGAGCACGCTCCAGCCCGTCACTCCCAGCTGAACGGGCCGAGCACGAAATGGGTCACGCGGGCGACGATCCCGTGACCGGGCTGCGCCGGGAGCTTCGCGAGGAGCGTGTCCATCGTGCGCGTCGACGCGTCGCTGACGCACGTGTACACGACCTTGTCCGTTCCCCACACCACCGTCCGGCCACCCGCGGTCTCGTAGACGCGAGCGTCACGTCCCGCGACGGTGGTCGTGCGCCCGCCGTGAGGGAGCGCGTCGGTGTCGAGCGTTCCCTTCTCCTCGAACACCGACATCCCGACGAGACCGTCGCTGTAGTAGAGCTGCCTGCTGCCGTCGGGCTGTCGGTAGACGTCGACGAGCTCGAAGCCGTCACCCAACGAGTGGGGCGCGTCCCAACCCTTGCCGAGGTGTCCCGGCGAGAGAGGCGTCGCGCGGTGCGCCGTGGACGGCGGTGTGTCCGGTTTCGCGGTGGCCGCCACCGGTTGCGACATCTCGACGAACCCGACCGAACGCTCCGTCTGGCTGCCGTCGAGTTGCACGCGCCGCAACAGGATCTGGGTGTCGGCGTCGAAGTACAGCCGCTCCTGGACCGAGCGGTCGGCGCGGCTGACCGCGGTGAGCAACGTCGTCGGCCGACCGGCAACGGCATCACCGGGGCCGACCGAGATGTCGTAGTTCCCGAACGGGTCCGGAACCGCATCCGACGCGCCGTCCGTGGAGAGACCGAACCATCCGTTGGCCTCGTGCACAAGACTCTCGGAGTCGGTCCCCATGGCGCGGCGCGACGAGCCCAGGACCAGCAGGCCGCCCTGCTCGGTGACCGGGACGCGTTCTCGGTGCGTTTTGCCGGCCGCGACCCACTCGACCGCGACGACGCCCGAGAACGCGTAGCGCGTGACCGCACCGCGCGCCGCGGCGATCAACGCGCGCGCGTCACCGTCGTCACGGGGTGAAGCCGCCGCGTGCACGACCGCGACGACACCGACCGCGGTCGCGAGCACGAGGACGAGAGCGAGACGACGGGCCACGATCAAGGTGCGAGCTTGACGGGCTGGGCGATCGGCGCCAGCTGCGTGACCGGGTCCTGGCTGAGCGACGACCGTGACGCGTGCGCGTCCACCATCGTCGCGACGGGCGGCGTGGTCGTGTGGTGGGACGGCACGACGAACGCGACCGCGACGACGGCCGCCGCGGCGCTTCCCGCGACCCATCGCAGCGGGTGCGGGACCCGAAGGCGCGAAGGCGTCACGGCGGGATCGTCCAGGAGGACCGATTCCCAGAAACCGGCAGGCGCGAGCGGAACCGGGAGCGAGCGCACCGCGGCCCGCACCTCGGTGATCTCGCCGAGCAGCTGTGACCACACCTGCGACGTTGCGAGCTGCACGTCGACGGCGGCGCGCTCGTCGACCGTGAGCTCACCGTCGACGTACGCGGAGAGCAGCTCCTCCGGAAGGTCGTCGCGCGGCTCAGTCATCGGCTGTCTGCCCCTGGAGCGTCGTCCGCAACAGGCGACGGCCGCGGTGGATGCGTGAGCGCACGGTGCCGACGGGGACGCCGGTCGCGACCGCGATGTCCTCGTACGGGAGGTCGGCGACGTCGCAGAGCACGACCGCGACGCGGAACTCGTCCGGCAGCGACGTGAGCGCGGCCTGGATGTCGGCGGACAGCTCCGCGCTGGCCTCGTCGGCGGCGGGCGACGCGGGCAGGACGCGGTCGGGCTCGACGGGGAGCGCCTCCGTCGGCCGCCGGCGCCGTCGCCTCACCTCGTCGAGGAACACGTTCGTCACGATCCGCGCCAACCACCCTTCCAGCGAACCCGGCTGGTAGGTCTCCAAGCCCTTGCGGACGCGCAGGAGGGCCTCCTGCACGACGTCCGCGGCATCATCGGGATTGCCCGTCAGGCGGTAGGCGACCTGGTACATGAACCGCCCGTGCTCACGAGCGACCTCGTCCCAGGTCGGTACACCGTCGGACCTCACGACAACGTCAGAGGGGGCGGGCGGGTTCCCGCGCGGCCTGACCGACCGGCACGGACCCGCCGTGGAGGCGCCCCGCGGCTACTTGTCCGGCTTGGGCTCGTCGTCGTCGGCCGCACCCTCCTGCAGGCCCTTCTTGAACTCCTTCGAGGCCTGGCCCATCGAGCGGGCGAGCTTCGGGAGACGGGTGCTGCCGAACACGAGCAGGACGACGATGAGGATGATGATCAGCTCGGGCGTGCCGAGGAATTCCATCGCAGCCCTTCAGTCACATTGGTCGACTTCGCTGCGGCCTCCCGGGCTCCGCCCAGGCCTCCGCTTCGTCTCGGTGGGGACGCGAGGAGACGTTACCGCCGCGACGGGCCGGTCGGCGCCTTCACCGCCAGTCGGGCCGCAGCGGTGAGGGGCTCGAGGTCGTCGAGCGCGGCGACCTGGAACGGGACCGCGCCGAGGCCGAGGATCACGGTCTCGACGCCGAGTGACGCCCACCCGTCGAGCTGCTCGGCGACCTGCTCGACGGTTCCGACGAGCCGGCCCGTGCGCCACTGGTCGAGCGTGACCCCGTCGAGCACGCCCGACGGCGTGCACGCGCGCACGCGTTCGAACCGTCGATCCAGATCGCGCTCGTCCTCACCGCACAGCGCGTAGAGACCCACCGAACGCCAGACGTCGGCAGGATCGCGGCGGGCGGCGTCGCACGCGCGCGCCAGCGCATCGAGGCGTTCGCGGTAGGCGTCGCGCGTCCACACCCAGCACGTGTTCCACCCGTCCGCGTGGTACGCGACGACATCGAGCAGGCGGTCGCCCTTGCCACCCACGAACACGGGCGGGCGCGGACGCTGCAGCGGCGGCGGATCACAACGCGCGCCCAGCGCGACGTGGTACCGACCGTCGAAGGTGAAGGGCTCCGTTCCCGTGGTCAGGACACCGGCACAGACCTGGACCGCTTCCGCGAGGCGCGCGAGACGCTCGCCCGGCGGCGGGAACGACATGCCCACGGCCTCGTAGTCGGGCTCGTACCATCCCGCGCCGAGGCCGACGTCGATCCGCCCGCCACTGATCCGGTCGAGCGTTGCGATCGACTTCGCGAGGACGGATGCGGGCCGCAACGCCTCGCACAGGACGAGCGTGCCGAGGCGCACGTTCGGGACGGCGCGCGCGAGTGCCCCGAGCGTCGCGATGGGTTCGAACGCGCCGTACCGGCGTTCGTCGGCGCCGTACTTCGCGAGGTCGAGGAACACGTGGTCCGACAGCCAAAGGGAGTCGACGCCGAGGTCGGCGGCCGTGCGCGCGTGGTGCACCACCGTGTCGAAGCGAAGGGGCGACTCGCCGGGGACCGAGTAGTCGTACTGGGGCAACGCGAGACCGATCCGCACGGCACCGACTGTAGGGAGATCCGCCTCCGGGGTGGCACTTCTGCCGAATGCGACGCTCGCGACGCGACCTGACTCAACCGGACATACCGGACATCACGGGGCGAAACCTAGTTTCGTACGGCCAGAGCAGCGCTCGCGGTCGTTCCTGCCGATCGGAGCGATTGCGCAACCACACTCAATGAGGGGACTCCCCAAGGACGGGGAGCGCTCACGGATCACGGAGGATTCGCAATGCGCATCAACGACAACATCATGTCTCTCAACGCGTACAGGAACCTGTCGCAGACCGAGAGCAACATGGGCAAGAGCCTCGAGAAGCTCTCCTCGGGCTTCCGCATCAACCGTGCTGCCGACGACGCCGCCGGCCTCGTCATCAGCGAGGGCCTCTCGGCCCAGGTGAGCGGTCTCCAGCAGGCCACCCGCAACGCCCAGGACGG